>JBGPKK010000084.1:0-20278 GCA_041485905.1 Vicinamibacteria bacterium
ACGCACGTGGGAGAAGGGCGGCTTCGTCCCGCACCTCCGTACGATTCTCGACGACAGCGGCCGGCCGATGATGTTCATCAACTGGAACACCGACATGGGCGACGGCTGGGAATGGTCCAATGTCGTGGAATTCCCCGGTTATCTCAAATACACGTCGATGGCGTACCAGATGGCCATCAACGAGATCGTGTACTCGCTTACGCACTAACGAAGTCTCAAGTCTCATGTCTGAAGTCTGATCGATCGCGCGGAGCGTGCAGACTTGAGACTTCACACTTGAGACTTGAGTCCCCCGGAGGGTCCGTGGACGCCACCATCGGCGCTGAGAAGGTCGCGGAAGGCCGCGAGCGCATTCTCGCCGAGCTGCGGAAGGTCATCGTCGGACAGGATGAAGTCGTCGAACAGGTGCTGATCGCGCTGTTCACCGGCGGCCACTGTCTGATTACGGGCGTGCCGGGCCTCGCCAAGACGCTGCTCATCAAGACGATCGCCAGCGTCCTCCACCTCGACTTCAAGCGCATCCAGTTTACGCCAGACCTGATGCCGTCGGACATTACAGGGACCGAAATTCTCGACGAGGAGCAGGGCACGCGGCGTCTGCGGTTCGTGAAGGGGCCGATCTTCGCCCAGATCATTCTGGCCGACGAGATCAACCGTACGCCGCCCAAGACGCAGGCGGCGCTGCTCGAAGCGATGCAGGAATATCACGTCACCGCGGCCGGCCGCACCTATCCGCTCGAGCGTCCCTTCTTCGTGCTCGCGACCGAGAATCCGATCGAGCTCGAAGGCACGTATCCGCTGCCCGAGGCGCAGCTCGATCGCTTCATGTTCAACATCGTCATCCGGTACCTGAGCGAAGACGATGAAGTGACGGTCGTGACGCAGACGACGGGACGCGACGAGCCCGCGCCGCGGCGGATTCTGAACGGCGACGACATCCTGCAGTATCAGGACCTCGTGCGTCAGGTGGTGATCGCCGAGGAGATCGCCCGCTACGCGGTCCGTCTCGCGCACGCCTCGCGGCCGGGCGGCGACGCGTCCCCGGAGTTCATCAACACATGGGTGAAATGGGGCGCCGGCCTGCGCGCGAGCCAGGCGCTCGTTCGCGGCGCGAAAGCGCGCGCGCTGATGCACGGGCGGTATCACGTGTCGATCAAGGACATTCAGGCGCTCGCCAAACCGATCATGCGCCACCGCATCATGACCAACTTCTACGCCGAGTCCGAGCGCATCACGCCGGACGTCATTGTGGAGCGCCTCCTCGACACCGTGCCCGTGCCCACGAGCGGGATGTAGATGTCCGAGACCGCGCGCCAGCGTCAGTTCCTCGATCCGGCCGTCATCGCCCGCCTTGGCACTCTGGAGCTGAAGGCCCGCACCATCGTCGAAGGCTTCCTCTCGGGCCTTCACCGCAGTCCCTTCAAAGGATTCAGCGTCGAATTCGCCGAGTACCGCCAGTACATCCACGGCGACGATCTGGCGACGATCGACTGGAAGGTGTACGCGCGGTCGGATCGCTACTACGTCAAGAAGTTCGAAGAAGAGACGAACCTCGACTGCCACATCATGCTCGACGTGAGCGGCTCGATGGGGTACGGATCGCACGGCCTGACCAAGCTGGAATACGGGTCGTGCCTCGCGGCCTCGATCGCGTACCTGATGAGTCGCCAGCGGGACGGTGTGGGTCTGATGGCGTTCGACGATCGGATCGTCGACATCCTGCCCGCGAGCGCGCGCCCCGGGCATCTGCGGGCGCTGCTCGTCATGTTGGATCGCCTGCGCCTGGGCAAAGAGACCAACGTGTCGAAGCCGCTGCACCAGCTGGCAAACTCCCTCAGCAAGCGCGGCGTCGTCGTCCTCATCTCGGATCTGCTGGACGACCCGGAGACCGTGATACGCGGCCTGAAGCACTTTCAGTTCCGCGGCACCGACGTGATCGTGTTCCAGATTCTGGATCCCGACGAAGTCGACTTTCCGTTCGATCGGGCGACCCGCTTCGAAGACCTGGAGACCAGCGAGGAGATCATGGCGGTGCCGGGTCTGGTCCGCGAACATTACGTGCGCGAAATCGGCGGGCTCATCGAGCGCTACCGGCGTGAGCTCGGCGCCGCAGGGATCGATTATCAGTTGCTCAAGACCACGGATCCCCTGGAGCTCGCGTTGCTGGCGTATCTTTCGACACGGGGGAGAACGTTGTAACGCATGCTTTCTTTTCTATCTCCGTTGTTCCTGATCGGCGCCATGACCGCTGCGGTCCCCATCGTGCTGCACTTCTTGCGGCGCGAGCCGGAGCCGCGCGTCAAGTTTGCCGCGGACAAGCTGCTGAAGGACGCGCCGGTTGAGTACACCGACAAGCGGCGCATTCGCGAGCTGCTGCTGCTGGCGCTGCGCGTGTCCGCGCTCATCCTTCTGGCGCTCGCGTTCGCACGCCCGTTTCTGGCGTCGGGCGCGGCCATGGGCGGCGGCGTGACGATCGTGGCGCTCGACACGTCCTACAGCATGTCGGCCCCCGGCGTATTCGAGCGGGCACGGCAGCTGGCCAGGGCCGCCATCAATCGGACATCGCCCGGAGATCTCGTCGGCGTCGAAACGTTTTCTGACCTGCCAACGCTGGCGGCGCCGCCGGCGCCCGATCGCGCGTTTGCGCTGTCGGCCATCGATGCCGCGGCGCCGGGGTTTGGCGCGACGCGCTATCGCGGCGCGTTGGGCGCCGCCGTTCAGGCGCTCGCCGGCCGGCGCGGCACGATTATCCTCGTCACCGATCTTCAGGAGAGCGGCTGGGACGCCGGCGACCGCGCATCGGTGCCGGAGTCGACGCCGATTGAGATTGCCGATGTCGGTGCGCCGCCGGCGAACCTGGCGGTCACCGCGATTCGCGCCGACGGGCGCGGCATTGTCGCGTCCATACGAAACACCGGCGACGCTTCGCGAACCACGCGCGCGCATCTGACGCTCGCGAACCGGGCCGCCGGCGACACTGCGGTCACGGTCGGCCCTCGTGCATCGGTCGACGTGGAGTTCGCCGTCGCCGCGACGGGATCGACCGCATCGACGGCAGCGGTTGCGGTAGACGACCCTGGCGGCATTCCGGCAGACAACGTGCGATACGCCGTGCTCGACAGCGGGAACCGCCCCTCGGTTCTGATCGTGACCGCGACCGGCGACCTCGCCCGCGAGGCGTTCTACGTGCAGCAGGCGCTGTCGAGCGCCACCTCCTCCGGTGGCCGCTATCAATTGACCGGCGTCAGCCCCGGGCAACTCTCCACCTGGGACGCGGCGCGACTGGCTCCGCACGCGGCGGTCGTGCTGCTGTCGACGCGCGGCCTCGAGCGGCGTGGACGTGAAGCCCTGGCGGCTTACGCCAGAGCAGGCGGCGGCCTGCTGATGGCAGTCGGTCCGGACGTCGATGGCGAAGTCGTGGGCGACGTGCTCGGCGACGACGCGCGGCTGCGGATTACTACCAACACGAAGCGGGAAGACCGCGCGCTGGCGCCAGCCGACGTCAGGCATCCGATCTTTCTGCCGTTCGGCGCGGGAACCGCCACGCTGAGCCTCGTCACGTTTCACACGGTGGCGCAGATCGAGGGCGCGGGATGTCAAAGCGTTGCGCGGTTCACGACCGGCGAACCGGCGCTGCTGGACTGCACAGCGGGCGACGGGCGCGCGCTCGTCCTGGCTTCCGATGTCGACAATCGCTGGAATGACTTCCCGCTGCATGCGACGTTCGTGCCGTTCCTGCACGAGGCAGTGAGGTATGTGTCGAGCGGACGTCCGCAGACTCGCGATTTCCTCATCGGCGACGTGCCGCCCGGTATCCCGGCGACGCCTGGCATTGCCATGATGTCAGCGCCGGGACAATCGTCGCGAATGGTTGCCATCAACGTCGATCCACGCGAGTCCGATCCAACCCGGTTGTCGGTCGCCGAGTTTCAGGCGGCCGTCACGCGGCTGAAGGATGTCGGCGTCGCCGAGGCGCGCGGCGAGGCGCGGCAACAGGAAGACCGCCAGCACCTCTGGCGATATGCGCTCGCCCTGATGATTGCGACGCTGGCGATCGAGAGTGTCGTGGCGAGCAGAACGGCTTGAACGAAATGCGAATTGCAGAATGCAGCGTGCGTCGCGGTGTCGCATTGTGCATTGAGCGTTGTGCATTGCAGACGAGCGATGGAAGTGGATAGCTATAAGCCGATTCGCGAGTTACTGGCCCGCGTGCGCGCGAGGTGGCGGATGCTGCGCATCTTCGAGGCGACGAAGCGCGCCGCGCTTGGCGCCTCCGCCGTGTTGCTCGTCGCGGTCGTGATCTCGCAATGGGCCGCCCCGTGGATGAGCCGTTCGCCGCTCGTCCCCGCCGCGCTCGGGCTCCTGTCGCTGTTGCTGGCCCTGGGCGCCGTCGCGTGGGGCTTCGTGCCTCTCCGCCACGGTCCTTCCGAGTCCCGTCTGGCGCGTTTCATCGAAGAGCACGTTCCGTCTCTCGACGACCGGCTCGTTACGGCGGTCGATCTGATCGGCGGTCCGGATCAGAGCGACAATCCGGCGGAAGCCGGATCCCACGGACGATCGTCGCTGACCGAGCCGATGATTGCGAATGCCGCCACAGCGGCCCGCGACGTCGACGTCGACACGATTGTTCCGGCCGACACCCTCCGGCGATCGGGATTTCGCGCCGCTGGTGCGGCGCTCCTGCTGGCCGCCGTGGTGGTCGTCGCGATCGGTCCCGCCCGAGAGGCGAGGGACGCGGCCTCGCTGATATTCTTTCCGGCGCGCGTCGAGATCGAGGTCCGACCCGGCAACGCCCGCGTCAAGGCCGGCATGCCGCTGGCCGTCGAGGCGCGCCTCGTCGGCAACCGCGCGCCGGTCACCGCGCACGTGGAGATCGCCGATGGCGGGCAATGGCGAACCGTCGACATGACCAGAGATCCAGACGGAAGGTTCCATCTCGCTCTCGAGTCGATCACCGCGCCGTTCACATACCGGGTGGCGGCGGGCACGCTGACGTCGGCGACCTTCACCGTGACCGTCGCGCGAGTGCCGCGTGTGACGCGCGTCGACCTCGAGTACACCTACCCGCCGACGCTTGGCTTGAAGCCGCGCTCGGAACAGGACAGCGGCGACATCTTCGCGCCCTCGGGCACCGACGTGCGTGTTCGCATTCACACCGATCGCGACGTGTCGAGCGGTCGTCTCGCCCTGAGCGACGGAAAAACCCTGCCGCTGTCGAGCGACACGCCAACATCGTTATCCGTCACTGTGAAAATCGTTGCGGATAATTCCTATCGGGTCATGCTGGCCGATCGTGAAGGGCTCACAAATCCCGGCGACACCGAATACTTCATTCGGATGCTCGAGGATCGCCCGCCAGAGGTTCACATCACGCGACCGGCCGGCGATCGGGGCGTGACGCCGCTGGAAGAGGTCGATATCGCGGCCCAGGCCGACGACGACTACGGCATCGACCGGCTCGATCTCGTCTACGCCGTGCGCGGCGGCGCGGAAAAGACTGTCGCGCTGAGCGTGCCGCCGCGTGCCACGACGGTGTCCGCGCGGCACACACTGTACCTCGAGGATCTCGATGTGCAACCCGGGGATTTTGTCTCGTACTACGTCCGCGCGCGCGACGTCACGAGAGGCAAGCGATCCAACGAGACGCGCAGCGACATTTTCTTTCTCGAAGTGCAGCCGTTCGAGCAGGAATTCGTGCTGGCTCAGAGCCAGTCGATGGCCGGGTCCGGCTACAGCGGCACGATCGACGAGCTCGTCAACGCGCAGCGACAAGTGATTGTCGCCACCTGGAAGCTCGATCGGCGCGCCGAGGACGCCGCGGGGGCCCGCTCCGCGCAGGATATCCGCTCGGTCGGACGGACAGAATCCGATCTCAAGGCGCGCGTCGAGCAGACCGCGAGCTCGTTTCGTGAGTCGGCGATGAGAGATCCGCAGCGACGACCGCCCGGCAGCGGATCGACCGCCGCGAATCGCACCCGACCGGAAGAAGACGCGATGACCGTGGCTGCCGAGGCGATGGGCAACGCCGTCACCGCGCTTAGCGCGCTGAAGACCGGCGAGGCGCTGTCTCCGGAGATGCGGGCGCTCAACGCCCTGCTCAAAGCGCAGGCGGACATCAAGCGTCGGCAGTTGAGCCTGGACCAGTCGGCGTCGGGTGCGGCGGGCAACAACAATCGCAACTACGACATCTCGACGCTGTTCGACCGGGAGTTGCGCCAGCAGCAGAAGACCAGCTACGAGACGCCCAAGGCCGCGGACAAACCGCAGCCATCCGGATCCGACGCGCTCGATAAGATCAAGGGGCTCGCACGGAGGCAGGACGAGCTGCTCAGACGCCAGAAGGAATTGACGGGCGCGCCGATGTCTCCGGCGGACCGCGCGCGTGAGATCGAGAAGCTCACGCGCGAGCAGTCCGAGCTCCGGCAGCGGGCCGAGGAGCTCGCACGGGAATCGTCCGGACGATCCGGTCAGCAGGATCAATCCGCGCGCGGAGGCGCCCAGAGCGAGAGCCGCAAGACGCTGCGCGAGATCTCGGAGGAGATGCGCCAGGCTGCAGGCGATATCCGGCGCGGGTCTCCTGAAGGCGCCGAGAGCAGCGGCGGCCGCGCCCTCGAAAAGCTGCGCGATCTCGAACGGCGGATGGTTGACCGTCGGCGCCCGTTGGGCGATATGCAGCTCGAAGCCAGGCAACTCGCCGACGCCGAGCGGCAGATTGCCTCCGAGCTCTCAAAGCTCGGACCGGGCGATGCGCGCACGGACGTCATGCGGCGTCTGGCCGGCGAAGAGCAGCGGCTCGCGGAACGCGCCCGCGCGCTGCAGGCCGGTCTGCAGCAGCAGAGCGGGGCCGACCTCAGTCGCGAGAAAACGGCCGATCAGAAAGCGCAGGCGGCCGTCGGGGACGCGGCGCGGGAATTGGGCCGTCTCTCGGATCGGATGAGGCAGTCGGCCGATCAGATGCGGGGTGCCTCCGGAGGGCCGGGTGCGGACAAGAACGAGCAGGAAGCCAGCGGCGAACGGGACATCGCGCGCCAGCTCGACCGATTGGCCGACCGGCTCGCCGGGGCAAGCGGCAAGGACGACGAATCGCGCAAGCTGTCCGAGCAGCTCGCCCGCACACAGCAGCTTCGCGAGAAACTCGATCAGGTAAACCGCGATCTCGAAAATGCCGGCAAACAGAATGGCCGCACAACCGCCGCCGCGAGTAATCAGAAGGCTGCCGGCGAACGCGGCCGGACGGGGGCGGGCCGGCAGGGAGCGGGCGGAACGGACCTGAGTGAGCTGCGCGAAGAGTTGCTGCGGCAGTTACGCGACACCAGGAATCTGCTCGACGACCTGCAGCGGCAGGATCCTGGCTTTTCCCGCAACGGCGCCGGCTTCACGTTTGAAGGCCAGGGCATGATCTTCTCTGCGCCAGGGACCGAGGCGTTCAAGCAGGACTTCGCCAAATGGGAGACGCTCAGGCGCCAGGCGGACGCCGCGCTCGAGCAGGCGGAATCCACGCTGTCGAAAAAGCTGCAGGCGAGGAACGCGAAGGATCGGCTGGCCGCCGGACTCGACGATCGAGCGCCTGCCGAATACCAGAAACAGGTCGACAGCTACTTCAAGGCGATCGCGGCCGGGAAGAAACAATGAAGTCGTCAGTCGACTGTCGGCTGTCGACTGTCGCCTGATGACTTTCGCCTACCCCCCTCCCTGGTGGCTGGTTGTCGTGCTGGCGGCCGCGATCGGCGGCTTGGCGGTCGCCGCGTATCGCCGTCCGCTGGCGCCGCTGACGCGAACCCGCCGTGCGGTGCTGATCGCCTGCCGTGTGCTGGTCCTGTCTGCGATCGTTGTGTTCTTCTTTCGCCCGATTGTTCTTGTGCCGCCGGCGGGCGGGCGTGTGGCCGTTGTGCCGGTGCTCGTCGATGTGTCTCGCAGCATGCGCGTGAACGACGCGGAGGGACAGACCCGGCTCGCGCGGGCAACGGCGCTCGTGCGGACCGACCTTCTGCCGGCGTTGTCACGACAGTTCACGCCCGAGCTCTACACCGTGGGCGACCGTCTGGAGCCGGCCACGGCGAACCGGTTGAGCGGTGACGGCCGTCGGAGCGACCTCGGCGGTGCGCTCACCGCGATCCGGGAGCGGTATCGCGGTCAGCGGGTGGCGGGCATCGTGCTGCTGTCGGACGGCGGCGACACCGGGCAGTCGGACCCCTCGGCGGTGGCCGCTGTCGGTGCGCCGGTGTTCGCGATTGGGGTGGGATCGCCCGATCGGATCCGCGATCGCGAGATCGCCGGCGTGACGGCAGGCGATCAGCGCCTCGATCAGGCGTCAATCGATTTGCGAGTGTCGGCGGTCAGCTCTGGCTTCGGCCGCGCGCCGTTTCAGCTTCGCGTGCTGGCTAACGGGCGGGAGCTGGAAAACCGGCGCGTCGTGCCGGTGGCCGAGGGTGCACCCATCGAGGAGGTGTTCACCGTTTCACCGGATCCAGCGAACCCGACGGTGTACACCGTGGAGATTCCGGCCGACGAGACCGAAGCGGTCGTCGAAAACAATGCCCGAAGCGTGCTCGTCAATCCGGCCGGACGCACGCGTCGGATTCTGATCATCGAAGGTGCGCCGGGGTTCGAGCACAGCTTCATGACGCGCGCCTGGTCTCGCGATCCCGGCCTGGAGATCGATGCGGTCGGTCGCAAAGGCAAAGATGCCGAGGGGAAGGACACCTTCTTCGTCCATGCCCCTTCGTCCCGCACGGCCGCGTTGACGCACGGCTTTCCGTCGCGCCGCGAAGATCTGTACGCGTACGACGGTCTGGTCGTCGCCAACGTCGAGGGCGACTTCTTCACGCGCGCCGAGCTTGCGATGGCCGCCGACTTCGTGGCCGAACGCGGCGGCGGCGTGCTGGTGGTCGGCGGTCGATCATTTGCGCAGCGCGGCTTGACCGGCACTCCGCTCGAGGACGTGCTGCCGGTGGAATTGAACGATCGGCGCGGCGCGCTCGTCCGCACGTCGGCCGGCAGCGCCGCGAACAAAGTCGTCGTCACGTCGGAGGGGGAGAATCATCCCGCCATGCGGATCGGCAATTCTCCGGACGAGACCCGGCGGCTGTGGTCCGCGCTGCCGCCGCTGGCGGCATGCGCGCCACTCGGAGGGCCGCGCCCGGGCGCCACGGTTCTGGCGGTGGCCTCGGCGCCCACGGGCGTGACGTATCCCGTCGTCGCCGTGCAGCGCTATGGGCGGGGACGGTCGATGATTTTCGCCGGCGAAGCCTCGTGGCGGTGGAAGATGATGCTGGCCTCGACCGATCGCAGCTACGAATTCTTCTGGCGGCAGGCGGCGCGATGGATTGCGGGGTCGTCTCCTGACGCGATCGCGATCACCGCGCCCGAGAACGCCGGCGTCGGCGACGATATACCGATCGACATCGACGTCCGCGATGCGGCGTTCGCGCCGGTGGGTGATGCCTCCGTCGACGCGACGCTGACGGCTCCTGGCGGAGAGACGCGGTCGATCGCTGTGCGGCGCCCCGACCGGACGTCCGGCCGGCACGGCGCGGTGGCGAGGGCCGATCGACCCGGCTTATATCGCGTCGACGTGAGCGTGCGGCGAGGCTCGGCGCCGGCGGGAGTCGCGGTGCGCTGGTTGTATGTTGGCGGCGTCGACCGTGAATTCGCCGATCCGCGGCTCAACCAAGCGTGGCTGCGCCGCGTCGCCCGTGCATCCGGCGGCCGCTACGTGCGGCCGGCAGACGTCTCGCGGATCTCCGGCTGGCTGCAGGAGACGACGCCGCAGCCGGCCGCGCCCGAACGCCGCGACGTGTGGCACGAGCCATTGGCGTTTGCGTGCATTGTGGCGCTGCTGTCGGCCGAGTGGATCCTGCGCCGCCGCTGGGGGCTGAGGTGAAGGGGCTGCGGCTTGTCGGACATCTGAATGTGGCGCAGGCCTTCAGGCCTGCGATCGCAGGGCTCAAGCCCTGCGCCACAACGGCGTTCATCGTCCTCATGCTGGCAGGCGCCTCGTTCGCGCACGCCGCCGAGCGCTACGCTGTCGTGATCGCGGGCGCCTCGGGGGGCGAGGTGTACGCCGAGAAGTACGACACATGGCGGACCGTCCTGGTATCGACCCTGTCGCAGAAATTCAAATATCCCGCCGACCGTCTGATGGTGCTCGCGGAGAAGGAGGGACCCAACGTCACGAAAGCGACCAGCGAAAACGTCCGCCGCGTGTTCGGCAGCCTGCGGAGCCGTCTGGCGAGCGACGATCTGTTGTTCGTGATCCTCATCGGCCACGGCACGACAGCCGACGATGACGAGGCGAAATTCAACCTGGTGGGTCCGGATCTGAGCTCGAGCGAGTGGGCGGATCTGCTCAAGCCCATCCCGGGCCGCCTCGTGTTCATCAACACGACCGGTGGAAGCTTTCCGTTCATGCGCCGGCTCGCGGCGCCCGGACGCGTCGTGATCACCGCCACCGACTCCCCGGCCCAGCACTTCGAAACGGTGTTCGCGGAATTCTTCGTCAAGGCCATAAGTGACGCGACGGCGGACGCGGACAAGAACGGCCGTGTGTCTATCTGGGAGGCATTCAGCTACGCCAGCACGGGCGTCCGGCAGTGGTTCGACCAGCACGGTCAATTGGCGACCGAGCGTCCGTTGCTCGACGACAACGGAGACGGCATCGGGCGTGAGGCGCAGAATCCCGGGCCGGATGGCGCAGTTGCGCGGGCTGTGTATCTTTCGCCGGAGACCACGCAAGTGGGGGACAGCGAGCTGCTGAAGCTCCGCGCGGAGCTCGAGCGACAGCTCGACGATCTCCGGCTTCGCAAGGCATCTTCTCCCGATCCCAGCCGGTACGACGCCGACATCGAGAGAATCCTCGTCGAGATCGCGCGCCTCTCCCGTCAGATCAGCTCAAAACCGTGAGATAACTGCCGCGAAGCGATAGTGAGAAGGAGGAACGGTGTCGAGAACCATTTCGTTGAGCATGATCGCCGTGCTGTTCGTCGTGTCACAAGCAGTGACCTTTTCGCAGTCCAAACCCACCGCGGCCACCTACATTACCGACGAAGAGGTGAAGGCGGTGAACGCGACGCCGGGAGTCGATCGAACCATCCGGGTCGTCGACATCGGCAACGAGAATCTTGCCGTCGGCATCATCCACCGGGTGGCGGCCGGCGCCGCGCGCGGCGCTGCAGCGGGCGCGGGAGCCGGAGCGGCGGCCGGCGGTGGACGCGCGGCTGCCCCGGCGCCGATGCCGTGCGGCGAGCAAGCGAGCACGCCGCCGGCTGGGGCGACTCCGGGCGGGATCGCTCACGATTCGCAGACCGAAGGCTACGTCATCGTGTCGGGCAGCGGCACCCTCATCACCGGCGGGCACATTGTCAACGGCAACAAATCGGCGCCCGACGCCGCAGTCACCCGGGAGCTGAACGGGCCGTCGTGCAGCGGCTTGATCTCCGGCGCGGACGTCGTCAGGCGCGCCGTGAAAACCGGCGACATCATCATCATCCCGGCGGGCGTGCCGCACGGATGGACCGACATCACCGATCACGTGGATTACCTGAGCCTCCGGCCATCCGATCACGTGCTGCAGGCCGGGTACGTCCACCCTGCGATCAAGAAATAGTCGTTACTGGAACAGACGCAGATGGTGGCGGACGGATGCGGGTGACTCGTGGGGGCTCGCAGGATGCGGCGGTCACTCCGCTCGTCGGTGCACGGTCATTTGCAGGCCGTGCTTCAGGCGGAGGGTGACCACCGGGTCCGGGACCACGGGATGACCGGGCACGAGGCGCAGGCGCCAGCGCTGCGCGATGGTGCTCACGACGAGCACCAGCTCCATCAACGCGAACGATTCGCCGATGCAGCGCCTGACGCCGCCGCCGAACGGCAGATACGCGAAGGGCGGCAGCGACGCCTTGAACGCCTCGGTCCACCGATCGGGCAGGAATCTGTCGGGCTCCGGGAAGTGGCGCACGTCACGATGGATGACATACGGGCTGACGACGACGAGCGAGCGGGCCGGTACGACGTACTCGTCGATCGCGTAGTCCTCGAGCGCACGACGGCCGATGATCCACGCGGGCGGGAAGAGGCGCATCGCCTCGGTGACGACCTTCTCGACGAACGGTAACGACGGGATGTCGGCCACGTCCGGCTGCCGTCCGCCGAGCACGCGATCGATCTCGTCGTGAAGCGCGGCTTCGACGTCCGGCGCGCCGCTCAGGAGATACCACGTCCAGGCGAGCGCGTTGGCGGTGGTCTCGTGGCCGGCGAGAAAAATCGTCATGGCCTCGTCACGCACCTGGCGGTCGCTCATGCCGCCGCTTCCACCGTCCTCATCCCGGGCCATCAGGAGCATCGAGAGCAGATCGCCGCGGTCGTGGGGCTGGCGCCGGCGCTCGGCGATCATCGTGTAGATGATCGCGTCGAGCTCGGCCCGTGCGGCGCGGCTCCTGCGGAGAGCCGGAATCGGCAGGCGCTCGATGAGATTCGGCCACGGCAGCATCTGCAGCCAGAACGACGCCATGACGGCGGTCAGCGCCAGGCCCACGTCGCGCGCGCGCGACTCGACGTCGACCCCGAAGAGCGTCTTGCCGACGACTGCGAGCGTCAGCCGCATCATGTCCTCGGCGGCGTCGATCGTGCCGCCGTCGGTCCACCCCGCGCGGACCCGGTCCGCGCACGCGGTCATCACCGACGCGTACGAGGCGATCCGATCGCGATGAAACGCCGGCTGTATCAATCGGCGCTGGCCCAGATGCCTTTCGCCTTCGCTCGTGAGCAGGCCCTCGCCGAGGAGCCGCTTGGCGCGATCCAGACCCCGACCCTTCATAAACTTGCGCTGGCTGGTCGTGAAGATGTCGCGCACGTGCCGCAGATCGCTGACCAGGAACAGATGCTCACCGGCCATCCGCACATACGCCAGATCGCCATAGGTGCGCTGGAGATTTGTGAAGAACGCGAGGGGATCCCGTCCGGGACCGTAGATCATCAGCGAGCGGAGCGACCGCGACGGCCCGGGAGGAAATGCGGAGACGGCGCTCGGTCCTGTCGTCGTCACGAGAGCTACCTCTGCAGACGTCTGCTACCGACGTCCCCTACTTCGCCGGCAGACTGAACGCGAGGTACTCACCTGAGTAGGCCCCCCCGCTCACGGCGACTACGATGTACTGCCGGCCGTCGACGGAGTAGGTCATCGGCGACCCGCTCTGCGGCGCCGGCATCCAGACGGTCCCGACTTCCCTCCCGGTCGTCTTGTCGTACGCACGCAGCATCGCTCCCCGCGGATGCTGCGGCGTCGTCGTCACTTGCGGATCACCCATGATGACCAGCGTCTTGGTCACCAGCAGTCCGACGCCCGACGTGCCTGCCTGACCCGTCTTCGGGATGTTCAGACCGCGGAGGGCCGGATGATTGCGGATGTTGTCCGGCGTATCGCCGTGCGGCGTCTGCCACATCAGCTCTCCGCGATCGAGGTTGATGGCGGCGAGCAGGCCGTACGGCGGTTTGATCATCGGCAGACCCTGAACGGTCAGGCCGGCATTCGCGCTCGCGGCATTTGCGGCGGCCGCCGCGGCTGCCTCAGGTTCAGGAGCCGGCGTGGCGCGGGCTTCTCGCGCGCGCTCCGCCGTGCGCGGCGCGTCGGCCGCGCAGCAATCGCCGGGGCCGAGCACCTCCCTGAACGGCTGCCCGGCGAGGCCTGCCACGTACTTGATGTCGGAGAATCCGGGCGGCGGCGCAACGAGGGCTCGCGTGCCGGCTATATTCCCGGCCGGCGCGAACGCGATGTGCAGCTCTGGATCGTAACCGCCGCCGGGCCAGTTGGTCGCGGTGCCCACGGTAATCGCGCCGAACATGCCGTTGACGCTGCCGAGCATCGGCGGGTTGAACGGCGTCGGCGCCCACCGGTACTTCTTCGCGCGCTCGATCGCTTCCGCCCGCAGCCCGGGCGTGAAATCGATCAGGTCGCCCGGCAGGTCGAAGGCGTTGCGCGCATAGCGCAGCTTGTCCGGCGGATGCGGTTGCGTCGGCGCGTACCACTCGCCCGGCACGTCGCCCTTCGGCACCGGCTTTTCCTCGATCGGCCAGATCGGTTCGCCGGTCACGCGATCGAAGACGTACAGCCACGCCTGCTTGGTTGGCACCGCCACGATCTTGCGTGGCCTGCCGGCGACAGTGACGTCCCCGAGGAGCGGCGCCGAGGACATGTCCCAATTCCAGAGCGGATGGTGGACGAGTTGGAAATGCCACTTGCGCTGACCAGTCTTCAGGTCGACGCAGACGAGGCTTTCGGCGAACAGGTTGTTCCCCGGCCGGTGTCCGCCGAAGTAATCGGACGTCGGCGTCTCCACCGGCAGGTACACGAGCCCGAGCTCTTCGTCGACCGTGATCTGGGTCCACACGCCGACGTTCCCGTTGAACGCCCACGATTCGTCCAGCCACGTGTCGTTGCCGAAGTCGCCCGGCCGCGGAATGGTGTTGAACTGCCAGAGCTTCTTGCCTGTCCGGGCGTCGAACGCGCGCACGAGCCCCTTGGTGTTGTCGTGCGTCGGGACCGTCGCGCCCTCGCGCATGGAGGACCCGATGATCACGATGTCCCTCGCCACGATCGGGGTCGAGTGGACGCCGATCTCCCCGGTTTCCAGATCGATTGGCTCGGCCCTCCCTTTCACGACGCCGATCTTCAGGTCGACGATGCCGTTGGTGCCGAACGAGGTGATCGGCGCGCCGTTCTTCGCGTTGAGCGCGACGAGCCGGTAGCCGGTCGTCACGTACAGGACGCGCTCGTCGCCGCGGCCGTCGGTCCAGTACGAGAGGCCGCGTCCGGAGAGCTGCCGCGGCGCCACCGCCGCGCGCTTTCCCTCTCGCATGCTGTGCGACCAGATCTGCTCGCCGGTCTTCGCGTCGAGCGCGACGACCGACCGGCGCGTCCCGCCCGTCGCGTAGAGGACGCCTTTCACCATCAATGGCGTGCCCTCCAGCTTGTATTCCGGGAAGGGGCCGAGGTTGTCGGTCTTGAACCGCCAGGCGACCTCGATCTTGCTGAAGTTGGCGGCATTGATCTGATCAAGCGGTGAATAGCGCGTCCCTTTCAAGTCGGCGGTGTAGTGCGGCCACTCACCGTTCTTCGTGGATGGTTGGCTCCCGGGCTGCCCCGAAACCCTCGGGGCGAGCCACACGAGAGCCAGGGCCAGCAACGCGAATGGCAGGGCGATTCGGTGGCCTGTTCGGGACATCATGGTTCACTCCCTTCTCAAGCGCGCTCCTGTTCGATGGAGGGTGCGATTATATCGCCACAGAAGGACGGCGCTCGTACGCACGTGTGGACTGTCGACTAGTAGTCTGTCTCCCACAGTTTGACCTGCCGCTTCCGAAACACCAGAACGCCGACCATCCCGACGACGAAGCCCGCGACGTGCGCGGCGAACGCCACTCCGCCGCCGCTTCCCGTACTTGCCGTGACCGCGATGGTGCCGGCGCTCAACAGCTGCATCGCGAACCAGAATCCGAGCAGCAGGATCGCGGGCAGCTCGATGATCTCCCAGTAGATGATCAGCGGGATGAGTGTGAGTACGCGGGAGCGTGGATAGAGGACGAAATACGCGCCCATCACCCCGGCGATGGCGCCACTGGCGCCGATTGTCGGCAGTCTTGACGCCGGATCCATCGCAATCTGGCCGAGCGCGGCGACAATGCCGCACAACAGATAGAAGATGATGAAGCGGCCGTGTCCGACCCGGTCCTCGACGTTATCGCCGAAGATCCAGAGGTACCACATGTTTCCGAGGACGTGCATCCAGCTGCCGTGCAGAAACATCGACGTCATCAGCGTCGTCACATGGAAATCGGCGGGGACTACGCCGTAGACCTGGAGAAAGAGCGGGAGCATGTCGCGCGGCAGAGCGAGCTCGAAGAGCCACGCCAGCGCGTTGAGGACGATGATGGTGACGGTGATGTAGGGGGTCGTCCGGGACGGGATGACGTCCCGAAGCGGGATCATCCCGCCATTTTACACGCCGCGTCCGTCCGCACGCGTTCGACGATGCGCCGGAGATCGCCGTCGCCGATGGCCTTGCGATCCTCGCCGAGCGAGATGACGGCGTGGTACACCTGCTCGACCTCAGCGATGGTGACCGCGAGGCCGAGCGCGTCGCACCGCTGCTGCACGGCATGACGGCCGGAGTGGCGGCCAAGCACGAGCCGCGCGATCGGCTGCCCGACGTCCTGCGGCCGCATGATTTCGTACGTCGTCGGATCCTTCAGGACGCCGTCCTGATGGATGCCGGCCTCGTGGGCGAAGGCGTTGCGGCCGACGATCGCTTTGTTCGCCTGGACCGGCTCGTTCGTGAGGCGCGTGAGCAGCTGGCTGGCGTCGTACAACGCCGTGGTGTTGATGCCGGTCGTGTACGGCAGGCGGTCGCTTCGCACGCGCAGCGCCATCACGATCTCTTCGACCGACGCGTTGCCGGCGCGCTCGCCGATGCCGTTGACCGTGCACTCGACCTGCCGCACCCCGCCCTGAATGGCGGCAAGCGTATTGGCGACGGCGAGCCCGAGATCGTCGTGGCAGTGCGCGCTGAAGACCGTCTGATCGGCATTGGGCACGCGCGCGCGGATGTCTTCGAAGAAGCTGCGGGTTTCGTCGGGCGTGCCGTAGCCGACCGTATCGGGCAGGTTCACGGTCCGGCAGCCCTCGCGCACCACCGCCTCGATGACGCGGCACAGGAAATCAGGGTCGCTGCGCGTCGCGTCCTCCGCCGAGAATTCCACATCGTCGGTGAACTGTCGCGCGAGGCGCACGGCGTTGACGGCGGCCTCGAGGCACGCCTCGCGGGTAATCCGCAGCTTTCGCGAGAGATGCAAATCCGACGTGGCGATGAAAGTATGGATCCGCTTCCGCTCGGCCGGCAGAAGTGCGCGCGCCGCTTCCTCGATGTCCTCGGTCCGGCAGCGGGCGAGCGCCGCGATGACCGGCCGGCGGACCTCCCGCGAGACCAGCGACACGGCTTCCGCGTCCGCAGGCGACGCAATGGGGAAGCCGGCCTCGATGATGTCGACGCCCAGGGCGTCGAGGGCCCGCGCCATCGTCACCTTGTCGGGCACGGCCATGGTGAAGCCGGGCGCCTGCTCGCCGTCACGCAGGGTCGTGTCGAAGATGACTACGCGCGCAGAATCGTCACTCATCAGGTGTGTTGTAGCCGGTCGGTGCGATAGAAGTCAAAGTGATAATTATTACGAAAAGATAAGACAGTATTATGATGCTCCCATGGACATCGCGGCATTAAGAACGTTTCTGGCCGTGGCGCAGGAGCGCAGCTTCTCGCGGGCGGCGGCCAAGGTCCACCGCACGCAGCCTGCGGTGAGCCAGGCGATCAGGCGGCTCGAAGTCGATCTGGGTGAGACGCTGTTCGACCGCTCGTCGAAGAGCGGCACGCTCACCGACGCCGGCCGGATGCTGCACAACTACGGACAGCGCCTCGTGCGGCTCGCCGAAGAAACGGAGTCGGCCATGCGCGAGCTGCGCGATTTGCGCCGCGGCCGCGTGGTGATCGGCGCCAACGAAGCGGCCGTCCACACGCTGCTGCCGCTGATCGGCCGCTTCCGCGAGCGCTTTGCCGACATTGCCATCGACGTCCGCCGTGTGCCAGCGCGTCAGATCGCGGTCGAGGTCCAGCAGGGCAGCCTCGACTTCGGCGCGTTGACGTTCCGCCCGACCGAAGCGGGATTGCTCGAAGTGCCGGTCGGCACCGACGAGCTCGTCTTGCTCGTGCACCCGGCGCACCGATTGGCGGGGCGACGGCAGGTGACCATGGAGGAGCTGGCGACAGAACCGGTCGTGGCTCACAACGATCCGTCTCCCGCGCGGGAGCGCGTGCTGCGCCTGTTCGAGCAGCGTCACATCGCGCTGAAGATGGTGATCGCGCTCCCGAGTCTGGACGGCATCAAGCGGGCGGTCGAGCTGAAGCTGGGCGTGGCGCTTCTGCCACGACGCTGCGCGATTACCGAGATCGCCAGCGGCCGGCTTGTCGGCGTCCCCGTCGCCGGCATTTCCAGGCGGCGGCAGGTGACGCTCGTCTGCCGGAAGGCCCATCGCTCGCACGCGTCGGATGCGTTTCTGGCGGTCGCGCAGGAAAAAGCCGGGAAGTCCGGGTGAAGGACACGAGGAAACCCGCCGAGGCCGCTGAGATCGCCGAGAACTCCTGACTCGGCGCGCTCTGCAGCGGCTCCTCCTCCCCCAGGCCGTGCGACTCTACTTCCCGAGGGATTGCAGATGGGCCTGTATGGCTTCGAAGCACTGGCCACCGTTGCCGTAAACAATGGCGACCATGGGACCGAGCGCGACCCGAGTTCGCGTCTGACCCCTGGGCGTCCTGTCGTCGCGCGATCGACCAAACACCGTGCCCTCGGACGTGGCGAACTTCAAGGCATAAACGGTAACGTCTTGCGTTCCAGACTGCGCATAGATCGCCGCGTACCCCTCCTCCACACCGTCTGCGAGCTGTAGGAGAAAGCGGCTGGCTTCCCTTGCTCCCAGAGGCGCGGCGTCTGGCAGCGGTGGCGGACCATCAAGAGTCCGCCGGATCAAGGCAATGGTCCGACGGTCCATCCCGATCCAGGGATTGGCCGTGGTGCCCCGCAGCCCAATCGACGCACCCGGTGACCCCGGTTTCAAGCTGCAACCCGAGGGCAGTCGCTCATTTGGAACGGTCAGATCTTGCATCCTGACAGGGCTGGAAGGAAGCTGCTGTGAAAGGGGAGACCCGCTCACAATTAGCATCGCGACGACGATCGCCTTGAACATTACTGTACCTATGCGTACCTCGGAACGTCGCTCTCGGCGGTTGTCATGACTGGCGTTCCCTATCATTCGTGTCGTCAAGAGGAAAGAAGAGTTCGTTGCCATCGGGATCGGCGATCCGGATCACGTCGTAGCCCCACCATGCTCTTTCGGTTGGCACTGAGCGCTCCGCAATCTCACGGCGAAGCTCATCGATCCCATCCCGATTTAGCTCGACGAACAGACGGCCTTTGTCCTGGCGCGCCGGATCTTCACACAGGATGATTTCGCACCCCCCACGGTTGACTTGGCAGACTGTGCCCTTGCCATCGGCTGAATGCCATCGTTTTTCAAAACCCAGCTTGTCGATGTAAAAGCGGAGGGCGGCCTGAAGGTCGGACACGAAGAGCACGGGCCGCAAGTACCAGTGCTGAGCGACCCGTTCGCTGACAGGTGACTCGGTCATGTTCAGGCCCTCATCCGCCTAACGTGACGCTTCAGCCGCGGCGCTCCACCCTTATACGCGGCGCCGTCGGCTGCAAGCGGTGTTGGGCCGTGCCTGTGTTTTTCAGATCGTGAACTGCTTCGCCCCGCGGAACACCGTCGCAATTTCTACGGCCCCGGCTTTGCGCCGGTAGACCACTCGGTATCGGCTCACGATGACTTCGCGGATATCTGGAGTGTTTCGTTCGGGTACGATGCGCCCCGATTCAGGAAACGCTTTGAGCCGCTCCACCGCCGCCACGACTCGGCGTACGGTTAAGTCGGCGTACAGCGGTGAATCGATGGCGATGTACGCCCGGATGCCCTCAAGATCCCGCAGGGCCTGCGGTGACCAGATCAGCTCTGTCACACACCAAGCCGCCGCCTGACCTCGTCGTGCGGTATGCCTTCGCCCCGATCTAGTTCGACTAGTCCAGCCTCGATTTTGGCGAGAAACACTAGGCGCTCGATGGCATCGTCAACGGTAGCATCGGGAGGGAGTTCCCGTAGGGCCTCGATGATCCGATCGCGAGAATTTATTGCAGGCATTTCGATTCGATTGTAGCGCCGATTCTTTTCAACGCGGTCGAATTCTTCCGGATGCTGTCTTTGCTTTGTCGGCCCAACCAGTAGTCGGTCCAACTCGGTAGCCCTATACGCGAACGGCGGCTGCAGTGTATCGCTCCCCCTGGCTGGATTCAATTTGCTTGGAAGTGTCTCCATCATCACTTGTCGTCGAACGGGCGACGGGAATGGAGGCGTTTCTGGCGGTGGCGCAGGAAAAAGTACGGACGTAAGGCCGGCGTCAGTTCATCGCTTGTTCGGCAACGCTTCGAGGACGAAGGGCAACCCATCGAGGCTCTCGATCACCGGCGGCATGTGCTCAGCCGTTGACGTCCTCCTCCGATCGAGCCACACGCCAGTCAGCCCTGCCGCTCGCGCCGCCAGGGCATCGGTCTCGTAGCGGTCCCCCACATACAGACAGTTGTTCGGCGATTCGCCCGCTAACGCGCAGGCACGAAGAAAGATGTCCGG
>JBGPKK010000085.1:0-19953 GCA_041485905.1 Vicinamibacteria bacterium
GGTGTTGCGCGCCTCGGTCGGGAAGCACTCGGGTGTGTAGGCGTACAGCAGCGGCGCAAACACCTGCTGGCCCATGGCGACAAGGAACCCGAAGATGACGATGGTGGACGTTCTGAAGCTGAGGCCGTAAATCATGCCGCAACTGGCGACCGCGACGGCCACGATCGCGATGAGCGACTTTCGCTCCCAGCGATCGGAAATGCTGGCGGCAATCCACGCGCCCGGCACGGCGCCAATCTGCATCACGGACGACTGCTCGAGCGACCGCACGATCGAAAACCCGCGCTCGGTCAGCAGCGTCGGCACCCACGAATTGAATCCGTAGAAGGCGAGCGTCTGGCAGACCCAGATGCTCACGAGCAGAGCCAGGCGCTTGAGCGATCCCGAGGCGGCGAGCGCGCCAAATCCGCCGCGCTGGATCGCCGGAGCGGCGAACGTCACGTCCGCAACGGGAAGCATCCGACCCGTCTCCTGCTCGACCTGCCGCTCGATCCGTGCGAGCACGGCCTCGGCGTCACTGACACGTCCGTGGTTTTCGTACCACCGCGGTGATTCCTCCAACCGATGCGCGAACAGCGGGAACAGCAAGCCGAGCGACCCCCAGACAAACACCGCGCGCCAGCCCCACGGCGCCATCGGAATGATGAACCGCGCGACATAGGCGGTCATCGGGATTCCGCACAGGCCGATGGTCATGATCCACGCCTGGTAGGTGCCGCGCCGCGCCGCCGGAAACATCTCGCTGATGTAGGTGATGGCGACGACCGTCATGGCTGAAAGGCCGACCCCTGTGAGCAGGCGCGTGACGAACAAGCCCGTGACGTTCCAGGCCAACGCGTTCAACAACGAGAAGCTGGAGTACCAGATAGTTGTAGCGATCAGCGCGCGTTTTCGGCCGATCCGATCCGACAGCCATCCAGCCGTCGTCGCGCCGATGAACATCCCGATGAATGACGCGGAGGTGATGCGGCCGATCGTCGCGATGGAGAGATGCCACTCCTGGCGGAGGGCGGGCGCGGCGAAAGCGAAGCTGTTGAGATCGCCAAGCTCGAAAAAGAAGATGTAGCCGAGCAGCTTGACGAGACGGCGGTGAAACGCGGTGATCGGCAGGCGATCGAGCCGCACGGACGCTGCCGATTCTCCGCGTCTTACGACGTCCACGTCGATCGCTCGCGCGTGTACTTGACGAGGGCCGCGGTTCGATAGATCCCGTGCACGAACTTGCCGTACGGCAGCGTGAGAAAGAGCGCGATCACGAAGGCCAGGTGCACGATCAGCAGAGCCGCCATCGCGGGCCCTTCACGTAACGCCAGGAGCAGAAGGCCGGTGAGGCTCGTCAGGAAGAGGAGCGCGATAAACGATGTGTCCAGCGCGGACCGGTCGGCCCCGTCGCGGTCTGGGTCGCGATGACGCCTCAGCGCCAGTAGACCCGACGGCCCGATCAACAGGCCGGCGCCGCCGATCGTACCGAGCACGACCGGAAGGCTGGTGTAGCCGTAGGGCGCTCGCCAGCCAAACACCACGTGGTAGATCGCAGCCACCGTCGTCGACGCGAAACACAGCACGAAGCCGTAGAACGTGGCGTGATGGAACCAGCGGCGCCACGGCGCTCGTGCTTCTTCGGCCAGCGTGCAATCCACACCGCCGGTGTGCAGATGCTTGAGCGTGAGGCCGTCGCAAAAGGCCCTCGCGGCGGTAGTCATGCGGAACCTAAGGTTCGTTTCGCGGGCAGGTCTGGAGGCCTGCACCACCGGAACCGTATCTTCTGCGATGCCCCGCAGGAACCGGGCGCGGCCGATGACGAGCGCGGTGACGACGAACAGGGCGACGGCGGCAAAGAGCGTCACCATCACGTCGTGCGGGACGACCAGGTAGAAGTCGCCCGCATACACGCCGCCGCGAGAGCTGCCCTTCGCGAGAAGCACAGCGATCAGTCCCGCCGCCAACGACACCATCGTCGTGAGGCGCTGATGCGTGAACGCACCGCTCAAAAATCGTGGCCAGCAATATTCTTCGTAGGACGCGACGCGAATCCCGTCCATCATTCGGGGCACGTTGATCCCGAATTCGTGCGGCGGCGCGTATTGGCATGCGTAGAGGCATTCGCCACAGTCGTGGCAGAGATTGGCGAGGTACGCCAGATCGCCCTTCGCAAACGTCAGGCGGTGCTCGACAGCCGGGAACACGGGACAATACCCTTCGCAGTACCGGCAGGCATTGCACACCGTCATCACGTGGTGGCCGTGTTGGACCAGATCACCCGACAACATGCGCGGCGGCCTCCCTCCCGGCAATCCGGCCGAACACGGTGCCGATCGTCATCCCGACGCCGGCCACGTAGCCTTTGCCAAGGACGTTGCCGGCCATGATTTCTCCGGCGGCGAACACGTTCGCAGCGGGCTGCCCGTTTGTCATGATCACGCGCGCGCGATCGTCGACCTTCACGCCAAGATACGTGAACGTAATGCCCGGTCTAAGCGGATATCCCCAATACGGCGGCGCGTCGATCGGTTGCGCCCAGTTGGACTTATTCGGCGTCAGCCCTTCGGTTCGGCACCCGTCCAGCACGGCGTGATTGAACGACGCGGGCTGCACAGCGCGGTTGAACGCCGCGACAGTGTCTTCAAGCGCGGCCGGCGCGAGGCTCAGCCGTCGCGCGAGCTCGCCGATCGAAGACGCCACCATTGGCGGAAACACAGAGGGCATGAAGGTCCTGGCGACTTTGGCGTCGACGATCGAATAGGCAATTTGATCCGGCTGCCGCGCGATGAGTTGTCCCCAGATCGCGTACCGCTTGGGCCAGACATCCTCGCCTTCATCGTAAAAGCGCTCGCCGTGCTTGTTGACGACGATGCCGAGCGGGACCGAGTCGAGCCGGGTCACGATGCCGCCATCGAACTTCGGGGCACGCGCATCGACCGCAATCGCGTGGCACTGGGCCGGATCGCCCACCGGTTGGGCGCCGCACGCCAGCATCTGTTTCAGGACCGTGCCGGTGTTGTACGGCGTGCCACGGATGATGAAATTGTCCGCAGCATCGCCCCAGATTTCCTTGAGCCACTCGAGATTCGATTCGAATCCGCCCGCGGCCAGGACGACGGCGTTGGCGCGGACGACGGTCTCGCGGCCACTCGTCACAACAGATGCGCCGCCAAAACGGCCATCGACAACGTCGAGGGCGAAGACCTGGGCGTCGTACACGATCCGTACGCCCAGACGATCGGCGGCTGCGTAGTAGCTGTTCATCAGCGCCTTGCCGCCACCCAGAAAGAAAGCGTTCGTGCGATCCAGTTGAAGCGTGCCGCCAAGCGCCGGCTGGAGCCGTCCGCCGAATTGCCGGATCCACGCCGGACACGTCGCCGAGTCGCGCACGACGAGGCGGGCCAGCATCTCGTCGGTCTGGCCGCCGGTCACTCGAATCAGATCCGCGAGGTACTCCTGTTCGGAGTAGGAATCGGTCAGGACGTCTGTCGGCGCGTCGTGCATGCACCGCAGGTTGCGCGTGTGACGGCTGTTGCCGCCGCGAAACGCCCTAGGCGCGGTTTCCAGCACGACGACCCGGGCACCGCGTTCACGCGCGCTCAGCGCAGCGCACAGCGCGGCATTCCCGCCGCCCAGCACGGCGACGTCGAAGAGTTCCGGATCGTGGCTCATGGAATGGAGCGTCGCCCAGGGACGCCCGCGGATTCTATCGCGTCTGGAAGGTGGAGACTTGCGGAGTCCGATCCGTTTCGATAAGGATTCATCTGCACGAAGCGACTCCGGTCAATAACCCATGCGTACTTACAGCTCGGCGATGGCGGTGGCGATCGTCCTGCTCGCCGGCGGCGTGGCTGCTCAGTGCGGAGGCGGCGCCGCGGCGCCGTGCGATCGCGCGTGTCTCGAAGGATTTGTCGACCGGTATCTGGAAGCACTGGTGGCGCATAACCCGTTCGGGCTGCCGCTGGCGCAGAAGGTGAGGTTCTCCGAGAACGATCAACCGCTGCCGTTGGGCGACGGGCTCTGGAACACCGCGACCGGGCTGGGCACCTACCGGCTCGTGATTTCGGACCCGCAAGGCGCGCAGGCCGGCTTTTTCGGGACGATGCGGGAAAACGGCACGCCGGTCGCCGTCGCGCTGCGGTTGAAACTCGATGGCCGCAAAATCGCCGAAGCGGAATCGCTCGTGCTTCGCGACGCGCCAGCCGTGAAGAACATGGAAGCGCTCGGCCACCCGGATCGGTTGTTCGTCGAACCGCTGTCTCCCGCCGAGCGGGTCGGGCGGAAAGAGCTCATCGCCGCGGCGAATAAATATCTGGATGGCCTCGAGCGCGGCAACGGAGACATCGTGCCGTTCGACGCGGAGTGCGACCGCATCCAGAATGGCACGCTGACGACCAACAACCCGGCGCTCACGCTCGGTCCCAATGCGTCCTGGAATCCGTTTGCCCTCGGATGCCGTGAGCAGTTCGGTACGAAGTTCTTCAGCTTTCTCAAGAAGGTGCACCCGCGCCGCTTTCCCGTAATCGACGAAGAGCGCGGCGTCGTGCTCGGCTTTCTGATGGCTCAGGTCCCTGGCACCGTCAAGTCAGTGGACGTGCCCGGGCACGGCACGATCGCGGTGGATCCGGCGAATCGCTCGCCGTTCACCCTCGATGCCGCGGAGCTCTATAAAATCAGAAGCGGGAAGATCCGCAAGCTCGAGACGATCCAGATGCGAATGCCGTACGGCACGCGCAGCGCGTTCGAGTGGTGATGAATAGAGGAGCAAGATGCGACGACACGTTCTGACGGCCATCACACTCGGCGTGGCTCTCGCAGCGGGACTCGCCGCGCAGGGCAACCGGCCCGCGACCGGACCGTGCGATCGCGCCTGCCTCGAGGGCTTCGTCGATGAGTTTCTCGACGCCTTCGTCAAACACGATCCGAAGCTGCTGCCGATCTCGAGGACCGTGAAGTTCACGGAGAACGGCCAGCGCCTGAAGCTGGGCGACGGATCATGGCGCTCGATGCTCGGGAAGGGCGCGTACCGGCTGTTCGTCAGCGATCCGCAGGCCGGCCAGGTGGCCTTCATCGGCACGCTGCGCGAAGAAAACAACATGGTCAAGGAAGGCGCGCTCGTGCTGATCGCGCTGCGTTTGAAGATCGACAACCGGCAGATCTCGGAAATCGAGACGTTCGTCGTTCGCAACCTGATGGCCGCGCAGAATGTGGAGAAGGCGGTGGCGCCGCATCGCCTGTTCACCGAAGCTGTCCCGGCCGCTGAACGGATGTCGCGCGACGATCTGATCAAGACGGCGAACATGTACTTCACCGGCATGCAGTTGAACGACGGCAAAGGCGTGTATCCGTTCGCCGACGACTGCGACCGCTTCGAGAACGGCGGAAAGACGACGAACGCGCCGACGCCGGCGGGGCAGACGCGGCCGGATCCGAAGACCGCGTCGACCTATTCCGCGCAGTGGAGCTGTATGGAGCAGTTCAAGTCAGGGCTCATTCATTTCGTCACCCGCATCCGCGACCGCCGCTTCGTGGCGGTCGATCAGGAGCGCGGCCTCGTGTTCAGCTTCATCTTCTTCGACCACGCGGCCGGTGAGACACGTCACTACCAGGCGCCCGACGGCCGTGCGGTCACCGGTGGCCCGACGACTCCGTGGACGTGGGAGCTGGCGGAGATGTTCAGGATCGAGAAGGGCAAGATCCGCCGGATTGAAGCGATCCTCGAGCGCGCGCCGTACGGAATGGGGTCGGGATGGAGCAACTGGGACGATCAGTTGTCCGACAAGGCGAGGTAGCAGGTCGATGACTAGCGGCTCGGCACGTAGCTCGCGGCGACGCCTTCGTCCATGGTCGTGTTGGTCAGCTCGTAGCCAAAACCGTTCTCTGGTTGTGGGAACGTACGCACGGTGACGTTCTCCGTCGCTTCCCAGTCCACCGTCTGATACCAGTCCTTCGGCGCGATCTCCCAGCGCGATCCATCCTCCAGCGTCACGTATCGGCCGTCGCCGCTCACGGCGCGGATGAAGTGCCCACCGCCAAGGGCGGTGTAGGCGGCCGTCACTGTTGTCGGAGTCGCCGGGGTTACCTTCGTCGCCGGGGCCGCCGGGGCCGCCGGCGCCGCGCGCGCCCGCGCGGTCTTCTTCACGAGCCTCAGCTTGTGTTCGGCGCCGCTCGCGTCACGGACGTACACCGCGTTCTTTTCCACGGCGAACGTGACGGCCGCGCCGATGACCACATCAATCGAGCGACGGCCGATCGGCACGGTGTCCTCGAGATCGAGAACAAGATCGTCGGTGTCGATGACGAACGTGCGGACGTCGGCCATCGCCCGCATGGACGGCCCCGGCGGCGCGGCCCCGGGCCGGCCGAAGCCGCTCGAGCCGGGTCCGAAATCGATCATCTTGCGCCGGGTCGTCATGTCGCGCCAGGTGCCGGTCTGCCAGTGGCGCTCCGCCGCGAGGCCAGCTACAGATAGAAGGACGAGGAGGATGCTGAATCTGGTCATCTGGTCATCTAGTCATCTGGTCATTGATTTGTGGATTGAATGATCTCGATCACCAGATCAATTGACGAGATGACCAGATGACTGAATTCGCGAAGCGAAGCGTCCGTCATCGTCTTCCTACAGTGGACCGCTTCGCTTCGGCGAGTGTAGCATCCGCGTCCGCTTTGAGGATGTAACCCCACTTCAGATTTTTCTGGGTGACGTCCTTCGCCTTCGCGACGTACGCGTCATGCGTGGGATACAGGCCGGCGAGACGCGCGGTGTCGAACGGCTCGTACGAACCCAGCAGACCGCCGAACATCCCGCCGCCATTCTGGCCTGTATTGGTTGCCGTTGGCACGGCGTGTTGGGACAGCCGGATGCCGCCGAGCGCATTCCCGAAATGATCCCGCACGATCTCGTAGCATAAGTGTACAGGCGGCCGGCCGACTGCGAGTGGCCGGTCGCAATCAGCCGCTCCACCTTGAGGCCGCCGACAATGTCGA
The DNA here is from genome assembly GCA_041485905.1 of Vicinamibacteria bacterium. Taxonomy (GTDB): domain Bacteria; phylum Acidobacteriota; class Vicinamibacteria; order Vicinamibacterales; family CAVVIG01; genus JAHFUI01. The sequence continues at coordinate 6,970 of JBGPKK010000085.1, forward strand.
TCGCACCAGGGCCGGCTTTGCCGCGCCCTTCGACGAGCTCAGGGCGCCCCGAGCTTGTCGAGGCGCGCACCGCACGGGCGCGCAAGGGCGACGTGACAGCGACCGGCCCGGCGACGGTGACGGCATCGGATCCCACAAGTGGAGCAGTGAGACCCGCGAGATAAGCCGCCGCGACGAGCGACGGCGGCTTGCCCGCCGTAGCGCGCGGCGCGCGAAGGCCGGGATGTGGCGTGCATGCATAGCGCGTATCTCCGCACAGGGAGTGATGGGAGTCAAGCATCGTGTTATACATAGTCCGCTTACGGAATCTGGTCATCGGGTCATCTGGTCATTTGATTGACAGATTGAAGCCACCAATGACGAGATGACTCGATGATTCGATGACCAAATTCACGCTTCTTCAGGCCGGCGGCGAGACGCGGCGCGTCAGCCGTGCCAGTAACGAAGCTTTGCCCGGAGTCAGTTCGGGGCGAAGCTTCGTTACCTGGATGCTCGTGATCGCCGCGCTCGTGACGCTCGGCGTCGCCGTCCAGCAGCACTATCGGGTGACGCTGAAGCTCCAGGATCCCCGCGGCGGTCACATCAACGACTTCGATCGTTGGATGATCATGGCGCCCAGGTTTCTCCACGATCGCGTGGACTACGTCAACGACCGGTTCCCCACGCCCCCGCTGAGTCTGATGGCGCTCGCGCCGTTCACGGCGCTGTCGCGACCCGCCGCGCAGTTTGCGTGGGTGTGTCTCAAGCTGCCGCTCGCGTGTCTGGTGCTGCTGTTGTCGGCGGGCATTGTCTCCAGGTCCGGCGCGCGGTTGACCCCGTCCGCGATGGCGCTGATCGTCGCCTGCTGGTGGCTGCCTGTGATCCTCGACATGCAGGAGGGGCAGATGAATTTCCTCGCGCTCCTGCCCCTCGTGGCCGCCCTCTATCTCGCGCAGCAGGAGGCGCCCGGCTCGGACGCCCTCGCGGGATCGCTCATCGGGCTCGCGATGGCCGTCAAGGTGACGCCGGTGATTTTTGCGGTCTACTTTTTGTGGAAGCGCCGGTGGGTCGTGGCGCTCTCAGCGGTCGCGAGCGTCGCGGTCTGGTCGCTCGTCGTGCCGGCCATCGCATTCGGCTGGGATCAGAACGCGCGATGGCTCGAGCAGTGGGTGCGCATCATGATCCTTCCCTACGTCACCCAGGGAAAAGTCGTCTACGCCATGAGCCAGTCGTTCGGCAGCTTCGCGCTGCGGCTGTTCTCGGCCGTGCCGGTCTTCGAAGCCGTCCACCACGGTGTGATCGAGGGCCATTACATGAACGTGTTCAGCTTGAGCCCGGTGACCGTGTATCAACTGGTGCGCGCCGTCATGATCGCTGTGGCGTTCGCGGGCCTCATATGGACCCGTCATCGGCTGCCGACGCTGCGGTGCCAGCGGTACCTGCTCGAAATCGGCGCAGTCGCGGCATTCATGCTCTGGTTTTCCGAGCGCACGTGGGTCCATCACTACGTCAGCTTCATCCTCACGCTGTCGGCGGCCGGTGCCATTGTGAGCGATCCTGCGCAACCGGAGCGCACGCGCCGGCTCGTACGGGGAGCGCTGATTCTGTTCTCGGTCGCCACGTTCTTTGCGTCCGAAGCCGGACGCCTGTTGGGGCCCGACGGCGTCGACTGGGCCAAAGGCGTCGGGGTGTTTCTGTGGCCGTCGGTGCTCCTGACCGTCACCGTGACGCGGTCCTGGGGAGGCGCCCAACATCGGGTGGCCGCGGCGGAACGCCTGCCAGTTTTCAGGTATTACTCGTCTAATCTCAGGGCCCTTCTATCTCCCGCCCCGGGTCCAGAGGAATGATCTGGCACGCCTGAAGGGCATGCCCTAGAGAGAAATTTCCTGCAGGGACGGTCCTTAGACCGTCCCTGCACCCCGCGATCCAATTGTTTGGGTCCTCCATGATTTGATGGGTTTGGACCGCTTCCTGCGCCACATGCACCTTGACTTGGATCCGCGTCGGCCATAGATTTGCGCACGAAGTGGTCCCTCATCGGACCAAAAACGAAAAAATCTGAGTCGGATAGGTTTCGGAAATAGGAGGGAGACGTGCCTATGCGCCGCTTCATTCAGCTCGCGTTGCTCGCCCTGACGTGCGTGTCGTTCGTCCCGGCGGTTGCGTATGCCCAAGGTGCTTCAATTGCCGGCGTCGTCAAAGACACATCCGGTGCGGTGCTTCCCGGCGTGACGGTGGAAGCCGCCAGCCCGGTGCTGATTGAGAAGGTCCGCACGGCCGTCACGGACGGATCCGGCCAGTACAAGATCATCAATCTCCTGCCCGGCACCTACAACGTCACGTTCACGCTGACGGGGTTCAGTACCGTCAAACGCGAAGCAGTCGACGTCACGGGCACGTCGACGGCAGCCATCAACATCGACATGAAGGTCGGTGCGGTCGCTGAAACGATCACCGTGACTGGTGAAACCCCGCTCGTCGACATACAGAGCGCCACGGTCCAGAAGGTCGTCACGAAGGAAGTCATCGACAACATCCCGACGGGACGCCTCGGCATCAACCTGGCGGCGCTTCAGCCTGGAATGATCCTGGGCGCCACGAGCGGTTCCGGCGCCCTCAGCACCAACGCGAACGCGTTGGGTTCACAGGACGTCGGCGGGACGGCGGGCGACACCTTTACAGACTTGTCGATCCACGGCGGCAAGGCGAGCGAGCAGCGGCAGACGATCGCCGGCCTCTCTGCCGCGACGGTCATCCGCTTTGGTGAGTCGCTCAGCTCGTCGCCGAGCTTCACCGCCATGCAGGAGATGTCGGTGGACAGCTCAGGCGCCGACGCGGCGCTGGCCGGCGGCGGCGTCCGTATGAACTACGTCCCGCGCGATGGCGGCAATACGTTCAAGGGCCTCCTGTTCATCAGCGGCGCCAACGGCTCGATGCAGTCGACCAACTACACGAGAATCTCCGACGATCCGGTGACCAGCCTCGAGGCGCGCGGGCTCCGCACGCAGCCAGGAGCGCTCAACAAGATCTACGACTTCAATCCGGGCTACGGCGGCCCCATCGTCAAGGACAGACTGTGGTGGTTCGCGAGCGCCCGGTGGACTCAGGCGTCGAACTTCGTGCCGCAGGATTATCCCAACAAGAACTTCATTCCGGGAACGACGCCGTCGAACCTGTTCAACAACCAGACGCTCATCTACACGCCGGACCAGACCCAGGCGCTGGCGACCTCGCTCGGCGGCGGCGGTGATTTCAAGGAGCAGACGCTGCGTCTGTCGTGGCAAGCCAGCCAGAGGAACAAGTTCGGCGCGTACTACAACAACAAGGTACGGCGGTCCCGCAACGGCGCGACCGGAACCGCGAACGAAGCCTTGAACGACGCATACTTCTTCCCCTTCTCGGATCAGTTGCTTCAGTGGTCGTCGCCGGCGACAAATAAGCTGCTGCTCGAAGCGGGCATCTGGCACCATCAGGAAACCTGGGGAGGGTCGATCTCGCCGTTTACCCTGGCCGATCCCCTGGCGATTGGGATCACCGATAACAGTCCACCAGCTATCGGTTCTGCGTCGCTGTCCGCCACCTCTGGCTACTCCCAGTTGATCAACAACTACCACGGGCGCGTCGGCGCCGCGTATACGCCGAGTCACAACCCGAACACGCGGACGAATTTCGCGGCGTCCTACGTCACCGGCTCCCACGCCTTCAAGACCGGCATCGACTTCGGGTGGGCGGAACGCGGAGCCTGGACCGGTTCCGTCGTGCCGTACAGCTACACAATCAGCACCCTGGCCACCAACGGCAAGGGAGGCCTCCCAGTGCCCACGGCCCTGTCGTTGCGATCGGACGGGTGTCAGGACCCGCTCGTTCGTCAGGTCAACGGCGGACTCACGACGGCGGCCACCACGTTCAACGCGAGCGCCCTCTGTCCGACCTTCACCAACGGCAAGATCGATCAGGAGGGCGGCCTGTTCGTGCAGGATCGATGGACGATGGATCGGGTGACGCTGAGCCTCGGGTTGCGTATGGACTGGTTCTACGCCAGCCTGCCCTCGGTTCACCTCGGGCCGTCGCTTCTCACTCCGAACCGCAACTACGACGTGCCGGCGTTCGACAGCGTCAAGAACAAGGACTGGACGCCAAAGGTCGGCGCCGCATGGGACGTGTTTGGAGACGGCAAGACGGCGCTCAAGGTGAACTTCAGCAAGTACGTGCTCGGCCAGTCGCTGGTGGCGAGCAATCCGCTCATCGCGCTGAGCAGCTCCAACTTGTTCCTCACCGCAACACGGAATTGGACGGACAACGATGGCGACTTCATCCCGGATTGCGATCTCAGCAACCCGGGTGCGCAGAGTCCCACCGCGGCCGGCAGCCTCAAGCAGGTGGACACGTGCACCGCGATAAGCAACCCGCTCTTCTATAGCGGAGCGTCGGCGGTGACAGCCGTGGATCCCGCCACTGGACAAACAGTGGGTGCTGGCGACGACAACGCCCGGTACGGATGGGGAAGACGTCCGTATAGCTGGGAATTCAGTCTGAGCGCTCAGCGCGAGCTCAGCAAGGGCATTTCGGTGAACGGCGGATACTTCCGCCGCTGGTTCGGCAATTTCCTGGTCACCGACAACCTGTCGGTCCAGGCGAGCGACTTCGAGCAGTACAGCATCACGCCGAGCCTCATCAACGCCTCAGTGCCCCCGCTGTCCTCCGGTGGCACGACCTTGCCGGCCGGCATCATCACGGGCGGGTTCTATAGCCCCACCGCGGCGGCCGCCGTGCGGGCCGCGAACAACTTCGTGGGGCTGTCGGACACGTTCTTCCCGGGCAGCAGCGTGATCGATCACTGGAACGGGTTCGACGTCGGGATCAACATGCGCCTCGCTCACGGCATCATCATCCAGGGCGGCACGAGCACCGGGCGACAGGTGACCGACAACTGCGACATCGTCGATCCGGCCAACGCCGGCAAGTTCGGCGCCCGGTCGCCGCTGGTCGAGAGCCTCGGGGCCAACTCGGTCACCACCTGCCACGTCGAGCAGGCGTGGCTGACGCAGGTGAAGTTCCTCGGCTCGTACACCGTGCCGAAGGTTGATGTCCAGATCGGGGCGTCGTATCAGAACATCCCGGGCATCGAGCTCGCGGCGAACTACGCCGAGATCAACAGCGACATCGCGCGGCCGACGACGCAGGGCGGACTCGGCCGGCTCCCGTCCAACCAGACGTCTGCGACCGCCACCACGACGGTGTCGCTCATCGCGCCGCAGACCCAGTACTACGACCGGTTGAATCAGCTCGACCTCCGCTTGGGTAAGATCCTCAAGTACGGAAGGACCCGGGCAAACCTCAGCCTCGACTTCTACAATATGTTCAACAAAGGGACGATCAGCGCGGCGAGCTCCACGTATTCGACGTGGCTGGCGCCGACCGCCGTCATCTCGCCTCGATTGATGAAGGTGTCGTTGACGTTCGACTTCTGAAACGCGTAGAGGCTGGAGGCTGGGGACTTGGGGCTGGAAAAGCCACTGTCTTCCAGTCTCTGGCCTCTAGCCTCCGACTGCTAACTGAAAGCAGACAGAAAAGGTGTGACCCGCCTTCCATCGTGGAGGGCGGGTCTTTTTTTTGGTAGAATCGCTGTCGTTCGAGAAATTCAGGGAGAGACCATGGACACGACGAAACGACTGAAGATGGCTGGAATACTCGCGCTGCTGGCGCTGGCACTGACGAGCCGCCCGGCGCTGGCCCAGTTCAGCATTGTCGGCGACTGGAGCCCGCTGGTGCACGAGGATCAGCCGGAGCGTGGCCCCGGTCCCGAGCTGGGCGACTACCTCGGGCTTCCCATCACTGACGGCGCTCGCCTGCATGCCGATAGTTGGGACGCCTCACGCCTGACTGTGCGCGAGCACCAGTGCAAAGTGCATACAGTGAACTACATCTATCGAGGCCCGCTGCAGACGCGCTTCTGGGAAGAGAAAGATCCGAACACGCAGCAGCTCATCGCGATCAAAGGCTACGTGAGCACGTACGAGCAGCCGCGGACGATCTGGATGGATGGGAGGCCGCATCCGCCCGAATACGAGAAGCACACATGGCAGGGGTTCTCGACGGGCAAGTACGAGGGCGACATCCTGACCGTCTACACCACTCACATCAAGTCGGAGTGGACCAGGCGCAACGGCATCCCCAACAGCGAATTCACGACGATGATCGAACACTGGGTGCGGCACGGCAACATCGCGACCATTGTCACCGTCGTCACCGACCCGGTGTACCTCAGCGAGCCGCTTGTGAAGAGCACCGACTTCCGGTTGAACGAGCGCCCGGCAGGCGGCTGGTTGTGGCCGTGCGAATACGTGGATGAAGTGGCCGGCCAAAAGCAAGGCTACGTGCCGCATTATCTGCCGGGGAAGAACCCGTTCTACGGCGAGTTCGCCGCGAAGTACGGCATCCCGGTCGAGGCCACCCGCGGCGGGGCGGAGACGATGCTTCCCGAGTACTTCTGGAAGATCAGGAATTTGCCCGCGCCAGCCAGGACCGCGGCGAAGTAGGAATTGCCGATGAAAAAGGTTCTTTGGGCTCTTTGTGTCCTTGGTGTCCTCTGTGTCCTTTGTGTGTCCGCGTTCGCGCAGTCTCCGCTCGATCGCAGCCTGCAGATACGGAAGGCCCAGACCCCCAGCGACGGTGAAGTTCATGTGGTTCCCGTCCAGGGGAACGTCTACATGCTCGTCGGCGGCGGCGGAAACATCGCCGTCCAGATCGGCGACGAAGGCGTGCTGGTCGTCGACACGGGCACCACTCAAATGAGCGAGAAGGTGCTCGCCGCCATCAAGAAGCTGTCCCCCAAACCGATTCGCTACATCATCAACACCAATCTCGACACGGATCACACGGGCGGGAATGAGGTCATCGCCAAGGCCGGCAGCACGACGCGCGGCGGCCCGGCCGATGTCCTGGCGCACGAAAACGTGCTCGCACGGATGAGTGCGCCGGTCGGCAAGCCAGGGGCGGCGGCCGCTGGACTCTGGCCGACCGACACGTACTTCCCGGAGGAGAAAGACATCTTTTTCAATGACGAAGCCGTGATGCTCTACCACGACCAGGCGGCGCATACCGACGGCGACACCATCGTGTTCTTCCGCCGCTCGGACGTCGTGGTGGCCGGCGACATCTTCGTCACCACCAGCTATCCGGTGATCGATTCACAGAACGGCGGCAGTGTGCAGGGCATCATCAACGGCCTGAACCGCATCCTCGATATCACCGTGCCGAAGCACGAACAGGAGGGCGGGACGTACGTCATCCCCGGCCACGGCCACGTGTGCGACGAGTCCGAGGTTCTCGAGTACCGCGACATGGTCACGATCGTGCGCGACCGGATCGAGGACATGGCCAGGCGCGGCATGACCGTGGAGCAGGTGAAAGCCGCGAAGCCCACCCTGGACTACGATCTGCACTACGGCGCGGACTCCGGTACCTGGACAACCGCAATGTTCATCGAGGCCGTGTACCGGGACGTCACGAAGGCCGCGACTCCGAAGCCGGCGGTGGTTGGAGCGAAGGGCACTCCGGCGCCAAAGGGGAAGAAATGACACTACGACGAAAATGCAACCGTTTCGTGGTTGCCTTTGGTTTGGTGCTGGCGGGCGGTGTCTTCCCGCTGTCCGATCTCGCTGCGCAACAGCGAGGCGCCGCCGCGCAGCAACCGGCCGCGCCGCGAACACCAAAGGCCGCCGCGCCGTTCGATCCGTCTGGCTACTGGGTCCCGCTGATTACCGAAGACTGGCGCTTCCGCATGGTCACGCCGCCGAAGGGCGATTACGCGAGCGTGCCGCTCACCACCGAGGGCCGGCGGGTCGCCGATACCTGGGACGTGGCCAAGGACGAGGCGAGCGGCAACCAGTGCAAGGCGTTCGGCGTCGGCGCCATCACACGTCAGCCCGGCCGACTGCACATCACGTGGGACAACGACAACACGCTGAAGATGGAGTACGACGCGGGACAGCAGACCCGGCTCCTGCATTTTGACTCTTCGACTGGCTCAGGGTCATCCCGAGCAACGTCGAGGGATGACAAGGCGCAGCCTCCCGCCGAAAAGACGTGGCAGGGATATTCCGTGGCCGAGTGGGACCTGCCAGCCGCGGGCGGCCGCGGCGGTGGCGGTGGCGGCGGCGGCGGTGGCGGCGGTGGCGCTGCTGGTTTCGGGGCGGGCGCCGCGGCCGCAGCGGGCGGCGCCGGAGGCGGCCGTGGTGCACGCGCGGCAGGTCCTCCGCCGGTACAACGAGGCGCGCTCAAGATCACGACGACCAACATGAAAGAGGGATACGTTCGGAAGAACGGCGTGCCCTACAGCGAGAACGCCGTCATCACCGAATATGTCGATCGGCTTGGGCCGGAGCCGGATGGGGCAGTGTATGTGCTCATTCGTACGACGGTCGACGATCCGAAGTATTTCAATCAGCCCTTCGTCACGAGCACGCATTTCCGGCTGGAGGCCGACGGCGCTTCCAAGTGGCGCCCCAGCCCGTGCAAGACCGATCCGCCGGCACCGCTGAAATAGGGCACAGGGCATAGGGCATAGGGCAAGATTCTGGGGTGAACATCACCGCACCTCTGCCCTTTGTCCGTGGCCCTTTGCCCTTTGCCCTTTGCCTTTTGCCCTTCTGTTTCGCCTGCAGCGCGCCTTCCTTTCCTCCGGGCGCGTCACCCGTCACCGACGCGCCCTGGTTCGAGGACCGTGCCGAACAAGCGGGCTTGAATTTCGTTCATGTCAACGGCATGTCCGGCAAGTTCTATTACGCCGAGATCATCGCGCCGGGCGCCGCGCTCTTCGATTACGACAACGACGGCGACCTCGACGTGTACCTCGTCCAGGGACACATGCTGGGAACCGGCAAACCACTGCCCGGCGCGACGCTCTCTGTGGCGCAGGACTTGAGTCCTGCGCTACGTGGGCGGCTCTTTCGCAACGACTTGGTCGTGAACGCCGACGGCACCCGAACGTTGCGGTTCACCGACGTCACCGAGGCGAGCGGGATCCAGGCGGCGGGATACGGGATGGGCGTGGCCACCGGCGACTTCAACAACGACGGCTGCGTCGATCTCTATTTGACGAACCTTGGATCGAACCAGCTGTTTCGCAACAACTGCGACGGAACATTCACCGACGTCTCGAGGGAGAGCGGGACGGCCGGCGCGCCGGAATCTGCAGTGAAGGCGGTTCAACCGTGGTCCGTGTCGGCGTCCTTTTTCGATTTCGATCGGGACGGATGGCTCGACCTGTTCGTCGGCCACTATCTCGATTATCGAATCGACGCCAACACGCCCTGCTTCAGCCCGTCCGGCCGGCCCGATTACTGTTCGCCCAACGTGTACCGGCCGCAGCTCAGCCGTCTCTATCACAACAATCGCGACGGGACGTTCACCGACGTCACTGTCACGTCCGGCATCGCGCGCGACTTCGGGCCGGCGCTCGGGGTCGTCGCCGCGGACTTCAACGGCGACAGATGGGCGGATCTCTACGTCGCCAACGACGGCCAGCCCAATCAGTTGTGGATCAATCAGCACGATGGCACGTTCAAGAACACGGGTCTGCTGTCGGGCGCGGCGATGAACGCGCACGGCAAGGCAAAGGCGGGCATGGGCGTGGACGCGGGCGATTTCGACAATGACGGCGACGAAGATCTGTTGGTGAGCAACCTCAAAGGAGAAGGCGGCGACCTGTATGTCAACGACGGATCGGGCCTGTTCGAAGAACAGAGCGAGCGATCCGGCCTCGGCTTCGCGAGCCTTGCCTACACCGGTTTCGGCGCGGCCTGGGTCGATTTCGATAACGACGGCTGGCTCGACACGCTGATCGTCAACGGCGCCGTGCAGACCATCGAGGCGCTGAGGGCGGCCAACGATCCGTTTCCGCTGGGCCAGACCAAGCTGTTGTTCCGCAATCTCGGCAACGGCCGGTTCGAGGACGTCACCAGGCGCGCGGGTCGCGTCTTCCAGACACTGGACGTCAGCCGCGGTGCAGCATTCGGCGACGTGGACAACGACGGCGACATCGACGTGCTGGTCGCGAACAACAACGGCAACGTCCGGTTGCTGATCAACAACGTCGGCAATCGAAATCACTGGATCGGGCTGCGGTTGGTGGGCAGGCCCGTCAATCGCGACATGCTCGGCGCGCGCGTGGGGATCGTGCGCGAAGACGGGCCGACGCTGTGGCGCCGGGCGCGCGCGGACGGCAGCTACGGGTCGGCCAACGATCCGCGCGTGCTCGCAGGCCTCGGCCAATCCTCGAAGCCTGTTCGCGTCCGCGTCGTCTGGCCGGGCGGGGCGACCGAAGAGTGGGGCGACGTCGCCATCGATCGCTACACGACGCTGAAAGAAGGATCGGGAAATGCAAAATAACAAATGACAAATGACAAGTGCTTAATGCATTTACGTTGTGCATTGTGCATTGTGCATTGTGCATTTCTCCTCGTCACGCTGTCCTCGTGCGAGAGGCCGCCGCAGGCGACAGCACCGGCGAAGGCGAGCGTGCGGCCGGTGACGCTGCCAGACCTCTCCCGCATGGAAACGTCCGTGCAGGAACAGTTACGTGGGGCCTACGCCGCGCTGACGGAGAAGATTGCGAAGTGGGCGCCGCCGGCGGAGCTCGCACAGGCATACGGGACGCTGGGAAACCTGTTCTTGGCGGCCGAGTACCTCGACGCGGCCGAATCGTGCTACCTGAACGCCGAGACGCTCGCGCCGACTGATGTGCGCTGGCCCTACTACCTCGGACACATGTATCGAACCCGAGGCGAGCTCGAGAATGCCGCCCAATCCTTCCAGCGCGCGCTCGCGCTGCAGCCTGCCGATGTGGCGACGCTGGTGTGGCTCGCCACTGTCAACCTCGATCGCGGCCGGCCGGACGCGGCCGAGCCCCTCTTCACGCAGGCGCTGTCGCTGCAGCCGCGATCGGTGGCGGCCCTGGTCGGCCTGGGCCTTGCGGCGCTCGCCAGACGCGATTACGGCCGCGCCGCCGACAGTCTGGAGCAGGCTTTGGCGATCGATCCGCGCGCGTCGATGGCGCAGTATCCACTCGCCCTCGCGTACCGCGGCATGGGCAACATGGAACGGGCGGAAGCCCACCTCCGGCAGCGGGGCACCGTCGAGATCGGTCCCGCCGATCCGCTGATGCAGGAGCTCGGGGGCCTGCTGCACAGCGCCGTAGCGTACGAGAACAGCGGCGTCCGTGCCCTCGACGGCGGCGACTGGACGGCAGCTGCGGGGTTCTTCCGGAAAGGGATCGAGCTCGCGCCCGACCGCGCCTCGCTGCACCACCGGCTCGGCACGGCATTGTCGCTTGCCGGCAACACCCCTGGAGCCGTTGAGCAGTTTCAGGACGCGGTGCGGCTGAGCCCCACCTTCGCACAGCCCCACTACAGCCTCGGCGTCCTGCTCGCGGCCGCGGGACGATCTCCAGAGGCGATCGATCAGTTCTCGGCGGCCGTCCGGTACGATCCGCGCTACGTCGAGGCGCACCTCCAGCTCGCCGGGTTGTTGCAGCGCACCGGACGCCCCGATTTAGCTCTGCCGCATTACGTCGACGTGATAACGATCGATCCGCGCGACGTGTCCGCGCAATTCGGGTACGCGATGGCGCTCGTGCAGTTGAAGCGCTACGACGAAGCGCGCGCGCGATTAACTGAAAGCCAGACGCTGCATCCGGAACGACCTGAGTTCGCGCAGGCGCTCGAGCGGCTCCGTCTCCTCGACCCCAATACCGCGCGCAAATAACCCGCCGCACTTGACGTGCTGCCACGCCCCAAGTACTAATTCCCGGTTACCCCCTTAGCCTCAAAGCTGTTGTTGCGAAGGAGAAGCAATGGAGTCGCGCGTGCGCCATCTTTTCACATCTGAATCGGTCACCGAGGGCCATCCCGATAAGATCGCCGACCAGATCTCGGACGCCATTCTCGACGCCCTCATTGCCAAAGACCCGACGTGCCGCGTGGCCTGCGAGACGCTGGTCACGACCGGTCTCGCCATCGTCGCCGGGGAAATCACGACGACCGCGGTGATCGACTATCAGACCGTCGTGCGCGCGACGATCGCCGAGGTCGGGTATACCCGCGGCAAGTACGGGTACGACGCGGAGACGTGCGCCGTGCTGTCGTCGATCCACAGCCAGTCGCCCGACATCGCGATGGGCGTGGACACGGGCGGGGCCGGCGACCAGGGGCTGATGTTCGGGTTTGCGTGCAGGGAGACCGCCGAGCTGATGCCGCTGCCGATCATGCTGGCGCACAAGCTGGTGAAAGGCCTCTCGTGCCTGCGGCGCGACGGGACGCTGACGTATCTGCGGCCCGACGGCAAGTCGCAGGTGACGGTGGAATATGAAGGGATGACGCCGGTGCGGGTGGACGCGGTCGTCGTGTCGAGCCAGCACAGCCCGGACGTCAGCAACGACACGATGCGCGAGGACATCATCGAGAAGATCGTGAAGCCGACGATTCCGGCGGCGATGATGGACGCGCACACGAAGATTTATGTGAACCCGACGGGGCGCTTCGTGGTGGGCGGGCCGCACGGGGACGCGGGGGTGACGGGCCGGAAGATCATCGTGGACACCTACGGGGGCGCGGCGCCGCACGGGGGCGGGGCGTTCTCGGGCAAGGATCCCACGAAGGTGGACCGCTCGGCGTGCTACATGGCGCGCTACATCGCGAAGAACGTGGTGGCGGCGGGGCTGGCCGACCGGGCGCTGGTGCAGCTGGCCTATGCGATTGGCGTCGCGGACCCGGTGTCGGTGATGGTGCGGACCGAGGGCACGGGCCGGATTCCGGAAGACCAGATCACGGCGCTGGTGCGCGCCAACTTCAAGCTGACGCCGCGGGGGATCGGGGAAGAGCTGAATCTGCGGCGGCCGATCTACAAGAAGACGGCGGCGTTCGGCCATTTCGGCCGCACGGAGCCGGAATTCACCTGGGAGCGCACGGACAAGGCCGCGGCCCTCAAGGCCGGGGCGAAACTCTA
>JBGPKK010000086.1:0-19883 GCA_041485905.1 Vicinamibacteria bacterium
ATCCGGGGGTCGACCTGGCGCAGGGCCGGACCAATCGCGGGCGCGATCGTCGCGATCGTATCGGGGCGGCCGTCGTATCTGACGTAGAGGATGCCTTCCTCTCGTGCAAGGGGCTCTTGTTGCGCCGACAGGAAGACAAAGCTGGGGCGCGTCTCGCGCCGGAAGCCGCTGAAGAACCCGTTCGGCGTGACGCCGACCACTTCGACCGTCTGGTGCCGCGCACCCAGCAGCATCGTGCGCCCAATCGCAGACTGACCGGGCCACAGCGCCTCGGCCAGACCCTGGTTGATCACCGCCGTTTTGTTCCCGAGGGTGCCTTCCCGTTCCGCAAGCTCCCGACCGAGGATGGGCGTGATGCCCAGCACGTGGAGATAATCCGGACCAACATCGTTGCGCTCAGCGAGCACGGGCTGTTGCGATGCGCTGACTCGGACCGCTTCCGTCTGCCAGCCCCCAGCCGGCGCGCTACCCGCGTACGAAACGGATCCGACGCCGGCAATCGAGCGCAGACGCTCCCGCAGCCGGTCGAGCAGTGCCACATTGGCTTCCCTGGTGGCGGTGCTGCCCGCAGTGTTCACCCTGACGAGCAACAGGTTGTCCTTGTTGAAGCCAAGATCGACGGCACCAATCAACCCGAGCGAGCGATAGGCCAGACCGGTGCTCGTGAGCAACAGCACGGAGAACGCGAGTTGAACGATCACGAGCTCGCGCGAAAGCCGCGAGCGGCCCTGGACGACGCCGTGTTCACCGGCCTTCAACCAGGGCAGCAGCTCCTGCTTCCACGCCTGGAGGGCAGGCGCGATGGTGAACGCGACCGTACAGAGGACGGCCAGAACCATGGCATACGCGGCCACCCGCCAGTCGGGTGTGAAATCCAGATTCAGCGTCACACCCTGGCCTGACTGGATCATCCGTGGAACCGTCTTCGACACCCACAGAGCAAACAGGCACGCGGCTGCCCAGGCCGTGAGCGAAATGACGAGTCCCTCGGCGACCAGCATGCGGACGATGCGGACGCGAGAAGCGCCGAGCGATTGCCGGACCGCCAGCTCCCGCTGCCGGACCACCGCGCGAGCGAGCATGAGGTTCGCCACGTTGGCGCAGACAATCAGCACCGTCAGGATCGCGACGATGGAAAAGATCGCCATGAACACGGGAATCTGTCGTGCAACAAGACTGTCTCCCGCCGCGATCATCGAATAGGGCACAGGTGCTACGGACCTGTCTCTGTTGGTCTGCGGGTAGGCAGCCTGGAGGCGGGTTGAGATGGCGGAGAGCTCGGCCTGCGCCTGGGACAGCGACACGCCGGACGCCAGTTGTCCGATCATGATGACGAACGGGATCGTTCGATCGTGGAGCCCCCGCTCTTTGCCGTCCACCCGGGAGTAGGCGAGCAGCGGGACCCAGATGTCGCCGGATTCGGCGAGCATCGCGCCGTGGTACTCCGGAGGCGCCACGCCGACAATCGTCGCCGGGTGGCCGTTCACGACAATGGATCGGCCGATGACATCCTCGGCGCCGTGCAGCTGCTCCTGCCACAGGCGATGGCTGACGACCGCGACAAGCCCCGAGGCATCCAGACGATTGTCTGCGTCGGTGAAGGTTCTGCCGCGAGCGAGGCGCACGCCAAGGGTGTCAAAGTAGTTCGAGGAAACGCGCAGGCCGCGGAGCGCATAGCTGCCGCTTTCAACCGTTACCGCGAACCGTTCGAATATGCCGCCGAGAAGCGGGCGCACCGTTTTGCTCTGCGCGACGTAATCCAGATAGTCCGGGTAGCTGTTTCCCGGACCGGCCGGCCGGCCATTGATTCTCAGTTCCAGCGTGACCAGACGGTCGGCCTGAACACTCGGCGCGGGCTTCGTAAGCAGCCCGTGGACCATGGAGAAGATCGTCGTGTTGCCGCCGACCACAAGGGCGATCAGCGTGATGGCCGCGATCGCGACACCGGGCGTGCGTCTGAGCGCGCGCAGGCCACTGCGCGCGTCCTGGAACAGGGCATCCAGCGACGCTCCCGGTCGACCGTCACGTACCTGCTCTTTGATCTGATCGAGCCCGCCGAGGTCGAGTCTCGCCCGGCGCACGGCTTGCGCCCGTGAGAGGCCTGTCGCGATCAGGTCGTCGACGCGCTGATCGAGATGAAACGTCAGCTCCTTCTCGAGTTGCTCGTCGAGGCGGTTCCGCCGAAGCAGTGTTCGCAGCCGCCGCATGGCCATCTACTCGGCGGTCCTCAACACGAGGGCGATCGCCTTTGCCAGCCGCTCCCAGTCCGAGCGCTCCCTTTCGAGCTGTTTGCGGCCGACTTTCGTGAGGCTATAGAACTTCGCCTCGCGTCCGGTGTCGGTATCGCGCCACTCGGCCCGGAGCCAGCCGCGCGCTTCCAGACGATGCAGTGCGGGATAGAGCGAACCTTGCTGGACCTGAAGGACGTCCTGAGAAATCTGCTGCAGGCGCTGCGCGATCGCGTACCCGTGCGCCGGACCCAGCGCCGCGATCTGTAGAATCAGCAGGTTGAGCGTTCCCTGCAACAGATCTGATTTCGGTGAAGCCATGCGGACACCTAGACAGTCGACAGGTCGAGCCGAGTCTAGATTCTCCTATGGAGGATGTCAACCCGGATTTTCGATTTGCTCTGGTACCGTACCTGGCGGACCCCACTCGGCGTGGGCGGCGGCTGGGAGTTTCATCACGTATGGTCGTCGACGAGAAAAATTTGTCGTAGCCAGTGGGCGCGTGTAGCATGCTGCCGAGCTTGGTCGGCCAACATGGAAATCCTGAAGGTGTTGTCGAACAGTGGCGACTGAGAGAAGGCCAAGACCGTTCGCGCAGTGCAAGGCATCGATGAGACGAATTCTTGCGTACTGGACAACCACAGCGTTCCTGCTCACGAGCGTTGTCCTCACGGCGCGTGTCGCGCTGCTCGCTCGAGCACAACAGCCGACCGGCAACGATCTTGATGTGGTACAGGTCCGGCCGAATTTCTACCTGATTGCCGGCGCCGGCGCGAACATCGCCGTCCAGGTGGGTCCGATCGGCGCCGTCCTCGTGGATACTGGCTCTCAGCAAATGTCCGACAAGGTGGTAGCAGCCGTGAAGCGGCTGACGGATGGATCCATTCGCTACATCATCAATACGAGCGCGGACGCCGACCACACGGGCGGGAACGACAAGGTCGCCAAAGCCGGCAAGACAATCCTGGGCAACACGGGCAGCGCCGGGTTCAGTGAAGACGTCTACACCAACGGCGGTGCGGCGAGTGTTCTCGCCCACGAGAACATGCTCAGGAGAATGAGCGCGCCAACCGGCCAAGAAGGCTCGGTCCCTGCCGCCTTGTGGCCGACAAAGACCTATACCGGTAAAGGCTACTCGATGTATCTCAACGGCGACGCGATCCAGGTGATGTACATGCCCGCCGCGCACTCCGATGGGGACAGCGTGGTGTTCTTCCACCGCGCCGATGTGATTGTGACCGGCGACATTCTTGATACGACTCGTTTTCCGGTCATTGATGTTGCGAAAGGTGGCAGCATCCAAGGGGAGATCGACGCGCTGAATCGCATCGTAGAAATGACCGTTCCCCCTTTTCCACTCGCCTTTCAGGAAGATCGGACGTATGTGGTGCCAGGGCACGGTTTCGTCTGCGACTTCTACGACTTGGTGGAGTACCGGAGCGTGGTGTTAATCATGCGAGACAGGATTCAAGACTTGATCACCAAGGGGATGACGCTTCAGCAGGTGAAAGCGGCGGATCCGGCAAGAGGCTTCAAGAAACGGTACGGCGCCGAGGCGGGGCCGTGGACCACAGACATGTTCGTCGAAGCTGTGTTCAAGAGTCTCACGACCAAGAACATCAAGAAGTAGGGATGCCGTGCTCCGAATCTTCGTCGTGCAGGAAAGCATGAGAATGCAGTCGGCTCTGGCAGTGCTGTCACTGGTAATGACGTGGCCGGCCGGCATCGAGGCACAGGGTCGCGGCGACCCTGTGCAGCAACGAGGTGCCGCTGCGACCGCGACACCGCGAGTCGCGGCCCCAATCGATCTGACCGGCTACTGGGTCTCGGTCGTCACCCAAGACTGGCGGTGGCGCATGGTCACGCCTGCCAAAGGCGACTACGAGAGCATTCCGATCACTCTCGAGGCAAAGAAGGTCGGCGACGGCTGGGATCCCGCGAAGGACGAAGCGGCGGGCGAGCCATGTAAAGCTTACGGAGCGCCCGCCATCATGGCCGTTCCCACCCGCTTGCACATTACGTGGCAAGACGACAATACGATGAAGGTGGAGACCGACGCCGGTACACAGACTCGCCTGCTCCACTTCGGCGACTGGAAGCCCCAGGACGGACCGGCGAGCTGGCAGGGCGAGTCAGTCGCTGAATGGGAACGTGGGCGCGCAGGACGAGGCGCAGCGCCACGGGGAGGCTCGCTCAAAGTCGTGACGACGAACGTACGTCCCGGCTACTTGCGCAAGAACGGCGTCCCCTACAGCGGAAGCGCCATGCTGACTGAATATTGGGATCTCGGATCGGAACCTAACAGCGATCAGTGGATCACCATCACCAGCGTGGTGGACGATCTCAAATACCTCCGCGTGCCGTACGTCACCGCGCTGCAATTCAAAAAAGAAGTCGATGGCGCGAAATGGGATCCCACGCCGTGCTCAGCTCGATGAGCTCGAAGCCGATGAGTCAAGGAATTTCGCGACCATGAAACCTTTCAAGCTAAGCACACTGGTCGTCCTTGCCGTGGTCATCATCAGCGGTCCTGCATTTGCGCAGTTCGATCTCGGTGGGCACTGGAGTCGTCGCGCCAACCAGGACGACATGGAGAGCGGACCAGGTCCGGACCCGGTCGATTACCTGGGGCTGCCGCTCAATGACGAGGGACGCGCGCGCGGATTGAGTTTTCAATACTCCGCGGTGTCGCTGCCCGAACACCAGTGCGGCTACCTCCCGCCGTTCTACATTGTGTTGGGTCCATTCGGCCTGGCCATCGATCGCGTCTTGGATCCGGTCACGGCCAGGCTGGTCGCATGGAAAATCGGCGGGTGGGTGGATCGTGACGTCACGACCATCTGGATGGATGGGCGTCCGCATCCCGGTGCGAATGCGCCCCACGCGTCTGGAGGATTCACGACCGGCGTCTGGGAAGGTGACACGCTGACGACGTATACCACGCACATCAAGGCAGGCATGATACGGCGCAACGGCGCCCCGCTGAGCGATCAGGCGACGATGACCATGCACTTCACGCGGCATGGGGATCTTCTGACGGCCCGTGCCATGCTGGAGGATCCAGTGCATCTCTCCGAGCCCTACGTTCGAAGCCGAGTCTGGCAGCTCGATTCAGACGCCAACTTCGGCAACGGTCTCGCTGCGCCCTGCGAACCGATTAACGAGCTGCCCCGTGCCGAGGCGGGAGATGTTTTTCCGCACTATTTGCCCGGCACAAATCCCTTCGTCAACGAGCTCACGCAGTACTACAACCTCCCACAAGAGGCCGTCCTCGGCGGCGCCCAAACGATGTATCCCGAGTTTCGCAAGAAGCTCGCGGGTTACCAGCCTCCCGCCATCTGCAAGCGGTACTGCGGTTGTGGCGGCCTCGGCGTTGCCTGCATCACGGACGGCAGCGGCGTTCCTCAGGGGGGACGGTAGCGCGTGGTTTCGTGACGGAGCCACGATTATCGCCGCGGATGAAACGACGGCGGTGTCAAGAAGAATTCCGGCATCGAGAGGCGGCAGGCTCTTTCGATGCCGACGATGGTAGGATCCCGGGCGCCTTCCGATGAGCGCGATCTTTCACATCACTGGTAGAATTCGCCAGGATCCTTGGAGTCAAACCCATGACCAGACGCCGCGTTATTTTCCTTGCCGGTTCGCTTGTTTCAGCCCTGCTGGTGTCGA
This sequence comes from Vicinamibacteria bacterium, assembly GCA_041485905.1. Lineage (GTDB taxonomy): Bacteria > Acidobacteriota > Vicinamibacteria > Vicinamibacterales > CAVVIG01 > JAHFUI01. The sequence goes on from JBGPKK010000086.1 coordinate 5,898, forward strand.
TTCCGCTGCTGCTGGGTGTGCGCACGGCCGCCCAGTCGCTGCCGTCGCGCCTCGCCGATCAGGAATTCTGGACGCTCGTGTCCGATTTCTCCGAGGCCGATGGCACGTTCCGCTCCGACAATCTGCTGTCGAACGAAGTCTGGCTTCAGTACGTGATTCCCGATCTGCTGAAGACCGCGAAGACCGGCCGCGTGTACATGGGTGTCGGACCCGAGCAGAACTTCACCTACATAACGGCGTTGAAGCCGACGATGGCCTTCATCGTCGACATCCGCCGGGGGAACCTGGACCTTCATCTCGTGTACAAGGCGTTGTTCGAGCTGTCGGCCGATCGGGCGGACTTCGTGTCGCGGCTCTTCTCGAGGAAGCGCCCCGAAGGGCTCACCGATCGATCGAGCGCTGACGAGATCTTCGAGGCGTTCGCAAGCGTCGACCGCAGCGAGGCGCTCTACAGCGAAAACCTGAAGGCGATTCAGGATCATCTCGTCACCAAACACAAATTCAAGCTGTCGGATCTCGATCTGTCGGGCATCGAGTACGTCTACAGCGCGTTTTCGATGTTTGGCCCCCGGATCAACTATTCGTCGAGCGGCGCCGGGTTTGCCGGCGGCAACCGGCAGCCGACCTATGCCGATCTCATGACCGCCACCGATGCGGACGGCGTCTCTCGCAGCTATCTCTCCAGCGAAGAGCGGTTCAGGTTTCTCAAGGATCTCGAGACCAAGAACCTGCTCGTGCCCGTCATCGGCAACTTCGCCGGGCCGAAAGCGATTCGCGCGGTTGGGCAGTATCTGAAGGACAAAGGCGCGACCGTGTCGGCCTTCTATCTTTCGAACGTCGAGATGTACCTGATGCAGGACGGTCTCATGGGCAATTTCTGCCGTAACGTGGCGACGCTGCCCCTCGACCAGACGAGCGCGTTCATTCGCTCGGCCCGCGGAGGCCGCTACGGACAAGGCTTCGGGCTCAACTCCGAATTGGGACGGATGGCCGCGGAGGTGGACCGCTGCGAACCGGCACGCCGGTGACGTAACTGGAGGTAGGCAGTCATGGCCGTCACAAAAGGGACGATGACCGACGAGCAGCGCAAGTCGGTCGCGCTGGAATACCTGAAGGCATTCGATAACGCGGGGAAGACGTCGAACGGCGGGAACATCCTGGATCTGTTCGCCGACGATGCGCAGGTGTTTTTTCCCAAGTGGGGGCTCGCCAACGGCAAACAGCAGATCGGCCAGCTGTTCTCCGACTTCGGCGGCGGCATCAAGAACATCCTGCACGACTACGCGATGTTCAACTGGATCATGACCGGCACCGACACGTTCGCGGTCGAGGGAACGAGTGCCGGCACGCACAAGGAAGGATCGTGGCGCGCGGGCGTCAATCACGCCGGCCGGTGGTGCGATGTGTTCGAGATCCGCGATTTTCTGATCCAGCGCTGTTTCATCTATCTCGATCCTGATTACGCGGGACTCGACACGGCGCGGTACCACTGGCTATCGAAGGGCGGCCGCGACGCCTCGAAGCCCATGGGAGCCAGCGTATGACGCGGACGCGCGTGCTGGCCGGCGGCTGGATCGTCGTGCTGACCCTGGTGACGTTGTTGACGCCAGCGCTCGTCGCCGCCGAAGTCGCGCGCGTCGAGATCATGTCACGCCGGGACGTCGCCGGCGGACGCGCGTTCGGTGCGTCCGGCGCGTACGAGATCCTGATCGGACGCGTGTACTTCACCGTCGATCCGGCGCACGCCCGCAACCGGATCGTCACGGACGTCGACAAGGCGCCGCGCAACGCGGCCGGGCTCGTCGAGCTGTCCGCCGACCTGTCGATTCTCAAGCCGAAAGAGGGCCGCGGCAACGGCGTCGCGCTTATCGATGTCGTGAACCGCGGGCGGCGAACGGTCCTGACGTCTTTCAACCGGGCGCCGGCAGCGGGCGATCTGTCGACCGACGCGGACTTTGGCGATGGGCTGCTGCTCGCGCAGGGCTACACGCTGGTGTGGGTCGGCTGGGAATTCGATCTGGCGCGACGCGACGGTGTGTTCCGGATCGACGTGCCCGCCGCGACCGGCACCAGCGGCGTCGTTCGCGCGTCCTTTACGCCCGACGCCCGTCGTCCCGACTTTGCCGTGGGGGACCTGAGCGGGTACAAGCCGAGCAGTCCGGCGTCGGCCGACAACACACTAACCGTGCGTGACGGCCTTTTGGGTGCTCCGTCGACGATTGCGCGGGAGAAGTGGCAGCTGGCCGGCAACCTCGTGACGCTGGAGAGTGGATTCGAACCGGGGCGGAAGTACGAGCTGTCGTATACGGCGTCAAATCCGCCGGTGTCGGGCCTCGGGTTTGCGGCCGTACGGGACACGGCCTCCTGGCTGAAGTACGCGCCAGACGCGGTTGTCTCCACGAAGTACGCCTACGCGTTCGGGTCCTCGCAAGGCGGCCGATTCCTCCGCGATTTTCTCTACCACGGTTTCAACACCGACGAGCACAACCGGCAGGTCTTCGACGCCGTGATCGCGCACATTGCCGGCGCGGCACGCACCGACTTCAATAGTCGATTTGCCACGCCAACCGCTCAGGCGCAGTACACCGCGACTGCCTTTCCCTTTACCGACGGCAAGTATCGCGATCCCGTGACAGGCGCCGAAGAAGGCGCGCTCGACAACCCGCGCGCGCGCGATCATCAGCCGAAGATCTTCTACACCGACACCGGCGTGGAGTACTGGGCCGGTGGACGGGTGGCGGCGCTCGTCCACACGACGCCGGACGGGACCAAGGACATCACGCTGCCGGACAACGAGCGCCTGTACCTTCTGGCCGGGTCGCAGCATCTGCCCGCGCGGTTTCCTCCAGCGGTCACCAACGGCCAGCAGAAAGACAACCCCAACGACTACTGGTGGACGATGCGCGCGCTGCTGGTGGCGATGGACAAGTGGGTGCGCGACCGGGTCGCGCCACCGGCCAGCCGATATCCGCGACTGCAGGATGGGACGCTCGTGCGCCCGGCCGATGTGGCGTTCCCGAGCGTGCCGACGGTGAAATCGCCTCGAGGTCTTTCGGCCGGCGTGCGCGCCCCGAACCATCTGATCGCGCAGGACGGCGGACCGGGGACGCCGCTTCCGCTGCTGGTGCCGCAGGTTGATCAGGACGGCAATGAGCGCGCGGGCATTCGACTCCCCGACGTGGCCGTGCCGCTTGCGACCTACACCGGCTGGAATTTCAGGAAGCCCGCCATCGGCGCGGTCGATCAGCTGTTCCCGCTGCTCGGGTCCTATGTGCCGTTCACGATCACGAAATCCGACCGCGAACAGGCGCACGACCCGCGCGCATCCATTGACGAGCGCTACCAGACCCGCCAGCAATATCTCGGGCTCGTGCAGGAATCGGGCGCCGCGCTGGTGAAGGATCGCTACCTGCTGGCTGACGATCTCGCCGGTCTCGTGAAGCACGCAGGCGAGCGCTGGGATCTGCTGACGACGCGGCGCGGAACGGCGACACGGTAACTCCCGAAAGTCTCAAGTCTCGACTGTGCCTCGTTCAACGGCGGCAGGCTTGAGGCTTCAGACTTGAGACCTCCTCGTTGTCACAGTTCGTCAACCGCCTCCAGCACCTCGTCAACGTGCTCGTCGACCTTGACCTTATCCCATCGTTTCGCCACCTTGCCGTCCGCGCCGATGAGATATGTCGTGCGGGCGATGCCCATGAATTTGCGGCCGTAGAGCGACCGCTGCTGCCAGGCGCCGTACTTCTCCGCGACCCCATGATCCTCGTCCGCGAGCAGCGGAAAGTTCAGGTCGTACTTGGCCGCGAACCGGCCTTTGCTCACGGTGTCGAGGATGCTCACGCCCAGCACGGTGGCCTTGTTGGTCTTGAACCTGGGCAGGTTGTCGCGAAACGCACACGCCTCCCTGGTGCACCCCGGCGTGTCGTCCTTCGGGTAAAAGTAAAGGATGACCGGCCGGCCCGCGTAGTCCGCCAGCCGGTGCGTTTTCCTTTTCTGGTCCTCGAGGGCGAACGCCGGAGCCTTCTTTCCTGGATCGATCAGCGGCATATCATTAACGATATCATTTCGGATCGTGCATTCGCAGGGCTGAAGCCCTGCGCCACAATGTCGGGATGTAGCGCAGGGCTTGAGCCCTGCGTTGTTGAAGGAGATCAGCGATGGTGAAATCAGCGCACGTCTTGGCAATCGCCGCCCTGCTGACGGCCGGATCCGGACTGGCGGTGTCCGAACTCCGACTGCAGGCGGATGAAGGCATGTGGACGTTCGATAACCCGCCGCTCGCGCAGCTGCGCGACAAGTACGGCTTCACGCCCACGACCGCGTGGCTCGACCACCTGCGCCTGTCGAGCATCCGTTTGAACGACGGTGGATCGGGCTCGTTCGTCAGCCCGAGGGGTCTGGTGCTCACGAACCATCACGTCGCGCTCGGTCAGCTCCAGAAGGTCTCGACGCCGCAGAAAGACTATGTGTCCGACGGGTTCTTCGCGAAGAACGCTGCTGAAGAGCTGAAGTGTCCCGACCTCGAGCTGAACGTGCTCGCGTCGGTCGAAAACGTCACCGCGCGCGTGCAGAGCGCGGCGCCGGCGGGCGCCTCCGCGACGGCGTCCCTCGAGGCGCGCAAGAAGGTCATCACCGCCATCGAACAGGAGAGCACATCGGCCACCGGCTTGCGCTCCGACGTCGTGCCGCTCTATCAGTCCAGCGAGTACTGGCTGTATCGCTACAAGAAGTACACAGACGTACGGCTCGTGTTCGCGCCGGAACAGCCGATCGCGTTTTTCGGCGGCGATCCGGACAACTTCACCTATCCGCGGTACGACCTCGACATCGCCTTGTTCCGGGTCTACGAGAACAACGCTCCCCTCGTCAGCCGCGATTATCTGAAGTGGTCCGCGAAGGGCGCCGGTGACGGCGAGCTGGTCTTCGTGTCGGGGCATCCGGGATCGACCGACCGGCTCGACACCGTCGCGCAGCTCGAAACGGAGCGGGACGCCATCTATCCCATCTCGATCAACGTCGTGAACCGCCGCATCGCGGCGCTGCGCAAGTACAGCGCGCAAGGGAGCGAGCAGGCGCGGCAGGCGGCCAACACGCTGTTCAGTCTCGAGAACGCGCTCAAGGCGTACAAAGGGGAATTCCAGGGCCTGAGCGATGCGAAGCTGTTGGAGAAGAAGCGCACCGAAGAGCGGGACTTCCGCGCGAAGCTCGACGCCAACCGCGAGTGGAAGGCGGCGTACGGCGACGCGTGGGACGCCATCACCGCGGCCGAGCGCATCAACCGCAGTCTGTACAAAGCGAGCCGCTTCCAGCAACTGCGCGGCTCGAGCCTTGCCGGCGTCGCCGGGTCGCTCGTGCGCGACATCGAAGAGAAGCAGAAACCCGATGCGGAACGGCTCAACGGCTATCACGAGTCGCAGCTCGCGGGGCTCGAGAGGCAGTTGTTCTCTCCCGCGCCCGTGTATCCGGCGCTGGACGAGGCGCTGCTGGCCGACGCCCTGCAGCAGTCGCTCGAGGAGCTGGGACCATCGGATCCGTTCATCGTGGCCGTGCTCAAGGGCCGCTCGCCGGCGGCGGTCGCCAGGGACGCGATCGGCGGCACGACGCTGACCGATCCGGCGGCGCGCAAGGCGCTCGCCGCTGCTGGGCCGGGGGGTCTCGCCGCCTCCACCGATCCGCTCGTCGTTCTCGCGCGGGCGGCCGACACCTTCGCGCGAAAGAATCAGAAGGCGCTTGACGATCAGGTGACGAGCGTCGAGACCGAGGCTGGAGAAAAGATCGGCCGCGCGCGGTTCGCCGTCTACGGCCACTCGGCGTACCCCGACGCCACCTTCACGCTTCGGCTGTCGTACGGACAGGTCAAGGGTTACCCGATGAACGGCACGATCGCGCCGCCCAAGACGACGCTGTTCGGCCTGTACGATCGGGCGAACGCCTTCGACCACAAGCCGCCGTTCCAGCTGCCGCGCCGGTACGTCCAGAGACGGGCGGCGCTCGATCTCTCCACGCCGATGAACTTCGTGACGACCAACGACATCATCGGCGGCAATTCCGGATCGCCGGTCGTCAACCGCGACGGCGAGTTCGTCGGCATCATTTTCGACGGCAACATCGAGAGCCTCGTCGGCCGGTTTGTGTACAGCGAAGAGAGCAACCGCTCGGTCGCGGTCCACAGCTCGGTGATTCTCGAGGCGCTTCGCAAGCTATACGACGCCGGATCGCTGGCTGACGAGTTGACCGGAGGGGCCAGGTAGGGCAGGTGGGGCAGGTAGGCCGGGTAGGAAACCACCTGACACACCCGACCCACCCGACTTACCCGACCCACCTGACCTGTCATGGCTGATTTCCGCATCGAACCGGCGTCTGAGGCCGACGTGCCGCTCGTCCTGCGGATGATTCAAGCGCTGGCCGAGTACGAAAAGCTCGGTCACGAGGTGGTGGCCACCGAAGCCGGGTTGCGCGAGACGCTCTTCGGCAGCCGGCGCTTTGCGGAAGCCGTGATCGCCTACGCCGGATCGGAGCCGGTCGGCTTCGCGTTGTTCTTCCACACGTTCTCGACGTTTCGCGGCGCTCCCGGCATCTATCTGGAGGACTTGTTCGTGGAACCGGCGTGGCGGGGACGGGGCTTCGGTCACAAGCTGTTCGCGCACGTCGCCGCGGTCGCCTCCGCGCGCGGGTGTCACCGCATGGAATGGTCGGTCCTCGACTGGAACGAGCTCGCGATCGCGTTTTATCGCCGCGCGGGCGCGCGAGCCATGGACGAATGGACCGTATTTCGGCTCACAGGAGACGCGTTACAAAGGGCGGCAAAAGTGGTCTAATACCGGACGTCATCTAGTTCGTCGGGCGGACCTTATAAGGTCCGCCTAAGGAGAGTTTTGATGCGCAACAGATTGATCCAGCTCGCAGCAGTTCTCGCGCTCGCGGCCATGACGACATACGGGCCGGCGACGGCACGTCTGGCCGGGGCCGTGGAAACCAGCCCGTCGTTGTCCTCGATCGGACCGCTCGCGTTTGCGCCCGACGGCACGCTGTACGCCGCGGACCCGCAGGCCGCGGCCATCTTCGCCCTCGACCTCGGCGCGCAGGCGACCGGCGGCGCGCCCGGCACGGCCAACGTGTCCGGCATCGATCAGAAGATCGCGGCGATGCTTGGCACCGCCGCGAGCGAGATCGTGATTGCCGATCTTGCCGTGCATCCCAAGACGCACAACTCGTTCGTCGCCGTCATGCGCGGACAGGGCGCCAACGCGAAGCCGGCGCTGGTCCGTATCGACGGCGCCGGAAAGATCGACCTGGTCGCCTCCGAATCGCTGAAGTCCACCAGCGTGACACTGCCGAACCCGCCGGGCGCCGCGGGACGCAACCGCAGCCAGGCGATCACGAAGCTGGCGTTTGCGAACGGACGCGTCTGGGTGGCCGGCCTGTCCAACGAAGAGTTCGCGTCGAAGCTCTGGTCCGTCGCGTATCCCTTCAGCAAGGCCGATACCGGGACGAGCGTCGAGATTTATCACGGCAACCATCAGCAGCTCGAGACGCGGTCGCCCGTGTACGCGTTCGTTCCGTACAGCATCGACAATCAGCCGTACATCATCGGCGCGTATCTGTGCACGCCGCTGGTGAAGTTCCCGGTCTCGGCGCTGACCCCCGGCGCCAAGTTCCGCGGGACCACCATCGCCGAGCTCGGCGCCGGCAACCAGCCGATCGACATGGTGCTCTACAAGAAGAACGGCAAGGAGTTCCTGCTGATGTCGAACACGCGCCGCGGGGTCATGAAGATCCCGACGGAAGGGTTCGCCGCGGCCACTCCGATCACGGCGCCGGTCACCGCTGAGACAGCCGGGATCGCCTACGAGAAGATCACGTCGATGACGGGCATCCAGCAGCTGGATCTGCTCGACGCGGCGCATTCGATCGTGATCGCGCAGGCTGGCAGCGGGCTGAACCTGTCGGCTGTCGATCTGCCGTAGCAGGAAGGGCAAAGGGCAAAGGGCAAAGGGCAAAGGGCAAAGGGCAAAGGGCAGAACGTCGAAGTGAAGTTCCGAACTTTACTTTTACCTTTTGCCTTTTGCCTTTTGACTTCCACCGCCGCGTGTCGTCAGGACGCCGCGCCTCTTCCCAGCACACCGACCATCCGCCTTCGTCCCTCCAGCACCGCTCAGCCCGCGTTCGTGGAAGTCACCGGCCTGGCCTCTCAAGATCTATCGAGCCTGCGCGACGCGCGTCCTACCGTCGACCGGTGGCAATCGCTGCTCAGAATCACCGTCGACGATGAATCGGCGCCCGCTGTGAATGATGTGCAAGCCGTGCAGGGGCGCTACGCCGTGACGCAGTCGTCGGTGACCTTCACGCCCGCCTTTCCGTTCGATCCCGGTCGCGCGTACCGCGTCGCGTTCGATCCGGCACGTCTGCCCCGCGCGACGACGCGGCCGGTGGTGACGACGGTCGTTCGCCTCGCGGAGATCGCGAGCCATCCGTCGACGAGCGTGACTGCCGTCTATCCGGCGAGCGACATCTTGCCCGAGAACACGCTGCGTCTGTACATCGAGTTCTCCGCGCCGATGGGTAACAGCGGGGCGCTCGACTTCGTCCGTCTCGTGGATGCACACAACCGTGAGGTCGACATTCCATTTCTTCCGGTGCAGGCCGATTTCTGGAATGCCGATCACACGCGGTACACGCTCTTCTTCGATCCCGGCCGCGTCAAGCAGGGCATTCTGCCGAACCGGCAGCTCGGACGGCCGCTCCGCGCGGGACAGAAGTACACGATGCAGATTGCCGCCGGGTGGCATGACGCGCAGGGGCAGCGGCTCCAGGCGGCGTACCGCCGTGAGTTTCGCGTCGGACCCGAGGAAGCTCAGCCGATCGCGCCGGCGAGCTGGCGCATCGCGCCGCCCGCGGCGCGCACGCGCGATCCGCTGATCGTGACGTTCCCCGGCCCCCTCGATCACGGCCTCCTGGCCCGGGCGCTCGGTGTCGAGGGCAGCGATGGGCGGCCCATTGCTGGCGAAATTGCGCTCGAGGCGGCCGATACACGTTGGCTGTTCAGGCCCGCCACGGAGTGGGCGGCGGGCGAATATCAGCTCGTGGCGCTGTCGATTCTCGAAGACCCGGCCGGTAACCGCATTGGCCGCGCGTTTGAAGTCGACATGACCAAAACCGCAGCGAAGCCGACCCCCGACGCGTATCGGCTCCCGTTCAAAGTGGCCGAGCCCCGGTTCTGAACGTCGTTCTTTTCGCTGTACCCGGAGCAGCCGTCGCGATAAACTACCCCGGTGCCGATGACGAGACGGCGGTTCGTTGTTGCGGTTCCGCTGCTGGCGCTCTGTTTCAGCGCGCTGGCAGGTGGACTCGGCGCGTCGGCCTCAGCCAGGCTGCCGGCGCAGCTGACGGATCAGCAATTCTGGACGCTCATCACCGATCTGTCCGAGCCGAACGGCATGTTCCGTTCCGACAACCTGCTGTCGAACGAGGCGCGCTTTCAGTTCATCATTCCAGAGCTGATCGAGACCGCGAAGCCGGGCCGCGTCTACATCGGCGTTGGGCCGGAACAAAACTTTACGTACATTGCCGCCACCAGACCCGCGCTCGCCTTCATCGTCGACATCCGCAGAGGGAATCTCGATCTGCACTTGATGTACAAAGCGTTGTTCGAGCTGTCAACGGATCGGGCCGACTTCGTGTCGCGGCTGTTTTCGAGGAAGCGGCCGGCGGGTCTGCGACCGGCGTCGACCGCGGCGGAAATTTTTTCCGCGTACCTGCAGGTGGAACCGAGCGAAGAGTTGTACGAGCGCAATCTGAAGGACATTCAGCGTCAACTCGTCACCAGGCACGGTTTCGTGCTATCGAGTGAGGATCTGAACGGCGTTCAGTACGTCTACCATGCGTTCTTTACCTTCGGTCCTGGCATCCAGTACTCGTCCACCGAAGGATTCGGCGCGACCTACCAGCCGACCTATGTGGATTTGATGCTGGCCACCGACGGCAACGGCCGCACGCGCGGGTATCTCTCCAGCCAGGAGAGCTTCGCGTACGTGAAGGATCTCCAGGGCAGAAACCTGCTCGTGCCCGTCGTCGGTAATTTTTCCGGCCCAAAGGCGATTCGGGCCGTCGGCGCGTACTTGAAGCAGCGGGATGCGATGGTGTCCGCGTTCTATCTGTCGAACGTCGAGCAGTACCTCCGGCTGCAGCGGGGGTGGAACACATTCTGCTCCAATGTCGCGGCGCTGCCGTTTGACGACACGAGCACGTTCATACGCGCCGGCCACGGCGGGCGCGTTTCACGGGGCACCGCACTCACGGCAGAACTTGGGGTGATGGCCGCCGAGGTAGAAGGCTGCGGCCTTCGATGACCTGGTATCGGCATGAGCCACCCAACAACGCACCCCCTTCGGGGTAGCCCGCAGGCGCATTGAGCGCTTCCACAGGAGACCGCATGGCAAAAAAGACTGCGAAGAAGAAGACCGCCCGGAAAGCCAACGCCGCATTCATGAGACCGGTGCAGCCGAGCCCTCAGCTCGCCGAAGTCGTCGGGAGCAAGCCGATCCCGCGCACCGAGGTGACCAAGAAGCTGTGGGCCTACATCAAGAAGAACGGCCTTCAGGACAAGAAGAACCGCCGCATGATTAACGCCGACGCGCCCCTGAAGATCGTCTTCGGCGGCAAGGCGTCGGTGAACATGTTCGACATGACGAAGCTGGTGGGGAAGCACCTGAAGTAGGAGCGGCGATCGCTGCTATCTTTGTGACGGCGCCTGGCGGGCTGGGCGCCGTCATCTTCCTTTGACACACGCTCCCGAACGGATCGAGACCGCCCGGCTCGTCCTCCAGCGTCCGCGTCCGGACGATGCGGACGCGATCTTCAGGCGGTACGCCAGCGATCCGGACGTGACGCGATACCTCAGTTGGCCCCTCCACGTCTCCGTGGAACACACGCGCGCGGTCCTCGCGTTCAGCGACGAGGAATGGCGCCGCTGGCCGGCGGGCCCGTATCTCGTCTGGTCGCGCGACGCCGGCCGGCTGCTGGGCAGCACCGGTCTCACATTCGAGGCGCCCGATCGCGCGACGACCGGGTACGTGTTCGCCAGGGATGCGTGGGGACACGGCTACGCGACGGAAGCCTTGGCGGCGACGATCGATATCGCGCGCGCCGCCGGCGTGAGGCGGCTCCAGGCCTTGTGCCACGTCGACCATCGTCAGTCTGCGCGCGTGCTCGAGAAATGCGGGTTCGCGCAGGAAAGTGTCCGGCGAGAGTTCGCCGAATTCCCAAATCTCACCCCCGGCACGCTGTCCGATGTCTTCGAATACGTCCGATTTCTCTGAGGCAGGATTGGGCAGCCCGATCGTGTATCCTTTGCCGGCGGCAGGCCGAGAAGGTCGTCGCATTTGAATGGAGTTGGGTCCCGTGATCAGTAACGCCGACCCGTCGTCGCGCCGTTTTCTGCCCGCGCTGCTCGTGTTGTTCGTGGGCAGCGGCTGCGCGGCGCTCATTTACGAAATCGTGTGGTTCCAGTTCCTGGAGCTGGTCATCGGATCCTCGGCCGTGTCGCTCGGCGTCCTGCTGGGCACCTTCATGGGCGGCATGTGCATCGGCAGCCTCTTCCTGTCGCGCGTGATCTCCGCGCGTCACCACCCGCTGCGGGTCTACGCCTTCCTCGAGCTGGGCATCGGCGCGATCGGACTGCTGGTGCTCGTCGGCATGCCTCTCGTCAACGGCTTGTACACCGCATGGGCGGGATCCGGAATCCCCGGCATCCTGTTTCGCGGGGTCGTCGCCGGCTTGTGTCTGCTGCCGCCGACCATCCTGATGGGCGCGACGCTGCCGGCGATCTCGCGCTGGCTCGAGACGACGCCGAAGGGTGTGTCGTGGCTCGGATTTTTCTACGGCGGCAACATCGGCGGCGCAGTCGTGGGCAGCGTGCTGGCGGGGTTCTATTTGCTGCGCGTGTACGACACCGCCGTCACCACGTACGCGGCGGTCGCCTTGAACGTGACGGTGGCGGTTCTCGGGCTGGTGATCGCGCGGTTGACGCCGTACGAAGCGGGCGCGTCGGACGCCGCGGTCGTGCAACCTGCACCCGGCGCCGGCATCGTCTACATCACGATCGCGCTGTCGGGGATGACGGCGCTGGCGGCCGAGGTCATCTGGACGCGTATCCTGTCGCTCCTTTTCGGCGCGACCGTGTACACCTTCTCTCTCATTCTGGCGGCGTTTCTGGTTGGCCTGGGCATCGGCAGCAGCGTGGGGTCGGCGCTGGCGCGCAACTCGGCGCGACCGCGCGTGGCGCTGGCGTGGTGCCAGTTGCTGTTGTGCGCCGCGATTGCCTGGACGGCGCACGTCCTGACGCAGTCCCTGCCGTACTGGCCAATCAATCCGTCCATTTCGAGCGATCCATGGTTCACGATGCAGCTCGATCTGGTGCGGTGTCTGTGGGCGGTGCTGCCGGGCGCGATTCTGTGGGGCGCAAGTTTCCCGCTGGCGCTCGCGTCGGTCGCCTCGCCCGGTCAGGATCCGGCCCGTCTGGTCGGCGGCGTGTACGCCGCCAACACCGTCGGCGCCATCGTCGGTGCGCTTGGCGCCAGCCTTCTGCTCGTGGCATGGATCGGCAGCCAGCATGCGCAGCAGGTGCTGATCGTCATCAGCATGATTGCCGGCCTCCTCGTGCTCGAACCGAGCGTCGGCGGTGAGGAGGACAAGAGCATCCGATCGCAAGTTCCCGCGATGATCATGGTGGCTGTGGCGATTGCCGCCGGCGCGCTGCTGATTCGCAGCGTGCATGAAGTGCCGGGCCTGTTGATCGCGTACGGGCGGTACACGGCGACGCGCACGAGCCAGGTCAACGAGATCATCTACAAAGGCGAAGGGATGATGGCGTCGGTCGCGGTGTCGCGCCTGTCCAACGGCGTGTTGAATTACCACAACGCCGGCAAGATCCAGGCGTCGAGCGAGCCGCAGGACATGCGGCTCCAGCGCATGCTGGGGCACCTCACGACGCTGCTTCCCAGACAGCAGAAGACCGTGATGGTCATCGGGTTCGGCGCGGGGGCGACGGCCGGCGCCGCGTCCATCGAGCCGCGGCTCGAACAGGAGACCATCGCCGAGATCGAGCCACTGGTCCCCAAGGTCGTGTCGACGTACTTCAGCGAGCACAACTTCGACGTCGCGAGGAACCCGAAGGTCAAGATTCAGATCGACGACGCGCGGCACTTCCTGCAGACGACCAGGCAGAAGTTCGACGGGGTGACCTCAGACCCGCTCGATCCGTGGGTCAAGGGCGCGGCCATGCTCTATACGAAGGAGTTCTTTGACGAGGTCAAGAAGCACCTGAATCCCGGCGGCGTCGTGACGCTGTTCGTGCAGCTCTACGAGAGCAGTCCGGAGGCCGTGAAGAGCGAGCTGGCGACGTTCTTCGAGGCGTTTCCCAACGGCGTGGTGTTCGGCAACACGAGCAATGGGGAAGGCTACGACACGGTCCTCGTCGGCAGCGTCGAGCCCCTTCACATCAACGTCGACGAAATCCAGGCGCGTCTGAATCAACCGGAATACTCGCGGGTGGTCCAGTCGCTTCGCGAGATCGGATTCAATTCGGCGGTGGAGCTGTTCTCCACCTTTGCCGGCCACGCCTCGCAGCTGAAGCCGTGGCTGAAAGACGCGGCCATCAATCGCGATCGGAACCTGCGGCTGCAATATCTTGCCGGTCTGGGCCTCAACGTGTATCAGGCCGGTCCGATCTACGCCGAGATGGTCGCGCATCGCGGCGACCCCGGCGATCTGTTCGTGGGATCCGAAGCGACGCTCCAGTCGCTGCGATCGATGATCGAACACCCGCCGATTCGTTAGGTCCAGTCATTCGTACGTAGTCACAATGGAACGACCGGCTCCGATTCGCAGCATCGTGGGTTACGCTGCGAGTTGGAGCACTGCACAACGCAGAGCCACATGCGAAGGAGCCGGTCATGAGCAACGTACGATTTATTGGTCTCGATGTCC
>JBGPKK010000087.1:0-19563 GCA_041485905.1 Vicinamibacteria bacterium
CGCCTGAACGCGCGCTGGAGCTGGGACGGCGTGACGTGAACGCAAGCCGCCAGCACTGCGAGATTCCACGGACGGCGGTAGTCCTGCCGGATCGAGCGCGCGACCTGGCTTGCGACTGAAGCTGGGTGCAGAGGCTCAAACGTTTCGAAGAAGGCGTCCGCCCAGCGGGCGAATGCCGTTCGAGGATCCTCGTCTGGCTGGTTCCACAGGAACGGCAGGAACGAAGTCGGCGCGAACTCGCAGTCGCTCGGACGACCCTGATGTGCGCGGGCGTGAAGGGCGTCACCACAGCGACACGCGAATTCGAGGAGCAGCCCCCGCAGCACGAGTCGCTCGACGTGGCTCTCATTCTTAGGCAGCAACGCCGCGAAGCTCGTGAGCATCGCATGTGCATCGTCAGCGTCGCCGAGCATCAGCCGGCCGCTGACGAGCTGCGATTCTGCGACAACTCGGTCGAGCCACCGTTGGCCAACCATCCTGACGGCCTCCGAGCTCATCAACCGAAATCGAAGACTTGTACGCACGACGCGTTCCCGATCGCGTGCATCCTGCTCACTTTTTATCACGAACGGGAACCCGTTTGTCGTTGTGCGCTCGATCGCGACTATGGATACTCGTCAGGGCTCGGACATTCAAAATCGTCGTCGGAAGCCCAAAGCTGTAATACGCAATTGAAACGGCAACCTGACTGAGAAGGACAACGGCGTGTCAAAACCTTATCTGCGTAGCTTCATCGTCGCTCTAGCGTTGGCTGTGGGCATGTCCATCCTGCTTGCAGGACTGTTACCGTCGTGGGGGAGGCCGATTGTCTTGGCACAATCTTGTCCGCCTGTGCCGGTGGACGCCGATACCATTACCGTCCAACCATTCCCCACCGCGCAAGGAGCGTGCTGGGTTCCTGGGAACGGCGGAGCTCCCGTCGCGAGCAACTCAGATTTGACGGGAGGTGCCACGTTTGCCAAGATCTACACTTATGTCACGCACAATGGGGTGGCTCAAAGTAGCGGGAAATGTCAGATCTACGCGTGGAGCAACGGATGCGTCTTGGCAAGTGAGCAGACTCGATGGCTTGGACGCATAGAGATCAAGACCTACTACCCAAACGGGTAACAGTTCAGGGGGTTGGCCGCTTTCGCAGCAGTGACGCGACCGCGCCACGGCGGCGGTGGCAGCGAATCGCGGCGGTGAGGTAGACGAGCGTGTTGAGTTGCTGCAACTGGCACGTGCGGGTCACCGTGAGCAGACGCGCGACCGCGATCTCGCCGTCAGGGCTCCGATTCCCAAACATGATCTTGCGCCACTGCACGGCCGTGCGCAGGGCTCGTTCGGCAGCGTTATTCGTTGGATCGACGCCATCCTCATGGACAAACGTGAAGAAGTGTTGATTGTGCACAAACAGCGCCCGGGCGAGATTGCTCACGTCGGTGTTGGCCGCGTTGACGTAACGGTCGCCGAGCGCGAAGAAGGCGTGCTCGATCGGCAGCGCCTTGGCGATCAACTGCTCGCGGGTGATCGGACCGCCGCGGGCGGTGGGATCCCCCCGATAGCGATGCCACAATCGGAAGAGTCGCTTCTGCAGCGCGAGCGCGTCGTGACAGAAGCGTTTCGCCGAGGCGGTCTTGGCCAGTTCCTGTGCGCTCAAGAGATTCCGGGTGAAATGCGCCCAGCAGAACTGCCGGAGACCGGACGCATACGTCAGGTACGTCGGCAAGCGGTCACTGCCGAGGATGCCGGGAAAGGTCTCGCCGAGCAGGCGTCGCAACACGTCTGCGCCACGGGACGCGGCAATCGTATAGAAGATAAACGTCGGCGCCACGAGCGCCCAGAGCCAGCGCTTCTGGCCGTTGGTGCGGTGCCCGGTTTCATCGCAGTTGAGCACCGGCTGCTGGGGCAAGGCCCGCTCGAGTTCCTCGCACGGCCCGGCGACAGCGGCACTCGTTTCTTCCCAGGCCTTCTGGGTACTGCCCACGCTGATCGGAATCTGGAGCGCCCCTTCGAGCAGGCGCTGCACGACGAGTCGCGGCAAGCGACACACGACCGTCAAATACGCAATCAGGGCGGTCAACTGCGGGCCGAACTGCCCCTCGATCTCGTTGGGCAGGGGCGCCTGCGTGGTCTGGCCGCACGCGGGACAGACGACGGGCGGACATTGGTATTCGGTGATGTGCGCTTCGATCGGCGGCAACTCGGTGACCTGATGTCGACGCGGCGGACCGGCGAGCACGCGCCGGTCGGCCCGCAGGGGGTTGATCGCAATGGCGACACACGGCCGGCCAGAGTTCCACCGTCGCGTTCACACGCTCCGGCGGGACCAGCGGCCGGCAATGGCCAGGATGTCCAGGTTGCCCGCCTCGTGTCCGCCGACTCTTGTCACGCCGTCCCCGCGTCCGCTGTCGGCCGGCGAGTCCATCCGATGAGGGCGGCTTCGATGTCGTCGTCGAATTCTGCTGCCGCAGCGCGAGTTGCCGTTCCAGATCGGCAATTCGCTTCGTCTGCTCAGCCACCTGTTGCCGCAGCCGTTCATTCTCCTGGCGCAGGCGTTCGTTTTCCGCCGAGGCGCGGCGATCACCGTCAGGCCGATCAGAATGTGCCGCCGCTCGTTCCCGCGTGGACCGCCGTCCCGTCACGCGTCACACGGTACGCCGATCGCCTTAACTTGTACAGACCCCCTGAATTGTTACCCAAACGGTCAGACACAAACCGGGTCAGTTAATCCAATTGGCAGCGTCCAGTACATGGATTCGCGTGTGCCTGGGACCACCGGCCCCCCGATCAACACCATGCTGTACTACCTGGGTGCGTACCGGCATACGTATCAGTCGTTTTGTTCGGGAACGAATTGCAACACTCCAACAAATTCAGATGTGAAGGAAGTCAAGCTCAACGGGCTGCAGTGTGCGCCGACGTGGAATTTTTACCCACTTGATACACGGACGATGCGGGCGCCAGCACAACCCATTCAGGTATATATCCCAGATTCGATGTGGAACCAAAACGGCCTCAGTACGGCATTCCAGGCGGCCAAGAACGATTGGAACACTGCCCTCGCAGGCACGGGAGTCACATTCGAGAGGACAGCCGTTGATTGCTCGGCGGACGGCGGTGCCTGTATCCAGATGACTCAGGACTATACAGATCCCGGCGGGTGCGCCGGATTTCAGCCTAACGTGATAGATGGTCAGGGCGTCTTCGCCAATCCAACTCAGCTGCGGTTACCGATTACGCCCGCTGACAGGGATTGGCGTACGCGCCCGCCGAACAATCTTCGCAGAACCATCGCTCACGAACTTGGTCACGCGGTGGGCCTTAAGCATCCGACTTGTACCACATCCGATGCCATCATGGCGTCTCTCCCCCAGGGTACGATATGCAACAATTACACGCCCCCGATTCTGGGTCCGACAGCGAACGACATTCTCCCGACGACGAGCTCGACGTACGGCGACCACATGCAGAAATGGTGCAACTTCTAGGTCCAAACCGAGATCGGGATGAGGCTTGAAATGATGAGAAAACACGGCTTAACGATGCTCATGTGGTCCCTGGCTGTGAGCGCGGTCGCAGCCCAGGACGCGAAGGTGCCGACGCTTGCAGAAAGCGCGCTCCTTCACCGAACCACTCAACAAGGCCCGCTCTACATAGAGCGCATCAACGACCACATTGTCCTGCCGTTACGAGACATGGTTCAGCGGTCCGATCTGATTCTCCAGGCGTTGGTTCGACCCAGACGGACCTATCTGTCCGACAATCAGAGTTGGCTTTACACGGAGTTCGAGGCAACGCCGATTCGGATCCTCGCTCAGCCGCGGCCGAGAGTCCCACAACAACAGCCTGGCCCAAGCCCCATCCTGATCGAACAATCTGGCGGGAGCGCGGTCTTCAACGGCGTGGAAGTGATTGTTCGAGATAGCGAGTTCCATCTGCTTCCGACTGGTGAGCCCCTCGTCTTGTTCTTGACCTATGACGAGAAGAATGACCGCTATCGACTTCTCGGCTCAGCCAGCGCCTTCGCCGTGAGGGCATCGAGAATCGTACCGTTGCTCAAGTCCCATGTGGTAGAGGCAGAGTTCGGTGGCATCCCTTATGATCAGTTCATTCGCGACATTCAGGAGAACGTCCAAGCGACCGGTCTGAAGCGCTAGCTTGACCGTGCGGCAGCGCAGTCAGGTTTTGCCTGGATCAGGCGTGGGTCGAGGCGGGCGCCGAGACCGATCCGCGGGCGAACAGGGCCATCAGATCTTGACGAGCAGCTCCGCCGCAAACAGCATGGTGCGATCGTTGTCGCGCGCGGCCCACTTCAAGAGCGTTGCCACACTTCGATCGACGCGACCGTTGAAGACGACGCGGCCGTTGGCTTCGACCCTAACCGCCTGAGAAAAGTCGAACACGTCCGGCGACAGCAGCAGCGTGAACTCCGCCACGCCTGTGGTCGCTGCCGTCACCGTATTGCCCGTTTTCACGAGGTCCACGCGGCCGGACTGATGCCTGTTGTCGAAGATCATCGGGCCCACATCGGTCATCAGGTTCACGTCCGGGAGGTCCGGTTCATTGCGGCCCTTGGGTGCGAGCTTGTCGATGACGAGCCAGTGCGCACGATTGTCGATGGGCGTGCCACCTGTCTCCCAGGTGAGTTTTTCTGGCAGCGGCTTGCGTGCATGGCTGCGAACGAACGCCTCGAACGATTCTTTCACCTCCGGCCACCAGGCGGTGTTGTGCACGCCGTTGGGCTGCGGCTTGTAGACGACCTCGACGCCCTTCTGCTTCAAATGCTCCACGTACGGTCCGACGTAGCTCGTCGGATACAAGGGATCGCGCCCTCCGTTTACGATGAAGAACGGCTTGTTCCGCAGGTTGTTCGGAAACACATCGCCCACCGCGAGCTCTTCGCTGCCGAGCACGAGCATGTTGCCGTTGAGCGGCAGGAAGCTCGCAAACGGGGTCGTATCCTTCATCGCCACGTAGAACACGCCCGTGCCGCCATCAGACACGCCGCTGACAACGACGCGATTCTCGTCGATGTTGTAGGTCCGCTTCACGGTATCGAGAATCGTGCTGAGGTTCTGGAGCTGCGACGGACTCCACCACATCGCGTCGGCCCAGCTGGTGGGCAGAATGTAGATCTGTTCGTCGCCGCCAAGCTGGCCGATGCTCCCGTCGCCGCGGGGCTTGTTGCTCTCGCGGCTGACGCCGCCATGAAGCTGGAACCGCACCTGATACCGCTCGGCCGGATCGTACGACTCGGGAACGTTGACGGCGTAGAAGAACTCTCTCCCCTGGGCTTGATAGCCCGCCTTGACGATGCCTTTCGGTACGGTCGAGCCGTAGGAACGTCCGGTTTTCAGCCGCCTGAATGCTTCGTCGAAGCTGACGCCGCTTCGGACGACGTCCGGGACGAGTTTCGCCGCGGCCTGCGGATTACGCGCATCCCAGAACGCTCTAAAGACGTCGCCGGGCGCGGCAGAAGGCGCAATGGCCGCGAGAAGGATGGCCAGCGCGGACGCGAAGACGCGATGGTTCATGAGATGACCCGGGTCGTGACGGCCACGTCGATTCGGTCGGGATGCGCATAGACGTTGAAATTCTGACCCCGCAGAAAGCCGACCAGCGTCACGCCGCTTTCCTGCGCGAGCTCGATGGCCAGGGTTGAGGGCGCGGAGACGGCCGCCACCATCGGGATGCCGGCCAGGAACGCCTTCTGCACGATTTCGAACGACGTTCTGCCGCTCACAAACAGGAGATGGTCCGAGAGCGGGAGGCGGTCCTGCATCAGCATGCGGCCGACGACCTTGTCCACGGCGTTGTGACGTCCAACATCTTCGGCCATCGCGTCGAGAACGCCCTCGCGCGTGAACAGCCCCGCCGCGTGCAGCCCGCCGGTCTCGTCGAAGACGGGTTGAGCGGCGCGGAGTCGATCGGGGATGTCGACGAGCGTCTGCGCCGGGATCGTCCATCGGCTCGTGAGCGCCGGCGCGTCGGTGCACAGCGAATCGATGGTCAGCCGCCCGCACATACCGCACGAGGAGTTGCCCATCACCTGCCGTCGATCGGCCAGCATCTGTTCCAGTGCCTCGAACGATTGATTCGCAATCGTGACGTTGACGATGTTCTCGGGATGCTCGGCCGAGGGATCCGTGCAGTACTCGATCGTCCCGAGATCGTCGGGACTCGTCAGCACGCGTTCGGCCAGCAGAAATCCTGCCGCGAGCTCGCGATCGGCGCCGGGTGTCCGCATGATGACGGCGAACGGCTTCCCGTGGAGCCGCACTTCCAACGGCTCTTCCGTGGCGGCGCGGTCGGTGCCGGCGTGACCGACCCCGTCACGCACCCGGGCGACATCGACGGCGCGGAACGCCTCTGCCATGGGGATCATTGTACCTGTCGGCGCACCTCATCGGGTCCGCCCTGCGTACCTCGCGCGTCGGCGGACCTCCTTCGGATGGGTCGGTAGATCAGGCGGGTCGGGGCACGGCCAAGTAGACATACAATCCATCGCATGGCCGCCCAATCGTCATTCGACGTCACATCGACCGTTGATTTTCAGGAAGTCGACAACGCCCTGAATCAGGCGCGCAAGGAGGTTGGCCAACGCTACGACTTCAAAGGCGCAAAGGCCGACATCGAGTTGAACCCGACCGACAAGAAGCTGACCCTCACCACCGACGACGAGATGAAGATGAACGCGCTGTGGGAGATCGTTCAGACCCGTCTGGTGCGACGCGGCGTCGCCGTGAAAAACTTCAAGACCGCCGAGTCACAGCCGGCGGCGGGCGGCACCGTACGCCGCGTGATCGATATTCAACAGGGCATCCCAATCGAAGCCGCGCGGGAGATTGTCAAGTTCCTTAAAGAAAAAAAGATGAAGAAGGTTCAGGCGGCGATCCAAGCC
Source organism: Vicinamibacteria bacterium (assembly GCA_041485905.1). Lineage (GTDB taxonomy): Bacteria > Acidobacteriota > Vicinamibacteria > Vicinamibacterales > CAVVIG01 > JAHFUI01. The sequence continues at coordinate 6,887 of JBGPKK010000087.1, forward strand.
GAGCAGGTCCGCGTGAGCTCGCCGTCAAAAGACGAACTGCAGACAGCCATGAGCGAGCTGCGCGAACACGATTTCGGCGTCGCGCTGCAATTCGGCAACTACCGCTGATTAACGCTCCCGATGGCGCCCGCATTCGCATGCGGCGACGCGGTCTCCATCGGGCCGAGTCGGATATGTCTGTCGCCGGCCAGTCGCAGGCCGCGACGCCGTCCGGATCGCCGAATAGAAATCCTGCAGCCCACGGCCGGACGGCTGGCGAAACCTGATGACCACGGGTTTCATCGTGTCTTTTTCGTTGACCACCGCTGTCCCCTTCAATGACACGTCGGCCCGCGGCGGCGTTTCGAAACGGGCGCCTCGCCGGCCTCCAGCGTTGTCTGCCTTCCTGACACCCGAAATCTCCGATTTACGTTCATCTGTACGATAACGCTACGGTCTTGCCGTGAACGTTGGGGGGTAAACGTCAAGCGGAGCAATATCAGTGCCGCGCTATCATGTCTCTATGGCGACCCTCGAAGGCCGGCGAGTTGCGCTCCTCGAAGCGCGGATGAGCGAGGAGGCGGCGACTCTCGTCAGACGTCTCGGCGGCATTCCCGACCAGGTGCCGGCGGTGCGCGAGCTCGTCCATCCCGAGCAGGTCGGACCATTCCTCGACCGGTTGTCGTCCGGCAACCCGACGGTCGCGATCTTCCTGACCGGCGTCGGCGTCACCGCTCTGCTGCGTGAGGCCACGCGCCTGGGCCGCCTCGACGCGACGCTGGCGACACTGCGGCAGACGACAGTGGTCTGCCGGGGCCCGAAGCCGGTGGCGGTCCTCAAACAGAACAACGTGCCGGTGCACATGACGGCCGCGGAGCCGTACACGACGAAAGAGCTGCTCGACCGGTTGGAGGCCATCGATCTGGACGGGAAAACCGTTGCGCTCGTGCACTACGGTGAACCGAACCAACCGTTGGCCGCCGCACTCGCGGCGCGCGGCGCGCGACTCGAGGAACTGTCTCTCTACGAGTGGCTGATGCCCGAGGATGTCGAGCCGCTGAAACGGCTCGTACGCGACGTGATCGGCGGCTCGGTGGATGCCGTCGCGTTCACGAGCCAGATCCAATGCCGGCATCTGTTCCGCATTGCCGACGATCTCGGATTGTCAGACGCGCTCGCGAAAGCGCTCAACGGCGACGTCATCGTCGCCGCGGTGGGGCCGGTGTGCGCGGAAGCGTTGCAGGCACTCGGCGTCACGCCGGACGTTATTCCAGCGCGCCCGAAGATGGCGCCGATGATCACCGCGCTGGCGGAATATTTCGAGCTGACCGAAGGGCTGCCGTAAGCCGGCGGCGTCTGACGATCTGATAGCATTGAAAATATGTGGTGGAGAACCGGTCTGCTGATGTGGGCGACGATCGCGGCGACAACTGTTGCGCTCGGGGCCGGCCAGAACACCAGTCAAGAACCCGACAAGGGCGAGCAGATCCTGAACGGCAGCTGCACGAGCTGCCACGATACGCGGTTGATCGATGTACAAGCGCTCGACAAAGCCGCGTGGACCGACATGGTCGACTCGATGATGACGAAAGGCGCGGAGGTCGCAAAGGCCGATCTTCCGGTGCTGATCGAGTATCTCGTCACGAACCACGGCCCGTTGCCGGAGGGCGCCGGAAAGAACCTCGTGCTCAATGTCTGCACGATGTGCCACGACCTGAAGCGGGTGAGGCGGAATCTCGCGACGAAAGAAGAGTGGGAGCAGACGCTTGGTGCGATGCTCAACGAGGGAGCGCCGCTGTCGGAGCAGGATTTCCCTGTCGTGCTGAATTATCTGGCCAAGAACTTCAAACCGGAGCAATAGACAACGTCGGTCGGCGGACCTCATAAGGTCCGCCCTCCGTACGTTATTTGTCCCAGGTTCGCTCTTTGCAGAGTTCCACGATACAGATCGATTCGACGACGCGATTGGGCGGCGGCACCGGGAATCCGCGCTGGGTCATCAACGTGCGAATCAGCACGGCCGTCTCCGGACGGTTGACCGCGGACTGCACTCCGACGCGCACCAGACCGTCGGCATAGTCCAGCGCCTCCCACGTGTGTCCCGCCAGAAGCGACCCGGTCTTGTCGCTGTCCCGACTCCCGTGATCTCTGGTCTCGAGCCTGGCGCCGCGGTCCACGAGGAGCTGCACGACGTCGTTTCGGCCCTTGATCGCCCCGCCCATCAGCGGCGTGCGTCCGTCGGCGTTGGCCGCATTCGGATCGAGGCCGAGATCCAGCAGCATTCTGATCGCCTCGAGATTGTCCTTCACGGAGTGCTCGTAGGTGACGCCTTCCACCCAGCCGATGCCCGCGGCGGCCGTCAGCGCCGTGTCGCCGTAATCGGTCGGGATCTTCGGATCCGCCCCGTACTCCAGGAGCAGCTTCATCAGCGCGATGTCACTCGACTGCGAGGCGCGCACGAACGGAGTGGCACCCTGCTCGAAGAACCACTGCATCGTGAAGATCGTCCGGCTCAGGGTGTTGTCCTTGGCGCGGGCATTCGGGTCGGCGCCATGGTCCAGAAGAATCCTGATGTACTCGAGGTGGTCCATGTCCGATTTCGGCACCGGATAATCGCCGCCCTCGATGTTGCGGTTGTCGGTCGCGAGATAGAGCGGGGTCCACGCGCCCTTGTTGGCGAGGTTGACGTCCGCGCCCCAGTCGATCAGCAGCGACGCGAGCGTGTAATGGCGGTTGTTGGTCGCCGTCAGCAGCGGCGTCCATCCGTACTCCGTGACCTGATTGACGTCGGCGCCCGCCTCGAGCAACAGGTTCGCTGACTCGGAATCGCCTTCGCGCGCCGTCAGCACCAGTGCCGTCAACCCGCCGCCGCCGCTGCCCACGAGGCCCGCGACGACCACTTCCGAATCGTCTCCGCCGTCGTCGGCAGGTGCGGCCACCTGCGCTCCGGCGCCTGCCTGACCGCGCCCGCGACCCTGGCCGCGGCCACCCTGACCGCCCGCGGCCTGGCCGCCACCGAAACCGCCACGTCCACCGCCGCCGCCGTTGGCCTGCTCGAACGCCAGTTGTTGCTCGTAGGTCCGGCCCGCCGCGGCCGCAGCCGCGAACCGCCGCGCCGCAGCCTGAACGACGGCGGTGTTCACGCGGTTCGCCATGTAGTTTCTGGGCAGACCGGCGGGACCCGACTTCGCTTTGAAATCCGCACCGCCGTCGAGCAGCGCTTTGACGGCCTCGGGATGTTTCTGCTCGGCGGCCCACATCAGGGCCGTCGTGCCGCGCAGGGTTTCCTTCGCGTTCACGTCTGCGCCGGCGTTGATCAGAATCTTGACCGCCTCCGGTTCGCCGTTACGGGCGGCGAGCATGAGCAGCGTCTGACCGTTCGGTCCGCGCTGCTTCACGTCCGCGCCGGCCTTCACCAGCTTGTTGATCATCGAGACGTTGCCGTAGAGACACGCCATCGCCAGAGGTGTGACGGCGTCGCGGTTCGCCACGTCGACCTTCGCGCCGGCGCGCAGCAGCAGATCCGCCGCGTCCAGATCGTCGCGGTACACCGCCCAGTGCAGAGCGGTCGCGCCATCGACCTGCGGGGCATTGGCGTCGGCCTGCTGTTGCAGCAGCATGCGAAGGGCCGCCTTGTCTCCCTTCATCACCGCGTCGGCCACGTCGCTCTTGCCCGCGCCCCTGAGCGCGGCCATGCACAACAACACCGCCGCGGCGCACGCGACGATTCGGCGTCCGTTCATCGTGGGTTCTTTCTCCGTTAGACCAGCTTCGGGAGTCTGCCCGTGCTGTCGCCCTGCTGTTCTTTGCGAATGCCGTACAAGTCCAGCACGCTCAACAGCACGTTGCCCGTGGGCACCGTCTTTCGTTCGTAGGTCAGGTGACGGTTGCCTTTCAGCTGCCCGTTGGCCCCGCCAACCAGGATGTGCGGGACGTCGTAATGCTGATGCTGATTCGAGTTGCCCATGTTGGTGCCGTAGAGGATGAGCGAATGATCCAGCATCGTGCCGTCGCCGTCTGGCATCGCTTTCAGCTTCTCCGCGAAGTACGCCAGCGTGGACACGTGATAGCGATTCAGGTCGGCGTAGCGCCGGATTTGCGCGGGATCGTCCTGGTGGTGCGATCCGCCGTGGAAGCCGACGCTCGTGCCGCCCTGCGGGAAGAGATCGCTCTTCGGGAACGGATAGCTCCGGCCGGTCAAATCGCGTGCGCCGAGCAGCGTCGCAACCCGCGTGATGTCCGAGCGGAACGCCAGCGCCGTCAGATCGAACTGCAGCTTGATGTGCTCGTCGAACTGATCCGGCACGCCCGCCGGCTCAAGCAGGTTGGGATCCACGGCCGAGGCTTTCGCCGCGAGCTGGATGCGGCGCTCGATCTCGCGAATTTCGTCCGTGTACTGGCTGACCGTCCGGCGGTCCGTCGCTCCGAGGTTCTTGCGCAGGCCGGCCAGCTCACCGAGGAGCGAATCGAGAATGCTCTGGTTCTCGCGCATGCGAGCCGCCCGCACGTCCGGCGTGGCGCCGCTCCCGAACAGACGTTCGAAGACGACCTGCGGATTGAGCTCCATCGGCAGCGGGCTCGTGCGCGGCACGGGCTCGGAGTCTGGCGTCGGAAGGTCGATCCACGAAATCGAGTTCGTGTAGGAGCAGCTGTAGCCCTCGCCGCAGTTGCTCGAGCTCGAATTCGGATCTTCGACGGCCAGCTGCAGCGACGGCATCAGCGTCTCCTGGCCGATCTTCCGCGCGATAATTTGATCGATCGTCGGGCTTCCCGTCGTCGCGTCGGAACCGGCGGTCTTCTTCGGTTTGATGCCGGTCAGAAACGCCGCCGCGACCCAGTGATCGGAACCGGTCGTACCTTCGGGCGGCTCGGCCGACTTCGACCACAGTCCGCTCAGGACGGTCGTCTGATCTTTGACCTTGCCCAGCGACTCGAGGATGTAGGGCAGCTTGTCCGGTAGCGCGCCTTCCTTTTCGGGCGCCCAATAACCCGGCGCCATCCCATGCGGGAAAAAGATGCCGACGAACCGGCTCTTTGGCGCGGCAGCGGTCTGCGCCAAAAGGGTCGACGCAGGCACCATGGCATCCAGCAACGGCAGCGCCAGCGTCACGCCGGCGCCTCGCAGGAAGGTCCGACGCGGAATATGTTTTTTGGAGATATACATCTAATTGCTCCCCTTTTTGCTGTCCTTACTGCCGGCGCTGGCCGTTCGCTCGATCGGCTCCGGCACCTTCATATTCATCTGAAACGGCCTGCTCTTGACCACGCTCAGAATCAGCGCGGAGAACGTGTTGCCGTTGCGGCTGGCATCGCGCGCGATCGAGCGCACGAGCGGCATGTCCTGATACTCGACGCCGCGACCCAGCGCGTAGGTGAGGAGTTTCTCGCCGACGACCTCAACGAACTGATCGGAATAGCCGAGCAGCCACTGGCGCAGCGAGGCCGGGCCGTCGACCTTGTTGCCGTCGAAGACCTGCGCCGCCGGGTCGATCGGCTGATTCTCGTCCTGGGTCCGCCACAAGCCGATCCCGTCGAAGTTCTCGAGCGAGAAGCCGATCGGATCCATCAGGCTGTGGCACTGGATGCAGTCCTGACGCACCCGATGATCCAGCATCCTCTGCCGCATCGTCGGTTCGTGCGCGTTGCCGGTCGCATCGGCGGGGCGCGGCGGGAGCGGCGGCACGTCGGGCGGCGGATTCGGCGGAGCCATGCCGAGGATGTTCGCCATCACCCACTTCCCGCGCGTGACCGGCGAAGTCCGTTCCGGCTTCGAGGTCGTCGTGAGAATCGCGCCCTTGCCGAGCAGCCCGCGGCGCAGGTCCATGTCGGGTCCGAGCGTGACGCGCCGGAACTGGCTGCCGTATACGTGCGGAATGCCGTAATGCTTGGCGAGACGCTCGTTCACGAAGGTGTAGTCCGCGGTCAGGAGATCGACCACGTTGCGGTCCTCGCGGACGATGCTGTCAAAGAGCAGCTCCACCTCGCGCCGCATCGCCTGGCGCAGCGGGTCGTCGAAGTTGGGGTAGAGCATCGGCAGCGGACCGACGCTCTGCATGCCGCGCAGGTTGAGCCACTGGCCGGCGAAGTTGACCGCCAGCGCTTCGGCGCGCGGATCCTTCAGCATCCGACGGACCTGCTGCTCGAGCACGACGGGATCCTTCAGTCGTCCCTGTCCCGCGACTCTCAGCAACGTATCGTCTGGAATCGTGCTCCAGAGAAAGAACGACAAACGCGACGCCAGATCCAAATCGCTCAACCGGTAGGGACCGGCAGTCTTCGTCGCGGCCGGCTCCACTTCGATGCGATAAATGAATTTCGGCGACGCCAGGATGCGCGCCAGCGCCATTTCGATCCCGTGATCGAAGTCGCCTTCTTTCCGACCCGTTTGGAAAAACTTCATCAGCGTCTCGACGTCGCCCGCGGCGGCGGGGCGGCGGAACGCGTGCGTCGACAACTGCGTCACGATCTTGCGCGCACACGCGCCTTCATCGGCGGCGCCGATCGTCCCTCGACTGGGCTCGGGACGACCCTGAGCTTGTCGTCCCTCGACTGGGCTCGGGACGACCCCGAGCTTCTCGAGGGGTCGAAGGGTCGGACGGCACACAAAAATCTTGTGACGGCTGGGTGATTCGGCCGCCTGCGTGGCATTGAAGGGCCCTTCAATACGGACCGTCCCGACGTGCGGGAAAAACGTGAAGCCCGGCGTGGGACCGGTCTGCAGCGTGTCCCGCCGAAAATGCTGATCGAGGTCGAGGATCGGGGCGAAGTTTGTCGCGGGGAACGTCACGCCGACGGCGTGCTGTCCAGCCGTGGTTTTCAGGCGGACGCGCATTGGGGGTGTCCCGCCGCGCGCCGCCAGACCGGCAGCCGCGCCGGCCCCTTGCGCGCCTCGTCCCGCAGGCTGCTGACCGGCAACCGCCGCGCCTGCGCCCGCGCCACGACCGCCGCGCTGGCCGTTGCCGCAATTGGCCGTCGCGGCGCCGAATCGTCCGCCGCCCTGCCAATCCAACAGCTCGATCCGCTCACCGTCGAGCAGCACCTCGATCTTTTCGCAGGGGACCGATCCGAATCCGGTCGGCGACATGTTGTCGCCGAAGATCGGCGTCACCGTGACGTTGTACTCGCCGTCGGAGGGGAACACGTGCTTGACGAGCATGCCGCCGCGCGTGCCAAACGGCAGCCCCTCGATGTGATAGTCCTGCGACGTGTCTTCCGGCGTGCGGTACACCACGAGGCTCGGCGTCGCCGGTTCGCCAATCGCCAGGCGGCTGATCTTGCCCGCCGCCGAGACGTAGGCTTCGACCAGTGTGGATGACAAACCCAGGGCGCCCGCAATGTTGTCGAAGCCGCGCGTCGAATCGTCCGACGGCAGATACTTCGCCGGATCGACCTCGAGATTCAGCAGGTCGTGAATGACGTTCGCGTATTCGGTGCGGTTCAGCCGGTGCAGCCCGGGCGGCGGCATGTAGGGCGTCGCCGTGCGGTCGAGCTCGCCTTCGAGCCAGCTGATCATCGACTTGTAGGTTGCCGGTTCGGGCCGCCGAGTGCCCGCCGGCGGCATCATCCCCGCGCGCAGCTTGCGGACGACGGTCTCCCACACGTCCGCGTTCTCGTGAGCGTGCGCCGGATCGAATTTATCCAGACTGAGCTTGCGCGCCGCTTCGGCGTTGGGGCCGGTCCCGCTCTTCAACTTCTCGTTGTGACAGCTGACGCAGTATCGGTTGAGCAGCGCGGCTTCATCGGCGGCCGACGTGACCATCGTTGGCAACGCAGCCGGCCTGGCGGCGGTGGCGGTTGCGGGCGCTGGAGGCTGCTGGGCGTTGCCCGTCGCCTGGCCATAGACCAGAGCACCTGACATTAACGCCGTGCAGCCGACAATAAGGAGCCGTTGTTTCATGAATTGTCCCGGTTTACATACGCCGCGGTAGGGTTCGTTCTGAAATCGGTGTGCCCATTAGAATACCATAACCGTAACAAAACGGGAGCCTTACGGCTCAGCAGGAAGGGAAACATTAAGGAAGCCGAGCCCTTCGCAGGCCCGGCCCTCCCTTTGTATGTCTGTACTACTTGGTTGGCGGGGAATGTACTTACTTGGTTGGCGAGAAATCGGTCGGGTTGACGAAGATTGACTCCACTTTGATGACCGCCCGGCCGCCGACGTCGGACGCCGCCGCAGCCGCCTTGAATTCGGGATCGGCCAGGAATCCCTCCCACGATTTCCGCGCGGACTCGCGGCTCGAGTGCTCGAGGATGTAGATGAACTGCGACAGCGGGGGATCGGCGGCCGTCGAGTACAACAGCGCCGGCATGTTGTATTTCTCGAACAGCTTCTTCTCCGGATCCCTGAAGCGCTTGACGACCGCGGGCATCTTGCCTTCAGCAGCCGTGTAGGTCCGAATCTCGAAGATGTGGTTCTTGGCCTGCGCCTCGACGCGCCTGCCCTCGACGAACATTCCCGCGCCGAACGCCGCGACGAGACCTGCGGTGATGAACATTCTGCGTAACATCGGCAGCCTCCTGATGACGGGGAATGATACGCGACTATGGGGTCGGCTCGGACCTGGAGTTTCCTGGGCGGCTGTCTCGGCCAAGATAGAAGTTGATCCAGGAGCTCGTGCCCTTGAGCGTCCGGTCCGGCGCCGGGATGAAGGTCTTGAGACCCGCGAGGTTGTCGGTCGCCTCGGCCCGCTCCATCACCTCGACCCAGATGCAGGGCTTGTCCACGACCTCGCACCGACCGAGATAGGTTCCACCGCAGGGGCCGTTGCGCATCTGCTTCGGGCAGGTCTGCGGACACACGTACTCCATGTGCCCCAACACGCAGTTCCCGCATTCCTCGCAGCCAAACGCCGGGCGCTTCACGACGTACTCGACACGCTCGATCGTCTCGTTCATGCCGTGCCGATCGGTCCATGCGAAGAACGACCGGATCTGCCGGCGAAGCCACGTCTCGCGCGGCGACTTGGCCCAGGGCACCGGCAGCGTCTTGCCCAGGACATCGAGCGCGGCCGGAACGATCGACAGACGCCGTTTCGGCGCGGGGGTCTCATAGAGATAAAAGCCGGCACGGTCGCCGAATTGAAGATCGTCGACGAATTCCTTCCAGCGCGGCGCAAGCTCGCCGGCGCGGCGAATGATGGTGTTGACGTGGTCAACTTCGTGCACGCCGCCGATATAGGCCCCCGCGTAACCGAGTCCCGCCAGCACCACCGCGGTGCGGCTCGCCCGTTCGAGTCGCGCCGTAAGACCGCCATCGGGCGCCTCTGATTCTTTCGTCACCTGTTCGACGAGTGCAGGGGACGCCCAACATCCTGGAGGCTCGCCCTTGGACATCTTCTTCGCGGCGCGAAGATCCAACACGTAGATGCCGCCGATGAGCGGAACCGAGAGGCCGCGTTCGTCGAGGTATCGCTTCAGCTCGATGAATTTCCGCACGTCCCAACCGAGCTGCGTGATCGCCATATCGGCGCCGGCCGCGATTTTTTTCTCGAGCTTGAGGTACTGATAAAGGCCGTCTTCGCGAATGTACTTGAACGGCGACACCGCCGCGCTGATGTGAAACGGAAAGCCTTCCCGCTCGCGCATCCTCGCGATCAGCTCGATCAGTTGGACCGAATCCACATCGAAGACCGGCGTGGAGTGCCCGCCCTTGGGATAGTCGCCGGTTATCGCGAAGACGTTCGGGATGTTCTGCGAACGCAGCGTACCGAGTGTCTGTTTCAGCTCGCGCCGGTCCTGATAGACGCAGGTGAGGTGCACGTTGGGCGTCAGACCGCGCGCCCGGACGGCGGCCGCCACCTGCACAGGATCCTCGCCGCGGCTGCTGCCGCCCGGGTAACTCGTCACGCTGCCCAGGATCACGTCCGGGATCGCGGCGACGCCGGAGGCAAACTCGAGCGCCCGCTCCGGGCGTTTCGCCGACGACACGATCTCGACGATGTAGGAGAATCGCCCGGCCCTGATCGTCTCGGGTACCGGGTTGCTCATTTTTTCAGCTCTCCGCGAACAAGGCGCGTGCCGTCAACCATGGCGCACAGCTTGTTGAACGCCACCTCGCGCGGGAGGTGCACGCAGCCGCAATCGGGGTTGATCACGAGCCGTTCGGCGGGCACGACTTCAAGCGCACGTCGAATGCGGTCTGCGACGAAGCCGGGCGACTCGATGTCCTGCGTCTTGACGTCGACGACACCCAGACCGAGCGAAAATGTGGGATTGAATTCCTTGAAGAGCTGCAGGTCATCGTCGCCCCGCCGGGCAAACTCGAGCGAGACGACGTTCACCTTCGCGTCGAGGATTGCCGGAAACAGATAGCGGTAGCTGCCCTCCCACGAGGGTTTGCCGTAGCGGTTGCCGTAGCAGATGTGAAGGCTCACGTTCGCGCTGACCGATTCCACCATCGCGTTCACCGCACGGATGGCCCACGGCAGATCCTCCGGAAAGCCGGAGTAATATGGCTCGTCGATCTGCAGATCGGTCGCGCCCGCGCGCACCAGCTCGCGAAGCTCGGCGTTGAGGACGCGCGCCAGGTCCAGCGCGAATGCTTCCTCGGACTCGTAGTGGCGATTTTGAATACGCTTGACGAGCGTGTGCGGTCCGGAAATCGAAATCTTTCCGCGGTGGTCCGTGAACCGGCGCAGAAACCGGACCTCTTCGGACAGGCCCAGCGGTCCGCTCGCGAGCTTCGAGCGGACGACGCTGTCGTAGAAGTCGTAGTAGAAGCGCTTGGAGCCGAGATCGACCTGCACGCCCGGGATGCGCTCGACGAAGTAGTCGATCATGTTGTCGCGCTGCAGCTCGCCGTCCGACACGATGTCGACGCCCGCGACTTCCTGATCCTTGATCGCCGCCTTGCGGGCGGCTTCGTGCATCTCGTCGAGGTCGTGGCGGCTCAACTTGCGCGAGAGATAGTCGTTTTTCGCACGCTCGAGCCACGCGGACATCGAGTAGCTTCCGATGACGGCGGTGGGGAGAATCGGCATGTCCATATGGTTTTACGGGCGCTGTGTCGTGTAGAGAATGTTGGTCTTCGATCCCGGTCGATATGGAAACGGTGCGAAATGGACGTCGTATCCGGCGCGCGCCCCGACGGCGCGCAGCAGCGCTCCGTTCACCCACACCACCAGCGAGCCGTCGAGCTTGCCCGGCCCTTTGAACCCCTGGCGGTACTCGTCCATCGAGGTGACGAAGATGTCCTGTACCTGAAGATACCCGCGAGGGTGCAGGAGCGGCAAGGTGTTGGCGAAGCTCTCCGCCGCTCCGCGCGAGACGTGAAAGCGAATGTCGTCGGGTGCTTCGGCCAGTAAATCGTCGAGATGCAGCCGCGTCAGGCCGGGCGGGACGTGGTCCTCGTCGATTTCGTCCAGCGCGCGAAGCCGCTCCTCGAGCCGAAACGCACCCCACAGACAGCGCCAGAAGGCGACGCCCTTGTCACCGTCCCCGGCGGCGCCGGCGGCACTGGGACCCACCTCGAACATCCGCTGGACGACCCCGGGAATCTCCGAGCGTGTCATGCCGAAGTCCGCAGCCATCCGGTCGGCCGCTGCGCCATTCACGTAGCCGCGCGTTTCCACCAGGTAGAGCCGGCCGTCTCGGCGCACGAGCTCGTCAAACGGCAGGTTGTCGTACACATTGGTCAGGTGGACGTACATGACCTTGAAGCGATGCGACGGAAGGCTCTTGAAGGGATTGAGCGCGTCCATGGCGACGACGCTGACGTTGGATGCGTGCGCGCTGACGGCCTTCAGCGCGCGTTCGAGCGTGGCGCTCGAGTAGTCGCCGAGGAAGAACCGCAGCCGCTTGTAATATCCGCTCCCCGACTGCTCGTCGAGCGCCTTGAACCCATCGAGCCACGCCGCGGCACGGGCGCCCGATCCCACGCCGATCTCGAGCGCGACGATTTCGGCCGGCAATCCGCCGCGCGCTTCGAGGTCGTGCAGCAGCTTCCAGAATTCCTCGACCGAAGCGGCGATGGCCTGCGGATGATTCGCGTCGGACGATCCGCTGGGCAGGGCGGCCTCGAAACCCCGGCCCGATGCGGCCTCCCACTCCGAGAGCCACTGCCAGAAGAGACGATTGAACTTCCAGATGATGCTGTCGCGCCACGGCGTGAACCCGTCCAGGTGAAGGTTGTCGTCTTCCGTGCCGGCGCGGACGGCCTGCAGGGCATGCGCGAGTTGTTGCGGCAGCTTGTCCGGATCCGCCTGACGCAGATCGATGGCGATTTCGGCCAGCGGTCCCGGTCTGCCGCCGGCCATCGTCGTTCGCCGGATGATGACCGGATCGCGGAAATTGACCTTGTAGTGGATCCAGTCGAGGTGGACGCGCAGGGCTCGAAGGAGCGCCGTGTCGACCGCGCCCTCTTCGGCGAGCCTCGTCAATGAGCCGGCCACCAGGCCGGTCAGATCGCCGAGACTCTTCGAGCTCTTACCGCGCGAAATGTGGTTGAAGTGAAGGATCACTGGGGGTCACGGAAATGCAAAATGCACAATGCTAAATACAAAGGGCGGCGGCGCGCTCGCCGTCGCATTCGGCATTATGCATTCTGCATTGCTCGTCTTTAGAGTTTCGCCCCGGCCTTGAGGGCCGCGGCCTTGTCCGTGCGCTCCCAGGTGAATTCCGGCTCCGTGCGGCCGAAATGGCCGAACGCCGCCGTCTTCTTGTAGATCGGCCGCCGCAGATTCAGCTCTTCCCCGATCCCC
>JBGPKK010000088.1:0-19147 GCA_041485905.1 Vicinamibacteria bacterium
ACCGCATCGCGATGCACCCAACGCGGCCGAACGTGCTTTTCATGCAAAAACATTGGGATGTCATGCGCAGCGACGACGCGGGCGATTCGTGGCAAGAAGTCAGCGGCAACCTGCCCACCGACTTCGGTTTCGTTATCGACGTGCACGCCCACGAGCCGGACACGATCTATGTCGTACCGATCAAGAGCGACTCGGAACACTTTCCGCCCGATGGAAAACTGCGCGTGTACCGCAGCCGCACGGGTGGAAACGAGTGGGAGGCGCTTACGAAGGGTCTGCCGCAACACGACTGCTACGTCAACGTGTTGCGCGAGGCGATGGCTCTCGATTCGCTGGATTCGTGCGGCGTGTATGTCGGCACCACGGGAGGGCAGGTGTACGCGTCGGCCGATGCCGGAGACAGCTGGGCTCCCATTGTCCGAGATCTTCCGGCCGTGTTGTCCGTCGAAGTCCAGACACTGGCATGATCCGAGTTGAGCTCCCGGCACATCTGCGGATGCTGGCCCGCGTCGATGGCGAGGTGAAGATCGACCTCGCGGGTGAGGCCACGCAGCGCTCGATCCTCGACGCGCTCGAGGCCAGCTATCCGATGCTGCAGGGGACGATCCGCGATCACGTCACGCACCAGCGCCGACCGTACGTGAGGTTCTTCGCCTGCGCCGAGGATCTCTCCCACGAATTGCCGGACGCCCCGTTGCCCCAACCGGTCGCGACGGGGGCCGAGCCTTTTCTAATCGTGGGAGCCCTGGCCGGCGGTTAAGTGACGGTCGAGTGGGCCTTCGTTACCCGAACTTCGGCGCCAGCCGCCACCGACCATACGCGACCGACGCTGAGAGCAGTCCCACTATCAACGGGACCAGCGCCGTCGCGACATCGCCGCCCATTACGGTGATCACCGTTGCGCCGATCATGATGATCACCAGGCCGGCGGCGGCCAGCGGTGTCAATCCTGGGCGAATCCGCAGAAGCCCGGGAAGGATCAGACCAATCGCCCCAAGGACCTCGGCCACGCCGAGGAATCGCAGGAACAGCCCCGGCAAATGTATCGGTCCCGGCATTGCCTCCAGGGCCTCGATGGTCAGGACCAGCTTCATGCCACCGGTCAACAGAAAGACAAGCGCAAGCAGCCCCTGAACGATCCACAGCAGCCCATTGATTCCCATCGCGGCATTCTCCTCTATTGCCTTGTCGAACGACGATGGCCGAGATTGACACTGCCTCGCTCCAGGTGAAATCGAAGGAAGAAGCGATCGAATGGAGAGTCGTTCAAAACCGGCCGCACAGGCCGGGAGAAGTGAAGCAGATCATGGAACTGAGTCCTTACGTGGTCGTCGGCGACAAGTGTTGAGCGGCAAGACCTGCGCGCACAGCTAGGACCGCAGTCTGAATGCTAGCGAGGCGGCGTAGCTCCGCAGTCTCTCGTACAGGTCTCGGGACGCACATACGTCGCCTTGATTTTCTTGCGGTACTCCGGATACAGCGTTTCCGGCTCGCCCACCACCGCTGCCCTCGGCAGGTGAAACAGTTTCGTGAGCTCGTCGACAAACGGGTTCTTCTCCGGCACGTAGTGCGGGACGCTCTCCCCCGGACGCCGTCCCTCGAATCCAGATACGCACGGCGGACCGACGGGCGACATCGGTGCCGCGGTGAGCTGAAAGCTCTTCGTGATGATATGCGGCTCGGCCAGGTAGATCGGATCCTCGACGACAGCCAGCACGGTGAGGATGTCGCCATGACGCCAGAAGCGCGACGTCATCGTCGCCTCGTCGCTGCTCGGCGGACCGTTCTTTCGCAGGAAGCCGGCTTTCATGTGCGTGGTGTAGGTGACGAGCGTATCGCCCTCCCAGCGACCCGTCGTAAAGCCTCCGCGAGTGTGCTCGGCATACTTGGACGGGTGCGGCCGCCCGTCCATCCAGATGGTCATCGGCGCACGATCTTCCCACGCGCCGATCGTGAAGGAGATCGCGGTGCCCTTGACCGGCTCCGTGTCGCTCCAGATCTTCAAACCGAACGGACCCTGCACGAAATAGAAGGCCGGCCATCCCTCGCACTGGCGCTCGATCATCGCCAGCTGCGACTCGTTGTAGCTCAACGCGCGTGTGCGCCCCTCGTCGTTGAGCGGGAGGCCCAGGTAGTCCACGGGATACGAATCACGCGAGATGTCTTCCGTATTCCTCGCGGCCCACGACCCTGCAAGCTCGGTCTGCGCAAACACGGTCCGATTGACCGGCGCCCACAGAAGCACCAGCAGGACGAGCGCCGTTCGGAGGGTTACCACGTTGACGAGCACGGTGTTGGATCCCATTTGGAACCGTCCGCTTCTTTTTTGAAATGTGAGCTGACGATGAACGTCTGGGTTAGATATTGTGGGTCGTTGACAGCAGTCGTCACAACGAGTAACTGGCCATCGTTTGGCAGTGGCGCGAGGTCGAAGTATTCGGTGACCTTCGCATTCTCGCTGTATGGGACACCGTTCTTGCGTAGATACCCAGCTCGCATGTCGGTGGTCACCACGGTGAGCGATCCGACGGACGAACCAGTCGCAGGATTTCCCCGGCCGCCCCGTTCCCACCGCGCGGCTGAATGGCCCTGCCATGTCGGCTGTCCAGCCGGGGCGGGCACAGGCGTAAACCGGAAGAGCCGTGTCTGCATGCCGGCATCGGTCTCGAGACCGAGCGTGTTGTCGTCCTGCCACGTGACACGGATGCGTCCGGGTACGCGCATGATCGCGGCCGCGCCATAGGACTTGCACTGATTGCCGGCGGCCTCATCGGCTGCCGGGTCCCATGCGTTCACGATCTTGAGCGCCTCCGAGGTGATCGGGACGCCTTTGTAATCGCCCTTCGCCGGCGTCACCATGCGGTAGCGCCAGTCTTCGTTGACGACGGCCACCCAATTTCCGGTGAGATCGATGGATGCCGACGCTTTCGCGGTTGGCGCCGGCGGTGGCGCGCCGCGATTCTGAGCGTGCACCCGCGCCGGTGTTGAGAGCGATGCCACGGCGGCGAGCGCCACTATCAGCAGACGATGAGCGCTCACGGCTTCTCCTGTGGAAGGCTCCGATAAATGGCTTCGACGAACTGGTTCGTCGTCCAGGGACCCGAATCGGCGCCGTACCTGCGCGTATAACCTCTGGCTGGCAATGCGGCCTTGACCTGGTCGAGGCTCAGGCCTGCCTTCTTCAGATCCCGGACGCGGTCGCGAATAATCGTGACCATGTCGCGGTACTCCACCACGTCGAGTTGGTCGCACACGCGGCCGTGTCCAGAGATCACGAGGGTGCCAGCCTCGCGCGAGACGATCGGCACAGACGGAATCGCCAGCTCCACCACGCGATTGAGCGCCGCGATCTCCCCGTTAATCGTGCCACCTCTTGCCACGTCGATTATGGGAAAGTGGGTCGTGTCGAGGATGTCGCCGGCAACGACCACATCGGAACGGCGGAAGAAGATCACGAGGTCGCCGTCCGTGTGTGCCGCAGGCTGATGCAGCACCTCGATGCCTTCGCCGTTGAGGTACATATACTTCCGCGGGTAATCGAAGGTTTCGGTCGGCCATGCGCCGACGGGAAACGGGGAAGCCTTCCCTGCCGGCGCGCTCATCCTCTCCAGGACTTTGTCAGCCGAGAGAATCGAGGCGACGCCCCCGAGGAAGTTGCCGGTCACTCCGATCGAGCCTGGAGCCGTGAAGAGTGTCTGGCCTGCCTTGGACAGCGTCTCGTTGCCGCCGACGTGATCCGGGTCGGCGCTGGTATCGATGACGTATCGAATGGGCCGCGGCGTCTGCTTCTTGATCGCGGCCACCACCGCGTCGGCCCTCGCCGCCAGACCAGCGTCCACGACGACCACACCATCCTCACCGACCTGGACGCCGATGTTGCCGCCGGCGCCGGCGATCATGAAGAAGTTCGGGCGGAGCTGGAGTACCTCGAGATCGCCAGTAGCTGCCGTAGTGGTTTGCTGGGCTTGCCCGCGGGGCTCAACCCGCGCCTCGGTGACGGTCACATAGGTGCCGACCCCGAAGAGCCAGGCCGACAGGATGGCGATAAGAGTCCTCATCGCGCGCAATCCTAGCAGACCTGGCCGGCCCTTGAGCGGACGGGCCGGAGGGAGCAGAATAGGCTTCGCGTCAGGCCCCCAATCGAAGAAGGAGACTGCAGTGGTGAAGAAGTATCTTCCAGAATCGACGATCGCCGCGGCGGTCGCCGTTGTCGTCTGGTCTTTGGCGGCCCAGGCTGCCGCTCCCCAGGGTGAAGCGCTGAGGGCAGCGGGACGCGGGTCCCAGCGCGCCTCGGCCCCCGCGCCGCGCACGGCCGACGGCAAGGTGGACTTCTCCGGCATCTGGGGTCCGGATCGGAAGTTCATCTACGACATCAACGATGCGCTGAAGCCCGGCGAGACGCTGCCGATTCAGCCGTGGGCGCTGAAGCTGACAAAGGAGCGGTTGTCGAAGGACGATCCGGAAGCGCTGTGCCTGCCGGCCGGCGTTCCGCGGCAGGCGCCCTATCCGTGGCGGATCCTGCAGACCGGGACGCACATGTTTTTTCTCTTCGAGGGCAACATCCACACCTATCGCCAGATCTTCCTGGACGGACGAACGCATCCGGCAGATCCGGATCCCACCTGGTACGGCCACTCGGTTGGACGATTCGAGGGAGACACGCTCGTGATCGATTCGGTGGGCTTCAACGATCGCTTCTGGTTCGATTTCGCCGGCCATCCTCACACGGACAAGCTGCACACCATCGAGCGCTATCGGCGTCCCGATTCCAACACGCTGGAGTACGAAGTCACCATCGAGGATCCCGGGGCCTACACCAAGCCCTTCACCCTGTATGGACGCCACGCCTACGAGACAAGTACCGAGCTGATGGAGTACATCTGCAACGAAAACAACCTGGACGTCCAGCACATCGTCGGCAAGGATCCGCGGAACAAGTATTCGAAGCCGTAGGTGCGATGGAAGGCGCTACGGTTTTTTCAGCGCCGGGTCGTTCTGCAGCAGTTGCTCGAAACGGCCGAGGTCCTCGTTGTTCTCGATGCATTCGTATTCGCGCAGCCGCTCGTTCGGGCGGAGCCTGAACGTCTCTTGTGCGTGCCACGGCTTGGTGAACACGTCGGGATCGTCCATCGTCACGTCGTAGCGGATCGTGTCGTACGAATCGCGCGTGTACCGCTCGGTCACGCGCAGCTTCTCGCTATGGATCGTGCCGACGCCGGCGAGCCAGGTCTTGTCGTTGAAGCCGGTCACGTCCACCACCAGCGTATTGCCCTCCCAACGCCCGACCGAGTCTCCCAGGTAGGACGGTTCCCCATCGTCTGGATGCGGACGCCCGTCGGTCGGAATGATGCGAAACGCGTGGTGGGCTTCGTACAGGATGATGACCTGTCCGGGCATCTGGACGATCTGGAACGGCAGCGGTCGGGTGGTGATGCGCGGGACGCCGGACATCAGGCAGCGCGCCATCGGATCGTCGATGCCGCGCCGCGCGACGTATTCCTGCCGTTTGGCCTCTGCTGCCGGTTTGTAGGGCGGCGGCTCGCGGGGCGGCGCCACGCGGCCAGCGGCGGCGTCAGCCTGTCGAATGGCGTTGGCTTCCGCATCGCCGATCAGCAGCTGAAGCGCACCGGTGATCCAGACGCCGGAGAGATCGGGTTTCCCGTCGGCCGCGCGCGGAATCGGCGCGGGTCGGCCCGCAGGCGCCGCGCCTCTCTGTGCGTGTAACGGCCCGGCAACAACGGTCAGGATTACGGCGACCGCCGCGAGCGAAGCGATAACGGTCTTGGGCACCGGCCTTCTCCTCGTGTGCAAACGCGTGTTACTGGCCCCCGGTGCCGGCAGGAGGCCCGGCTGCCAGCTTGCGTCCGTCGGCGAACGTGACTTCTCGAGCCGCGGCGATGTTCGACTCCAGGCGGCCGCGCCAGCCGAAGACGGTGATCGCGTCGCCCGGCTTCAGCGTGACATCCCGTTTCCAGCCCTGCCGGACGAGCATGTTCGGCGGATACCCTTCGAACTTCACCTGCGTGACGCTGCCCGTGTCGTCGTTCACGTCCAGGTAGAAATGGATGTGCGGATTCGTCCAGTCGATTCTCGCGACGGTGCCCTTGACCGTGATCGGCTTGTTCGCGTCGTACTCCGCCGCGAACGAGTGATGCGCCACCACCGAGGCGGTTGTCAGCAGGACGCCGCATGCCAGCGCGCAAACAGCCTTCATAGGTTGGGTTCCTCGAGGCCGTATTCTAGCCTGTCTGATCTGCTATCGTTCCCGTTGACCGCAGTCGATCCCTCTGACGGCCTGAGAGGTCACATGAGAGCTTCGCTAACTGGCGCGATCCTCCTTACCGCGCTGTCTTGCCTGGCCTACGGGCAGAGTGCCCCTGTCGCTGGAAGGATTCCTGAGCGCTCCGAATTCGCAGCGAGCCCGGTCCTTCCTACACCTCGCTTACCTGATGGTCATCCGGATCTTGGAAACGGAAAAGGCTCCTGGAATCCGCGCGTCCTGGCGAACCTGGCAGGCCTTGGCGAACCGAGTCGATCGCCGGTCGAGAGAAGAGTTGACGTCCCGTTCCAGCCGTGGGCCAGGGCCGTCTACGACGATCGTCAGGCGAACCTTCAAAAGCACGATCCCGAGTCCAGGTGCCTGCCCCCCGGCATCCCGCGGATGATGGCGACACCCTTTCCTTTTCAGATCTTTCAACTGAGCGACCGCGTGTTATTCGTCTTCGAGGGCGGTGCCCACGTCTGGCGCACGATCTACACCGACGGGCGTGCTCACCAGAAGGATCCCAATCCGTCCTTCTTGGGAGATTCCGTGGGCCACTGGGAAGGAGACACGCTCATGGTCGATGTGATCGGGTTCAACGAAGTGACATGGCTCGACCAGGCCGGTCATCCGCACACTGATGCCCTCCACGTGATCGAGCGCTTCACGCGCACCAACGGGATGACCCTTCACTACGAAGTCACGGTTGACGATCCGAAGGCGTACACGAAGCCGTGGACGACGAGTTACACGATCCCGTGGGCGCCTGGCGTCGAGCTGTACGAGTACATCTGCCAGGAGAACAACAAAGATCTCACCCACATGGTTGGCAGATAGGATCCAGGTTCCTCAATCACGCCGATCGCCCGGTTTCTAGTACCCGGTCAGATTTCCCGCTTAAGGCTACAGAGATGAGTTCGCCAGGACAGTCCAGGCGGGAAGTCGGCTTTGGAGCCGAGGTGTGGGCCGCGGTAAGATGTGCCGCTTCCTCCCAGTTAATTGCGTGACCACTCCTGATCGCTGGAGGGACGTCGAACAGCTGTATCACGACGCCCTCGCGCGCGACGAAGGCGAGCGCGCGACGTTTCTGCGCGAAGCGTGCGGCGCAGACGAGATGTTGCGACGCGAGGTTGAATCTCTCCTTGCGCATGCGACCGACTCAGATCGGTTCATGGCCTCGCCGGCGATCGAGATCATCGCGGCGGCGGTCCCAGGGACACATGGTCGGCTCCCGCACCGCGCTTGGTTGAGGCCTGCGCGCGAGCCAGATCGACGAGCACTCGTCGCATCGTTCGCGCCGCGACCGCCAGAAAATGCTGTCGGTCCTGCCAATCGACTACACGCGCGCTAGCCAGGCGAATGAACGCTTCGTGCACGAGCGCGGTGGCCTGAAGGGTGTCGCCGGCCCGCTGGCGCCGCATATATTGCGCGGCCTGGCGTCGCAGCTCGGGATAGAGAATCGACGACACCTGCCGATAGGCGCCCTCGTCGCCTGCATGCCAGGCGCGCAGCAATGCGGTGACTTCGCTGACCGCGGGATTCTCCACAGCGGCGGCCGTCAAGCTGTGTAGAGAGGCCGCACCTGAAACAGGATGTACATCCCGATCACCACGCCGAGGATCCCTCCGATGAGCGATCCGCTCAAGAGGCTGAACACGAAACTGAGAATCTGCGCGTAGAAGAGCAGCCGCCAGCCGGACATCTTCCGGGCAAAGAGTCCCGGCAGCGCCGCCACCATCAGGCCGAGCTCGGCGATCAGGACGATGGTGAGATATCCGAATGCTGTCGCGTAGCCGATGCCGCCAAACGGCGCGAACGCCGCGCCGATCCCCAGCACAAAAAGCAACGGCGGGAGTGCCAGCACGAGCAGCACGACTGTGATCCATGGACCGAACTTGACGATCCATTCCTTGCCGTTCTGCGGAATTTGGAACGGCGCCTTCTGCACCAGGTAGAAGTCGAGAAAACCGATCAAATCCTTGGGCGGCTGGGCGGCATCTGCGGTCATTTAACCCTCGGCCACGCGGATGACACCGGTCCGGGCGGGGATGCCCGACGCCGACCATCAGCGCCGCGATTCTAGCCGATCGCCGTCGACGCGTTGGATTTACTGTTTAGCTCTGGAAGGTCCGCGCAGAATAAGCTTCACGCGCCGGCGGGCGCGATCGGGATGGAACGACGCGGCGAGTAGTTCGACAACCCTATTTGAGGACCGACGGCGAGAGCAGGAACATGACGCCACCGGTCAGGCTCATCCCCGCGCCGTCTTGATCGGTCGTGGCCACGGTCTGTCCGAGGGATCCGAAGAGCGACACCTGAGGGCGCGGCGAGAAAGCGACGCTGCCCGAAACCTCTCGTCGGTCGCCCACGATCGCGCCGATCGGATCGGTCGTCCACGCACGGCTGAACGCGGCGGACACCGCGATACGCGGCGTCGCCTGTGCGCCAATGCCCCCGCCCGCGAACCACACGCCTTGGGAGAAAAAGCCGGCGGTCCCAAACAGGCGGACGGCGCCGCGATCGATCTCCAGGCTGACCGGGAGACCAAAGTGAGTCCGACTCTCATCTGGCGCAAGTGACTGGAGGGCTCCTTCTCCGAGGATTTCAATCGTGGGGGCGACGGCGAGCTTGACGCCCGAAGGCCGTCCCGTCAGGACACCGATTTTGGCGCTCATGTAGGTCGTGCCGAGACCGCCGACCACGCCCGTGACGTCGCTGCCGACCACACGCGGAATACTGGCGCCGATCTGCAGACGGGGAGCCAGTCCCGCCGCCAGTCCGACGACGGGCGCGACGACTTCGCTTAGATCTGCGCCCTGCCAGCGCAGCGCCGAGATGGACAGCGCCATGGTTCCCGGTGGCAGCACGCTGGCGTCGTCGATCCAGGCGAAAGGGACAGCTCCCGCCGTGGCGGGCGCGACGACGGTCGGGCTCGGCAAAAGACTACTGCTCGGTGAGTGACTCTTGGCGCCTTTGCCTTTCCCTTGCGCCTGCGCGCATGGTGCGATGGCCAGCGCCACCAAGGCGCTCGCCACCGCGAGGCAGACGCGCTTCATCGATCAGCCTTGTCCCTATGCACGGGTTTCGTAGCCTTGAAATCGGCGGCTCGTTCCCGTTCGGCGATCTTGACGGCGGCCTTCGCATTCACGGTTGGCCGCAGTTCGTGAATCGCCTGGCCCAGGCTAGCGTGATTCGCGCCGGTCATCTCGGCCTTGAGTTGGACGAACGGGATGTGCAGGTTCCGCGAGACGTGGAGCGCGGCAATGCACTGTCCCTGATTCTTGAAGCCCGTCGCCGCGTTGGCCAAGGTCGAGCCCGACGGCAGGAGTGGCTGCAGACGCGTCATGAGCGCGGGGTTCGCGGCGATTTCCGCAGGGACCGGGACCGGCCCGCGATGCGCCGACCCGTTGGCCGGATGAGCTGTGGTCGCCGGATGGACGGCCGGTGGTCTCGGCGTCGAGTGCTGACCGCGTTGCCCGGCAGACGCGGGCGTCACTGCGAGACAGCCACACGTGATGATGCCGATGAAAGTATGCATGAGTCGCATTAGGGTCCACCTCCAACGCCCTCTGACCGCAAGGCATGTGCCAACAGGAGGCTGCCGTGATCACGGCCGTAATGCGAGGCGGCCCGGCTCGGCCCCGACGGTATTGGTAGTTGTTACAGACAAAAACGCTACATCGTCAGCGGCAAATTGGCTGTAGTGTAGGCACCATCAGGAAAGGAATTCCCGTATGAAACGCTTGGGATATGCGACAGGCGTCTCGGCGTTGCTGGTCACCGTACTTACATGCCCCGGGAACGCCGCCGGCCGTTTCGACCAGAAGCTTTCGCTCGACAAGCAGATCGTCCACGTCCTGAACCGGTTGACGTTCGGGCCGCGTTCAGGAGACCTCGAGCAGGTTCGCCGCCTGGGCGTCGACAAGTGGATTGACCTGCAGTTACATCCCGATCGGATGACGGAAAACCCCCTCCTTCAAACCAAGCTGACGCCGCTTGGAACGCTGCAACTTCAGATGTGGCAGATCCTGGAAAAATACCCCGCGGCTCCAGCGGCCCTCATGGTCAGACCTCCGTCGGCGATCGCATTTTCATCACTGCCTCAACAACAGCTCAGCAGATTGATGAACTGCTCTGTCGACGAGCGCCGGACGACGCTTGCGTCTTTGGATCCCGAGACTCGCCGGCTCGTTCTGGTCGCCGCCCCTCCCCAGGTGTTGGAAGGCCTGTCCGACGACCTGCGACAGGAAGCGGCGAACGCACGAAAGGCGGAACAGGAGGAGCGCCAGAAGGAGATTCGGCGGCTGTTCCCGCCCCTGAACGAACTGCTCTCGCCCGAGCAAATGCGCTCGGCCAACCGGGGGACGCCTGAAGAGAAGCTGGCTCTCCTCAATTCCTTCGATGCCGAGAAGCGCCGGCAGATCCTTCGAGCCCTTCCGCCTCAGGCCTTTGCGGAGCTGCCAGAGCTGCGCCGCGAAGCCATGGCGGCGAACCAGCCGCAACAACTCGTGAATGCCGAATTGATCGAGCAGAAGCTGTTTCGCGCGCTGTATTCGAATCGGCAGCTCGAGGAAGTGCTGGTCGATTTCTGGATGAATCACTTCAACGTGTTCAACGGGAAAGGGCCGGATCGCGTGCTGCTCACCAGCTTCGAGCGCGACGCCATCCGCCCGCATGTCTTCGGACACTTCAAAGACATGCTGCTCGCAACAGCCCGCCATCCCGCGATGCTCTTCTATCTCGACAACTGGCAATCGCAAGCGCCTCGCGAAGATTTTCCCGTTCCGCCTGGAGTGCGCCGCCCGGGGCTCAATGAGAATTACGGGCGCGAGCTGCTGGAGCTGCACACTCTGGGTGTTGACGGAGGCTACACCCAAAACGATGTCATCGCGGCGGCCCGCGCCTTCACCGGCTGGACCATTTACGATCTGCAGAAGTTTGCCGAGTTTCAATTCAACCCAGCCGGGCACGACAGGAAGGAAAAGATCTTCCTTGGTCACACGATTCCCGCGATGGGCGGCGAGCAGGATGGCGTGCAGGTGATCGACATCCTGGCGCATCACCCATCGGCGGCGAAGTTCATTTCCAGGAAGCTCGCACAACGGTTCGTCGCAGACGATCCTCCGCAGCCGCTCGTCGATCGGATGGCGGCGACCTTCACCAAGACTGACGGCGACCTGCGCGCAGTGCTTCAAGCCATGTTCACGTCGCCCGAGTTCCTGTCCGAGGGCGCCTGGCAGGTGAAGCTGAAGTCGCCGCTCGAGATGGTCGTCAGCGCCGTGCGTGCGCTGAACGCAGACGTGACCGATACGTTCGGGCTCGCTCAGCGTATCGCCGATCTCGGCGAGCCGCTTTACGGGAAACTGGATCCGACCGGATATCCGAACACCGGCGACGCGTGGACGAATACGGCTGGCCTTCTGGGACGAATCAATTTCGCAAACGCTCTCGCGGCTGGCCAGCTTCCTGGAGTGAAGGTAGACATCAGCCGGTTCAATTTCAAGGATCCGGCCACCGTGGCGGGCGAGCTTCTCAACGGCGCCCCGTCCCAATCAACGCTCACTGCGATCGAGAAAGGCGTGCAAGACAAAGAGGCGACCCCCTCGATTCTTGCAACACTGGTCCTCGGTTCGCCCGATTTCCAAAGGAGGTAGGGATGCTCACCCGACGCTTCTTTCTTCGCGCCTCTGCTGTGGCGATGGCCGGTGTTGGTGTGGCGCCTCCGTGGCTCGTTCGTGCGGCAGCTGAGGGCGGCAACAAACGGAAGATCCTCGTGGCGATCTTCCAACGCGGTGCGGCCGACGGCTTGAACGTGGTCGTGCCGTTTTTCGAAAAGCTCTACTACGACCTGCGTCCAACCATCGCGGTGCCGGAGCCGGGGAAGAACAACGGCGCCATCGATCTCGATGGACGATTCGGGCTGCATCCGTCCCTGCAACCGTTGAAGTCTTTCTGGGACAGCGGGCAACTGGCCATCGTCGAAGCCACCGGCTCGCCCGATCCGACCAGGTCCCACTTCGATGCTCAGGACTTCATGGAATCGGGAACGTCCGGCAAGACGACGGAAGACGGCTGGCTGAATCGCGCACTGCCACCGACCGGTACCCCTTCGCCACTTCGGGCGATTGCCATCGGCACCCAGCTGCCCCGCACATTACGCGGCAGCCGGGCAGCGGTAGCCGTCAATAACCTCGAACAATTTCAGGTACGCAATCAGAGCGCTGCCAGGATTCTCGAGAGCATGTACGCGACAACGGCGGATGCGAAACTCATGGCCTCCGGAAAGGAGACGTTCGAGGCAGTACAAATGATCGAGTCCATCGGCCGCGCTCCATACACGCCCGCCAACGGTGCGCAGTACGTGGGTGAATTCGGCCGCAGCCTGCAACAAGTGGCTCGCCTCATCAAAGCCGATGTCGGCGTCGAGGCGGCGTTTGCCGATATCGGCGGATGGGACCATCACAGCAACGAAGCGCCGCAGCTGGCGAACCTGCTCCAGCAGTTCGGCACGTCGCTGGCCGCATTCGCCCGCGATATGGGCGACCGCATGGAAGACATCGTCGTGGTGACGATGTCCGAGTTTGGCCGCACAGTGAAGGAAGACGGCAACAACGGCACCGATCACGGCCACGGCAACGTGATGACCGTGCTCGGCGGCCCCGTGCGGGGTGGCAAGATCTACGGCCGCTGGCCGGGCCTGGAGCCCGAGCAGCTCTTCGAGCAGCGGGATCTCGCCGTCACGACCGACTTCCGCGACGTCCTCGGCGAGTTGGTGAGCCGCCACCTGGGGCAGAAGGTCGATCAGGTGTTCCCAGGTTACAAGCCGGGCGAGCGGCTCGGTCTGCTGAAGATCTAGCGATTTCTGCGCGGCGCGGTTGACGCTGGAGCGGGGGCCTGAGTCGTGTAGTCGCCGGTCCACTCACGTAGCAGCGCCACCGCTTCTTCATTGCGTTCGCGGGCTCCCAGAAGCGTCGCCAGCGGCGTCAGTCCCCGCTTGTTCTTGATGTCCAGTGTGGCGCCCTGTTCCGCCAGGAGCCGGACGCTGGCCAATGAAGCCACGGCGAAGTGCAGCGCGGTGTCGCCCGCGGCGTTGACGCTGTCGAGGTCGGCGCCGGCGTCGATCAGGATGGGCATCATGACCACGTCGCCGGTCTTCGCGGCGCGCATCAGAGGTGTCGAGCCTTCCGCCAGCCGCGCGTCGCCCGGGTTGTAGACGCGTTTGAGCACCTTTGTCTTGAGCCTGGCGTTTGGATCGGCGCCGTGGGCCAGCAGCATCCTGACCCCGTCCACGCTGCCCGCGACGACGGGCTGCGGGAGATCCGGCCTGCCGAACGAGGAGGCCACGGTGTGCATGTCCACCGCCGAATAGAGCGGCGTCGCCCCGGTCCGGTCGGCGAGGTTCACGTCCGCGCCTTTGTCGGCGACGAGCGACGCCACGTCGTAGTGACCGTTGATGATGGCGAAGGTCAGGGCCGGCGTGCCGTCGGGATCCGTGCTGTTGAGATCGGCGCCAGCCTCAGCCAACGCACGGGCGGCATCGAGCGCGCCTTGCCGCGCCGCATACATCAACGCGGTCCATCCACCCTTGGGCAGGACGGTCTGGCCGACGTAAGACGCGCCTTCTTCGAGCGCGTCTCCGATCACGCCGGGCGGCGTGTGCGGGTACTCCGTCACCTTGGAACGAACGTTCACGTCGGCGCCGGCGGCGACCAGCGCCCGCACGGCTGCCGCGCGATTCTCCACGGCCGCCCACATGAGCGCCGTCGTGCCGGTCCGCCGCTCGGTGGCGTTCACGTTCCCGCCGTGACCCGCGAGCACGTTCACCGCATCGGCGCTCCCCGTCCGCGCCGCCAGCATGATCATCGTCCGGCCGTCGCCGAGCGCGGCGTCCGCCCCGGCGGCGTTCGCGCCGGCCTTCAGCAGGAGATCGAGAAGCGGCGCATTCCCATTGGCGGCCGCAAGAGAGAGGGGGGTCACGCCGTAACGGTTGGCGCGGCTGACGTCGGCGCCCGCGCGAATCAACGCGTCCGCCTTCTGCAGATCGTTCACACGCACGGCCAGATGGAGGGCGGTCGTGCCATCGACGGAGGCCGGTTCCGGACCCGTGGCCGCCAGTCGGCCGACCAGGGCGACCAGGCCGAGGGCGATCAGCGCGCCAGCTTTCAAGCGCATGCGGTTCAGAAGAAGTCCACCGTGCCGGTACTCTCGCCGAACTTGTCCAGCGGACTGTCGAATTTATTCGCCACCGTCAGCCACAGATTGCCGATCTCGGTCTTCGGCGGCAGCACGAGATGACGATGACCCTTCCCGGCCCCTCCGCCCGCGACGAGCATCGGCAGCGGATCGGTCGCGTGGACGTTCGAATTGCCCATCCCGCTGCCGTAGAAAATCAGCGAGTGATCGAGCAGCGACCCGTCGCCGTCGGGCGTGGTCCTGAGCCTGTCGAGGAACTTCCCGAACATCCCGGCGCACAGCACGTTGATCTTGGCCGCTCGCGCCACTTTTTCGGGCTGGTCGCCGTGGTGCGACACGACGTGCCACGGATCGGGGACGTCGATCTCGGCGAAGGTCCGCTGGCTGAGCTCTCGCGACATCATGAACGCGAAGACGCGAGTCAGGTCCGTCTGAAACGCCATCGCGAGCAGCTCGAACATCAGCGACGCATGCTCTTCGAACGACTCCGGGATGCCCAGCGGCTTGTCGAGCAGCGTCAGGTCCGTGCCATGCTGCGTTTCAGCGCGCTGAATCCGCCGCTCGATCTCGCGCACGTGGTCGAGGTAGTTGGTCACCCTCGTGCGATCGTACGTGTTGAGCCGCTTCTGAAGCGCTCGCGCCTCCCCGACAATCGAGTCAAGGATGCTCTTGTCTTCCCGCGCCTGGCGCTGGCGCAGGGCGTCCGATCCGCCTTCGCCGAACAGCCGCTCGAACACCGTGCGCGGATTGATCTCCATCGGCAGCGGCGTCGTCGGCGTGGCCCACGAGATCGTGTTCATGTACGCGCAGCTGTAGCCCGGCGCGCACCCGCCGACGTAGCCGGTGAAATCCTCCGTCGCGAGCTCGAGCGACGGGAACGGCGACGCCTGGCCGATCTGCTTTGCAAGCACCTGATCGATCGTCGTGCCGACCCGGTAGTCTTCGCCTTCGGTGCGCTTGGTGATCGCGCCGCTCAGCCAGCCTGACGAGGCCGCCGCGTGCATTTCCACCACGGTGCCCGCGCGTTTGAGGTTGGTGACCACGACGAGCGAGTCTTTGACCGGTTCGAGGACCTTGAGCGTGGGCGAGAGCTCGAAAGACGGGCCGGCAGCCGTGGGCGTCCACGAGGCCATGTCCGCCCCGTGCGGGACGTAGATGAATCCGGTACGCGTGGGCCGATTCGCCGCCGATTTGGCGAGCGCCGTTGCAGCCGGCACCATCGCCTCGAGCATGGGCAATCCCAGCGTCACGCCCATCCCGCGCAGGAACGTCCGCCGCGGCAACGACATTTTGGTGATAAACATCGCGGGATCTCCGAATTTGGTTATCTAGATTCCGCCCTTCATTCGCATCTGAAACGGCACGCTGTTGACGATGCCCAGCACCAGGGACGAGAAATGATAATCGCGACTCCGCGCGCCGCGGACGATCGCGCGCACGGCCGGCATGTCCTGATACGTGAGCCCCCGGCCGAGAGCATAGGTTAGCAGCTTTTCCGTCAGCGTCTGGACGAATACATCAGGCCGCTTGATGAGGGCCTGGCCGAGCGCCACGGCGCCGTCGACCTTCGTCCCATCCGCGAGCACGTCGGCCGTGTCGAGCGCCACACCGCCTTCGTTCGCAGTCCGCCAGGCACCGACCACATCGAAGTTCTCGAGGGCAAATCCGATGGGGTCCATCGTCTTGTGACAGGAGACGCACGCGGGATCCGTTCGGTGCCGCTCCATCTGATCGCGCATCGTACGAGGCGTGGCGCCGGGCGCCGGTTCCTTGAGCGCGGGTACGGTGGGCGGCGGTGGCGGCGGCGGCGCCCCGAGCACGTTCTCGAGAATCCACTTCCCTCGCAGCACAGGCGACGTCGTCGTCGCGTGCGAGGTGACCATGAGCACGGCGCCTTTGCCCAGCAGTCCCCAGCGTGTCTCGTCGGCGAGATGGACACGGCGGAAATGGCTCCCGAACACATTCGGGATCCCGTAGTGCTTCGCCAGACGCTCGTTCACGAAGGTGTCGTCGGCGGTCATCAGGTCGAGGACGTTCCGGTCGTCGTGAATCACGCTGTCGAACAGCAACTCGACCTCACGACCCAACGCCTGTCGCAGGTTGTCGTCGAAATCGGGGAACGTCTCCGGGTTGGGGATGATGCCGCGCAGGTTCCGCAGCTGCAGCCACTGGCCGGCGAAGTTGCTGACGAGCGCTGCCGAGCGCGAATCGGTCAGCATGCGCCGTACCTGTCCAGCCAGCACCTCGGAGCGCGCGAGCGTGCCAGTGGCGGCGACGCGCAGCAGTTCCTCGTCCGGAATGCTGCTCCACAGAAAGAACGACAGGCGCGACGCCAGCTCGAAGTCGGCGACGCGGTACGGCGTCCCCGCGGCGACGCGGGCCGGCTCGCGTTCGGGACGGAACACAAACGAAGGGCTCGCGAGGATCCGGCGCAGCGCGAACTCGATGCCTGTGACGAAGCTTCCGCCGGACCGTCCGGTCCGGTAGAACGACAGCAGACCGTCGAGCTCCGTCTTCGAGAGCGGTCTGCGGTACGCGCGACGGCCGACCGTTGAGATGATGCGCCGCGCGCAGGGCGTTTCGTCCGCACGAGTGACGGGTCGACCCTTCGACCCTTCGGCAGGCTCAGGGTCGGCCCGAGCAGAGCCGAGGGACGACGAGCTCAGGGTCGTCCCGAGCGCAGTCGAGGGACGACAGACAAACACGCGGGCACCTGGCGCCTCGCCCGTGGGCGTCGCGTTGTAGGGTCCCTGGACCGTGATGGACTGAACGTGCGGCGCACCTTCGGCGGCATAGGGACTGTTGAAGTCGCGGAGAAACGGCTGCAGCCTGGCGGTCGCGAAGAGCGACGGGGTTTCGTCGAGAAACGCAGCGGCAAGGTCGCGCGCGCCTGCGTTGACGAATATGCGGACGCGAAGCCGCTTCGCTTCGATGTCGTCGGACGTGGCCGTCGGGTTCTTCTGAAGCGCGATCAGATCCTCGTTACCTCCAACGGTCGCCACGAGCATGCGCTCGCCATCCAGCGTCATCTCGACCTGATGGACATCCTGAAGGCCGCGAATCGCGCTCAGGTTCGTTCGATAGAGTCGAAGCTGAAACTCATATTCACCGTCAACGGGGAACGTGTGCCGGGCCAGCAAGCCGCCGAGCGTCCCCAGCGGCAGCCCGTCGAGATGCTGATCCTGGGACAGATCCTGTCGAACCGAATAGGTATCGCGGTTGACGCCGACGCGCGGGTCTCCGACCGCCAGTGTGCTGATCTTACGTGCCGCGGCGAGATAGGCCTGCAGCAGCGCCGGAGAACTGCCCAGCACCTCGGCGACGTTGTCGAAGCCGTACGCAGAATCGTCGGGCGGCAGGAGCGACGACACATCCACATCGAGGCCGAGCAGATCGCGAACGGCGTTGGCGTACTCGGCGCGATTGAGGCGATGCAGAACGGGCCGACCCGGATGCGGGTGAGTCGCTGCTGTGCTATCGAGTTGAGCTTCGAGCCAGGCGATCAAGCCGTCGTACGTCGCAGCGTCCGGCCGGCGTGCGCTTTGCGGCGGCATGACGCCCAGCCGCAGCTTGCGCACGACCTTCTCCCACGTCTCGGCGTTGGCGCTGACGTGGCCGACATCAAGCGCGTCGAGCGCGAGCCCGCCGGTCTTGAGCCGCTGGTTATGACACGTGACGCAGTACTGGTCGAGGGTCGCTGTGTGCTGATCGCCTGGCGGGACGCCAAGGGCGGGACGCGGTGCCCAGCTCGCGATTCCCAGTGTCAGCGCGACAATTCCGAGCGCACGTCCACGCATATCCAAGCCGCGCCCATTGTAACGAATCTACTTTCCGTCGACCGTGGCTGATCAAACGGAAGTCGTTTCGCCTGGCGGCCCCCCTCACGCGGCGGTCAAAGGGGAAAGGGAGAAGCGAACGTAGGCCTGTTCCGGCCCATCACGCAAGATACTTGTGCAAAGAGTGGAAGAAAGTCGCGTGAGGACGTAGAGTGAACGGATGCGCCTGATTCCCTTGGGCCCGACAGCGATTCGCAGCGCACTGGGCGTGGCATCGTGCGCCTGTGCGCTCGTCGGAGCGTTCTCGCTGACCGGGCACGCCGGGCAGTTGCGCTCGGTCACCGAAGGTGTGTACTCCGCCGGGCAGGCAGCCCGCGGCCAGCAGATTTACCAGGCCCAATGCGGGGAATGTCACGGCAAAGCGATGGAAGGCACCATCGGACCCCCGCTGGTCGGAGAGAGTTTCCTCTCGAACTGGAGCGCGCGTCCACTGGCGAATCTCGTCGACAAAGTCCAGAAGACGATGCCATTCAACCTGCCCGCGAACCTTTCCCGGCAGCAATCAACCGACCTGGCGGCTTACATGCTCCAGGCCGCCAGGTTTCCCGCTGGACAAGTCGAACTGAGCGATGCTGGGCTGGCGCAGATTACGTTCCCGACATTGCCTACAGGGCGAACGTCCCCCGCGCCCGCCGCCGCCATCTCCGCTGGCGCGTCACTTCCCCCGCCGGAAGGCAGCCTTGCCGAGCTGATGAGAGCCATCGCTTTTCCCAACTCGAATATCATCTTCAACCTTCAGCTCAAGGATCCCGGTGCCCAGCCGAAAAAGGGGCTGGCCTCCTCACCTTTTGACTATGTCGAGTGGGGATCCACTGTGTATCCCGGATGGCTGGCTGTCGATCAGGCGGCCGTTGCC
>JBGPKK010000089.1:0-18760 GCA_041485905.1 Vicinamibacteria bacterium
GCTGAAGCCGGACGTGACGGTGACGCTCATCTCACATCTCGAAACGCAGCGCCTCGACGGGAGGCAGCTGCGCCGCCCGACGCGCCGGGTACGTCGCCGTCGCGATCCCGATCGCGACGAGAGTCGCCAGCGAGAACACGCCCGACTGCCATGGCAGAATCATTCCGGAAAACCGGTCCGGCATCGGTGCCAGATTCACCAGCTTGCATAAGCCCAGCGCGACAAGCATTCCTGCTCCGCCGCTCACGATCGTTAAAAAGAATCCTTCGAGAAAAAACTGGCGCTGGATGACGGCGGTCGTCGCGCCGAGCGCCTTCCTGACGCCGATTTCGCGCGTCCGCTCCTTGACCGCGACGAGCATGATGTTCATAACGCCGATGCCGCCCAGCGACAGAGTGACGATGCCGACGATCGCGAAGAAGTCCTTCATGTGCGCGATCATCCGGCCGAACATCAGCGTTTCGAGGGACGTGTCCCACATCGAGACGGCCTGATCGTCGTCCGGGTCGAAACCGTGACGCCGGGCCAGAACGGCTCGAACATTATTCTCGAGCGGCCACACGATGTCCTCGATACGACCCGTCCGCTCGTCGAGCGTCTTCGGCAACGCGTCGACGACCCAATCCTTCGGAGCCACGATGATGTCCGAGAGTGTGCCGGGCGGCGCGTCGGACCGCGGCATATCTCGCGACATCACGGCAAAGGGCACGAAGATTTTGTTGTTGTCGGGTCCGCTGTAGTTGCCGTCCTGCGTCTTCTTCCGAATCTTGCCGACGACCGTGTACGGGAACCCGTTCAGCACGAGCGTCTCGTTGACGATGTAACGCTTGCCGAACAGTTGCTCCGCCATGTCGAAGCCGACAATGGCGACGCGCGCGACGTCGTTTTCGTCCTGCGAGGTGAAGTTGCGGCCGTAGGCGAGCTCGATCGTGCGAATATCCTGATATTGCGGCTCGATACCCGTCACCCTCGCTGTGGCGGCGTTATAGGCGCTCTTCGCCTTCACCGCGCCGCGCTCGATCTCCGGGCTGACGACCGCGACCATCGACGACTCCACCGCCAGCGCCCGCGCGTCGTCGAGGGTGAGCAAGATCTGGCGTCCGGCGCGTTCGCCGCCGGCCTGCAGGCTCGTCCGCCCGCCCCAGACGATGGCGATGTTCTTGCCGAGCTCGCGCAGGACCCTGTCGTTGCCGCGACGGAAGCCTTCGCCGGTCGCCGACAGGACGACGACCGAGATCATGCCCCACAGGATTCCGAACATCGTCAGAAAGCTGCGCAGCTTGTTGGCGCGCAGGTTCTGCAGGGATTGGATGACGGCTTCTCGCATCGCCTAACCTGGCAGGATGACTTTGTCGCCCTCGTTCAGGCCCTCGAGAACCTGAATCTTCGTGCCGTTCCCGACGCCAAGCTTCACCGGCATCTTCTTGCGGCCGGTCTTCACGCCGCGCGCGAC
Source organism: Vicinamibacteria bacterium (assembly GCA_041485905.1). GTDB lineage: Bacteria > Acidobacteriota > Vicinamibacteria > Vicinamibacterales > CAVVIG01 > JAHFUI01. The sequence goes on from JBGPKK010000089.1 coordinate 1,454, forward strand.
CACCTCGACAAACGCGTGTTTCTGCGCATCGTAGGTGATCGCCGCTTCCGGCACGATGAGCGCGTTGGTGTGCTCTTCGAGCACGATCTCGGCGTTCGCCGTCATGTTCGCCTTCAGCTCTTTGCCGGGGTTGTCGATCGACACGCGGACCTCAAAGTTGGTGACGTTGTCCTTCTCCACGCCCATCGGCGAGATTTGCGTGACGCGGCCGTTGAACGTCTTGTCTTTGAAAGTCTCCACGCGGATGCGCGCCGACTGCCCCAGACGCACCCGGCCGATATCGGCCTCGTCGACCTTGCCACGGACGAACACCTGATCGATGTCGCCGAGCGTCATGACCAATGTGGCGTTGGCGCCAAGGTTGAGAATGGAAGACACGGGGCTGCCCATCTCGACGTCGCGCGTGAGCACCGTCCCTCGAATGGGCGCTCGGATCGTCGCGTTCGCGACGTCTTCGGCGGCGCGATCGGCGGCGGCCTTCGCCTGCGCCACCTGCGCGCGCGCTTCGGTCACCTTGGCCTGGCTGACGGCGAGCTGCGACTGCGCGGCTCGCTTGCGATTTTCCGCCACGTCAACCGCGCTGTGCGCATCGTCCAGGGTCGACTGGGCAATCAGCTTCTGCTCGAACAGCGCTTGGGCGCGGTCGTAGGAGCGGCGAGCGAAGTCCGCATCGGGACCTTCGGCCTCCACGACATTCTTTTTGAGCTGTGCCTCGGCACCTTCGAGCGCGGCCCGCGCCGCCAGCAGGTTCGCCTCAGCCCCGCGGAGCGCCGCGGTCAATTGCTCCTTGTCCAGCTCCACCAGCACGTCGCCTTCGTGGACAACGCTGTCGACGTTGACGTGGAGCGCTTTGATGATGCCGTTAGCCTTCGACTTGATCTCGACTTTGGAAATCGGCTCGACCTTTCCGGTCGCCACAACCGAGCGCACCATCGTGCCGCGCTCGACCGTCGCGAGACGGGCCGGATCGATGTCTGGCGAGGCGCCCTTGAGCGATGTCCACCCGACTGCCGCTGCGAGGACAACCACGACGATCCCAATACCGATGTACAGAGCCTTTCGTGATTTTTTTGGACCCGACCTCATACACAACCCTTACGGAAAGCGGGCGTTGGAAGTTCAGTGCGCATCAGTACTAAGATACGGGCGCATGTGGATTCTTCGGAGCTCAGAGGCCGACGGTTCCGTGACGTTCAGGCTGCCAAGCGGTGCATCCAGGACGGTCGGCCGGGCGCCTCGCGCCGACTTCGTCCTCGACGCCGCGCTCGTGTCGAGACTGCACTGCCGGATCACCGCCGCCGACGAACGATTGGATATCGAGGATCTCTCGAGCACCAATGGCACCTTCGTTAACGATCGGCGTATCGATAAGGGACCGATCAGAGCCGGTGATCGCCTGCGAATCGGCCGGGTCGAGCTGACGGTGGAAAGAGCGAATCCCTAGCCTCACGCCTAGCAGCTAGCCTCCAGCCTCCAACAGAAACGGATTCGTGCGCCGCTCCTGGCCGATGGTCGTCGGCGGACCGTGGCCCGGATACACCTCGGCATCATCGCCAAACGCAAAGAGCACCGTGCGTATCGAATCAATCAATGTCGCGTAATCGCCGCCCGGCAGGTCGGTGCGGCCGATCGATCCGGCAAAGAGCGTGTCGCCGACAAACAGCGTCTTGCCGACCTCCCCGCGCTTCCCCACCTGCAGACACACGCCGCCCGGGCAGTGACCGGGCGTGTGATGGGGCCTCGCCTCGTACACGCCGAACCGAACGGCCTGGCCGGTCGAATAGAAGACGTCCACCGGCGGAGGCGCCTCCACGCGCAATCCGAACATCGCTCCCTGACCGACCGCGTTGTCGTACAGAAAGAGATCCTCGCGCTGCAGATAGATGGGCACACCCAGCGCCCGCTTCGCCCGAGCGACGCCGGTGACGTGGTCGACGTGCGCGTGTGTGAGGAGAATGTGACGAATGCTGAGTGCGCGCTCGGCCGCGAACGCCAGCAGTTGTTCGACTTCATCGCCAGGATCAATCAGCGCCGCCTCGCGCGTCTCCTCGCAGCCGATCACGAAGCCGTTCTTGAAGAACGGCCCAACCGCTCTGGTCTCGATTATCATTGTTTCCTTTGCGGTGGGACCCCACCCCCACCGCCTGTGCCTTCGCGGCTTGACGCCGCTTCGGCATTGATTGTTACGACTTTCCGCTCAGTGAAGGGTTTCGAGGACACCTGTGATTCACCGCCGGTGCCTTCGCGGCCTGGCGCCGCTCGGCATTGTTCGTAACGACTCTCCGCTCGGTGGAGCGTTTCGAGGGCTCATATGATTCTTGCGATCGTTGACGATCTCATGTTCACGTCCAAGATCAAAACGACCGCCGGGCAACTGGGCGTGGCGGTCGTTTTCGCGAGATCGATCGATTCCGCGCTGGAACAGATGCGGAACGCGCAGCCGTCGCTCGTGATCCTCGATCTGAACAGCGCGCGCACCGATCCGATCGGTCTCGTGACCGCGATGAAGTGCGACCCCGCGCTGGCGCCGATTCCGACCGTCGGCTTCGTCTCGCACGTGCAGACCGACCTCATCGACGCGGCGCGGCAAGCGGGTGTCGGCGAGGTGATGGCGCGGTTGGCGTTCACCGCGCGGCTGGCCGAGATTCTCAGCGGCCGAGCGTGAGGCGGGCGCTCTCTACGACCGCAACATCAAGACCAGCGCCGTGACGATGAACCCGGCCAAGAGGGCGAGGGCAAACCAGAAGGCGGCCCCGCGCGGGCGGCGGGACACGACCTGGGCGACGCTGACCGGTTCGGCAACGCCGTCGCGGACGTCGAGAATCGCCGCGACCGATCGCAGCTCGGCGGCCACCGTCGCCGCGGCCTCGTACCGCTGGTCCAGGCTCTTGGCCAGCATCTTCAAGACAATCGCATCGAGCTCTGCCGGCAGCGTGCGGTTGAGCGCGCTTGGCGCACGCGCCTGCGCCTGCAGAATCTGCATCGTCAAAGCGCTCGCCGTCGCGCCGGTAAAGGGCGGCATACCCGCCAGCATCTCGAAGAGCACGACGCCGAGAGAGAAGATATCTGTGCGGTCGTCGGTTTGTTCGCCAAGTACTTGTTCCGGCGACATGTACGCCACGGCCGGCGGGACCGGGCCCGCGTCATCGATCACCGCCTGACTGCGCTGCCCGCCACTGCCCGTCCATGCGCCCAGACCGAAGTCGAGAAACTTCGCGTTCCCTTTCGGCGTGATGACGATGTTGCCCGGGCTTATGTCGCGGTGCGCGATACCGGAGGCGTGCGCCTCGGCGAGGGCGTCGGCGAGCTGAATCCCGTGATCCAGCGCGTGGCGCGGGTTGAGCGCGCAGCCGGCGATCACCGTCTTCAGCGTGTCGCCGGGAACGTATTCCGATACCAGGAACAGATGATCCCGGTCGGTGCCGATTTCGTACAACGCCGCGATGTTGGGGTGCGACAGAGCGGCGCTCGCGCGCGCATCCTGAAGAAACCGGTCATCATCCGCGATACCGGCGGCAACCACTCTGATCGCGACGGTGCGGCCGGCACGCGTGTCGCGGGCCCGGTAGAGATCGCCCATCCGGCCGCTGCCAATGCGACCAAGGATCTTGTAGTGTGCCAGCGCCTCGAGCATGAAGAGTGATGATTATAGTAACCCTGTGAACCAGTACTCATCGCTCCTTCGCTCGAACAGGAACTTCCGGCTGCTGTTCATCGGTCAGATGATTTCGCAGCTCGGCGACTGGTTCAACGCCGTCGCCGTGTACGCGCTGCTGCTCGACCTGACCGGCTCAGCGACCGCGGTGGCCTGGATGTTGATCGTGCAGTTCCTTCCAGTCGCCTTCGTTGGACCGCTGGCAGGCGTCGTCGTCGATCGCGTCAATCGACGACGGTTGATGATTGCGGCCGATGTGGCTCGCGGCGTGCTGATCCTCGGACTGTTGCTCGTGAAGCGCGCCGACCAGGTGTGGATCGCGTACGTCGTCATGGCGCTGGCGGTGGCCGCGTCGGCGTTTTTCGAGCCGGCCCGCACGGCGACGATTCCGAACATCACGTCAGCGGACGAATTGCTCCCGGCCAACGCAGTATCGAGCGCGATGTGGGCGGCCATGCTCGCCATCGGCGCGTCGATCGGCGGACTGGTCACTGCCGCGGCGGGCCGGGATGTGGCGTTTGTCCTCAATGCCGTGTCGTTCTTCGTGTCGGCGCTGTTCATCGGGAGCACCCGATACGACGCCACGCCGTCACCGGCGCCGCGGGCGCCAGGAATCGCGGCACTCATCGGGATCACGGACCTCGTCGAGGGCTTTCGCTATGTTCGCCGCCACTCGCATGTCGCTGCCCTGATGTTCGTGAAGTTCGGGTGGGGCATCGCCGGGGGTGTGCTGCTGCTGCTCGCGATTTTCGGTCAGCGCATCTTTCCCGTTGGCGGCAGCACCGCGGCGGGCATCGGTGTGTTGTACGGCGCACGCGGAATCGGCGCGGGCCTGGGTCCGATCACGTTGCGATGGCTCCTGGGACAGACGCCGCGGACGCTGCGTCGCACGATCGGTCCCGCCTATTTCATCATCGGCGCGTTCTACATCATGCTGGCGTTCGCACCCACGCTGCCGATTGCCGCGCTCGCCGTCCTCTGCGCGCATTTCGGCGGGTCCATTCTCTGGGTCTTCAGCACGGTCCTGCTGCAGATGGAGATCCCCGACCGCTTCCGCGGCCGCGTGTTCGCCGCCGAGCTCGCGCTGGTGACGGTCAGCTCGTCGGTGTTCAGCTACTGGACGGCCTATCAACTGGATCACAGCGGCTGGTCGCCGAGAACGCTGTCGTTCGCGCTCGGCGCGATGTTCATGGTGCCGGGAGCGGTGTGGCTGTTGATTCTGTCGCGCTGGCAGGCGCCCGCCGTCGAGGCTCTGCCGCAGTCGGCCGACCTGTCCGGTGAAGAAGAAGTGCTGGAAGGACGAGTTGGTTGATGAAATGCACAACGCGAAATGCAGAACCTGCATTTTTCATCGTGCATTGTGCATTTGTCAGGCGCTTTGTTTGAGATGCTCCATCGCGCTCTGCACCAACTGCTTGGCGTCGTCGAGCTGTTCGAGCACGAGCGCGATGTCCATGCGCGGTTTACCCGGGAAGCGCTCGCTGCGGCAGTACACGCCGTGTTGTCCCACCAGCGCCAGCGAATCGGTCAGTAGGTCGAGCGCCACGGCGAGCCGGCCGCGCGCGCTGCCCATCATGGTCTCGTGGTGCTCGAGAGTGTCGTGATGCTTGTCGAATACAGACATGAAGCCGCTCAATTCTTCTTCGGCGGCTTGGTCGGCCGGAGCTCGACGCGGCTCGGCAGGCTCCGCGCCGGATGGTGAAGCAGGTTCACGACCACCTCGGCGACCTCGGCGGACGACACCTTCCAGTCGGCGCCTTTCGACTCGTCGCCGCCCATGAACCCGGTCGCCACGGATCCGGGCATCACGTAGCTGACGCGAATGTTGTCGTAGCGGACCTCCTGCATCAGCGCTTCGCTGAAGGCGTTCAGCCCCGATTTTGTCGCGCAGTACGCGGCCGCCGTCGGAAACGCGTTCTTGCCTGCCAGGCTGCTGATGTTGATGACAAATCCGCCGCCGCGCCGGCGCATGTGCGGGATGGCCGCGTGGCAGGTGAAGAAGACGCCGGTGAGATTCGTATCGATGACTTCCGACCATTGCGCCGGCGTCATGTCGGCGACGTCGGCGAAAATGCCGATGCCGGCGTTGTTGATCAGGATGTCGAGGCCGCCGAAGCGCGTCACCGTCGCGTCGACAGCGCGTTCTACTTCGTCGTAGCGGCGCACATCGGCCTGCAGCGTTTCGACCGCGCCCGGACCGGCCTTCTCGATCAGCGGCCGCGCCGTGGACAAATGCGCCGCACTCCTGCCGGTGATGGACACCCGGGCGCCCTCGGCCACGAGGGCACAGGCGATCGCCAGGCCGATTCCGCGCGAGCCGCCGGTGACGATGGCGACTTTGCCGTTCAGGGATTCCATCGTGCCATCCTGTCAAGTCTCAAGTCTGAGGTTTTAAGTCTGCCTCGAGCTCAGACGTGAGCCTCGATGCTTCAGACCTGGAAGTTCCTCATACAATAGCCCACCAATGGCGGACATCGCTATCATCGGCGCCGGTCGGCTGGGGGGTGCGCTCGCTCACGCGCTTGCACGGCGGAACATCGCCGCCGCCATTCGTCTCGTCGACGAATCGGGGCGCGTTGCCGAGGGAAAGGCGCTCGACGTCATGCAGGCCGCCCCGATTGAAGGCTTTGCCACTGAGGTGTCGGGATCGGCCGATCTGTCGGCGGCTGGCGGCGCCGCGATCGTCGTCATCGGCGATCAGGTCAGCGGCACCGAATGGCAAGGCGAGGATGGATTGAGGCTGTTGACGCGCCTGACGCAGATCGCGTCGCGATCCGTGATTCTCTGCGCCGGCGCAGAGCATCGCGAGCTGATCGATCGCGGCGTGCGGGAACTCCATCTGCCGCGCGGACGCGTCTTCGGGACCGCGCCCGAAGCGCTTGCGGCCGGTGCGCGCGCGCTGGTGGCGCTCGCAATGGACGGATCGCCCCGCGATGTCGCGCTATCGGTGCTCGGCGTGCCGCCGGCGCACGTTGTGATTCCCTGGGAGGACGCCACGTCCGCTGGCTTTGCGCTGACGAGGCTCATGGACGAGCCGACGCGGCGGAGGCTCAGCGCGCGGATTGCCGCGATGTGGCCGCCTGGGCCCTATTCACTGGCGGCGGCCGCGTCGAAAGCCATCGATGCGATGTTCGGCCGGACGCGCGCGATCGTCAGTTGCTTCGTCGCACCGGAAGATTTCGAAGGCGTGCGCACGCGCACGGCCGCCCTTCCGGTACGGCTGACTGTCGCGGGCGTCGAACGCGTCGTTCTCCCCACCTTGAGCGGGGTCAACCGTGTCGCGCTCGACAATGCGATGCTGTTGTGAAGGAATTCGTGTGCAGGCCGGACCCTATCAGGTCCGGCGTTTATATCCCGTAGACCGGCCGGTGCAGCGTGAGACCGCCGGCGAAATCGGCGAGCTGTTTGCGGAGCATGAGCCGGCCGCGGTGCAGCCGCGACTTGAGCGTCTGATCTTTCACGCGCAGCATCTCGCTCGCCTCTTCGGTCGACAGCCCCTGAATGTCGCGGAGCATCACAGGCGCCCGGTAGATCGCCGGCAGCGCGAGGATCGCGCGGAAGAGACGCCGACGCAGCTGAGAGCGCAGCACGCCTTCGTCCGCCATGCCGGACCAGTCGGCGACGTCCCGCTCGGCGGGACTGATGCCTTCATCCATGGCCTGGCGGTCTTCGTCCTGAGTCCGCTGATATTGCGCCGTGCGCAGGCGCGACATCGCCGCATTGAACGTGATGCGGAAGATCCACGACGACAGCGCCGCATCGCCACGAAACGCGCCGACGTTCCGATACACCTTGTACAGAACATCCTGCGTGATTTCTTCGGCGTCTTCCTTGTTTTTCAGATACCGCAGCGCGAGCTGAAAGATTTTCGAGCTGTACGTGCCGGCCACCTCGGCCAGCGCGCGATCATCGCCGGCCTGGAGCCGCGTCAGCAGTGCCTGTTCTTCGGGGTTCCGCATGAGATGTCCTCTCGATGCCGATAAAAACCCCGCCGACGCGCTGATTATTCCTGGGGTGCCTGGGGTTGACCAACGCGCCAGAACCCTTTACCGCAGAAGGAGATGCAGGATCGTCGACGGCACCACGATCCCGAGCACGACGCAGAACCCGATGAGGGCGGCGGCCACCGGCCGCCCGAAATTCAGCGTCCAGTGCGAGCCGTCGCGCGTCGGAACGAACAGCGCCGGATCGTCAGGATTGCGATACAGTTGGCCGAATCGCCAATGCTCGGGGACGAATGGACGAGCTGTCGGCCGCCCAAACCGCGCCTGCGCGCGCAGCCCCACCACAATCGAGAGCACGATGCCGATCGCGGTCGCGAACGTATACCACAGACCGAGATCCCCACGTCCACGTTGCCACATGGCGACCAGCGCGAGCGCGGCGTACGCCTGAAACGACACCCAGATCAGCGCGACGAGCGCGATCGCTTCCGCGGCGACAGAAGCCGCCGCGTCGCCAGCCGCGAGCGACGCGGACACCGGGCCGGGTGAAACGCCGGTTCGAAGGCCGGACCCTCCGGTTCGCAGGCCGGTCCCTATTGGGTCCGACGACGCTGCGGTTGGGTCGAAGATGCGCCCGTCCTCGGAGGGCTGCGCTCGCGACATCAGCAACGAGCTGATGGTCCCGAGAACGATGGTCAGGGTCATCTGGACGAACACCGGGAGAAACACACGCGGATAGGTTTTGAACTGCCAACCGATGGGCCGATTCAGCCGGTTGAAACGCACGGGCAGGATGGAGGGCAAGGACACGTATCGTCCGAGCAGGAACGCGGCGCAGCCGCCAATGATGACGGCGATCGCAGCCGCAGCGGCCCACGTCAGGCGCGTCGGCCGCAACATCTGAAACCGCAACCGCTCGGTCACAATGCTCCTTCGTTCATGGCTGCCGCGCCGGTCGCCGGCACGCGCTCGAAGACCTCGCAGAAATGAAAGACCACGCGATCTTCGACCTCTCGACGGTCCACTGGCCGCCCGAGCAGACGCGCGAGCGACGTGACGCCGCGATCGGCGATACCGCACGGGACAATCAAATTGAAGTAGTCCAGGTCCGTGGTCACGTTAAATGCGAATCCATGGCTCGTCACCCATCGCGCGATGCGGACCCCGATTGCGGCCAGCTTGTGCTGGTCGACCCAGGCGCCAGTTAACCCCGGCACCCTGTGGGCGACGATTCCGTAATCTGCGGCGGTGCGAATCAGGACCTCCTCCAGATCGCGCACGTAGCGATGCACGTCGCAGCGATCCGGTTTGAGATCGAGGATCGGATATCCAATGATCTGACCTGGACCATGGTACGTGAGGTCCCCCCCGCGTCCTGTCTCGTGCACTTCGACGCCGCGCGACGCGAGCTGGTCGGTGCTGGCGAGTATGTGCCCCCGGCCACCATCGCCGCGGACACCCAGAGTCAGAACATGCGGGTGCTCGACGAGCAACAGCACGTCGTCGACGCGGCCTTGCTGGCGCTCTGCGACGAGCCCGCGCTGAAGATCCAGGCCCTCGGCGTACGGCACGCTGGCGAGCCGGCGGACATCGACGAATCTGGTCATCTCATCATCTGGTCATGTGCTCATTGATTCGTCAATCCGAAAAATCAATGACGAGATGACCAAATGAGCAGATGAACACATTCAGGCGGCGGTAGGATCCCAGTTCTCCAGCTTGTGCTTCACGTGCGACATGAACTGATCCGCCACGGCGCCATCGATCAGACGATGGTCGTAACCGAGGGTCAGATACGCCATCGGCCGAATCGCGATCGCATCGTCGATGACGATCGGACGCTTCTCGATGTGGCCGACGCCCAGGATCGCGACCTGCGGCTGATTGATGATCGGCATGCCGAACAACGCGCCAAACACTCCCGGATTCGTGATTGTGAACGTGCCGCCGGTCACTTCGTCCGGCTTGAGCTGCTTGGTGCGCGCGCGCGCGGCCAGGTCGGCGACCGCCCGGCTCAGGCCGAGCAGGTTGCGCTCGTCGGCTTTCTTGATGACAGGGACGAGAAGACCCCAGTCGAGCGCGACGGCGATCCCGAGATTCACGTCGCGGTGGTAGACGATGTTGTCGCCGTCGAGCGATGCGTTGACGATCGGCACGGCCCGCAGCGCATCAATGGCCGCCTTGATGATGAAGGACAGGTACGTGAGTTTGGCGCCGCTCTTTTCGTACTCCGCCTTCTTCGCATCCCGGATCTGCGCGACTCGCGAGAAGTTCACTTCGAACACCGAGTGCACATGGGCCGAGGTACGCCGGCTCGCGATCATGTGCTCGGCAATTTTCCTGCGCATCACCGACATCGGCTGGACCTGCCCCGGCACGCCGCTGCCAACCGGCGGCGGGGGAACCGGCCGCTCGGCGGTGCCGGCTGACGCCGCTGACGCCGCCGGTGGCGAAGGACGCGAGCCCGGTGATGCTGCACCCGACTGCGCAATGAAGTCGAGGATGTCGCGTTTCGTCACGCGACTGGCGATTCCGGTGCCGCGGATTCCAGAGATATCGACGTGATGATCCTTGGCGATCTTGCGGACGAGCGGCGACGAGCGCTGCCGAAGCCTGTCTTCATTGTTTTCAGGGCCCTCAGATGGCCGGGTCTCACGCGCGCTCGTGTCCGATGGCGATTGACCACCTCGTGCAACTGGCGCTTGTGAAGCTGGTGCTTTCTGCGGTGACTGTTCAGCCGTGGAAGGACCGGAGCCGTCGCCCTGGGCGGATGACGCGGGTGCTGCTGTGTCGGCCGCCGCTGGCGTGCCCGGTGCGGACGCCGCTGGAGCGCGCGACGCCTCCTCGGGCGCCGAGGCCTGACCGATCACGGCGACCACGCTGTTCACGGCGACGGTCTCGCCTTCTTTGACCCGGATTTCCGCCAGCACACCCGCAACAGGCGAGGGAATCTCCGCGTCCACCTTGTCGGTCGAGATCTCGAACAGCGGCTCGTCGCGGGCGACCTGATCGCCGACCTTCTTGATCCAGCGAACGATCGTGCCTTCGGCGATCGATTCGCCCATCTGCGGCATCACGACATCAGTGGGCATATCAAATGCTCAATGCAAAATGCCGAATGCAAAAATGCTCACGGATTGCATTCCGCATTTCCCATTGTGCATTACCACGGTCACAGATGGATAGCGGCTCCGTGGACGGCGTGGGCGGCCTCGCCCACCGCTTCGGCCATGGTAGGGTGCGCGTGAATCGTGCGAATCAGATCCTCGACCGTGGCCTCGAGTCTCAACGCGACGGTCGCTTCGGCCACCAGCTCGGTCGCGCGCAGACCGATCATGTGAACGCCGAGCACCTCGTCGTTCTTCTTCTCGGCGACGATCTTCACCAGGCCATCGGTCTCGCCGGCCATTTTCGCGCGGCCGAGGACGCCGATGGGAAAGGTGCCCACGCGCACGTCGTAGCCGCGCTCCTGCGCTTCGCGCTCCGTCAGCCCGACGCTCCCGATCTCGGGGTCGCAATAGGTGCATCCGGGTACGTGGTCGTAGTTGAGCGGACGCGTCGCCTGCCCGGCAATCCGCTCCGCAGCCACCACGCCCTCCGCCGACGACACGTGCGCGAGTTGGGGATGGCCCGGCGTGCCGAGTGTAATCACATCGCCGACCGCTGAAATGCCGGGCACGCTCGTCCGGTACTGCGCGTCAACCCTGATGTAACCATTTTCCATATGCAGTCCGATGCGCTCGGCGTCCAGACCCGTCGTCACCGGCCCGCGGCCGGTCGCCACCAGCAGATAGTCGGCGCGAATGCGCTGCAGGGTCCCGTCCGCAAGCTGGGCTTCGATGTCCACTCCGTCGCCCTTGACCGTCGCGCTCGTGACCCTGGCGCCTGTGTGGCACGTGATGCCCTGTTTGCGGAACGACTTCTCGAGCTCCGCCGACACGGCTTCGTCTTCCACCGGGACCAGCCGCGGCAGCAGCTCGAGCATCGTCACCTCGCTGCCGAACCGCCGAAAGATGGAGGCGAACTCGACGCCGACGGCTCCGCTGCCCATGATCGCGATCGCCTTGGGCACTTCCCGCAGATGAACCGCTTCATCGCTCGTGATGATCCGTGCGCGGTCGATCTCGACGCCTGGCACGCCCCGCGGCGCCGATCCGGTCGCGACGATGATCTCTTTCCGCGCGTGCAGCGTTTGCGCGTCGCCTTCGAAGACCTCCACGCCCCCCTCGCCCGTCAGCCGCGCGCTGCCTTTGATCCAATCGATCTTGTTTTTCTTGAAGAGATACTCGATCCCCTTTGTGAGACCCCCGACGATCTTGTCCTTGCGCGCGTGGACCTCGGTCATATCGATGCCGACAGCATGCGGCTCCGCTCCTGCAATCGTCACGCCCCATTCCTTGGCGTGCTGCACGATTTTCATCGCGTGCGCATGTTCGAGGAGCGCTTTGGTCGGGATGCAGCCCACGAGCAGACAGGTGCCGCCCAGCGCCTTCTGTTTCTCGACGACGGCCACGCGCAGACCGAGTTGGGCCCCGCGGATCGCCGCCACGTAGCCGCCGGTTCCGGCGCCGATCACGATGATGTCGTACTCGTTGGCCATGGATGGGTTGGATTCGGGCGACCAAGGGTCGCGTCAGCGCTTCAATGAGGACAAGGGGACGAAGTTGGTGGCGGCGGCGGCCGGCTGCACGGGCGAGGGTGGCTGGTCGGAGCGGTCCGCTTCGAGGCGGGTGACGCGCGCCTGCAACTGACCAAACTCGTATCGCAGATCCCAGTACGACTCGCGCAGCCGCTCGAGCCGCTTGGACACGCGCCGGGCGCGCTCGACCGCTGCCGCGGCCGTCAAAAACGCCGCGCCGACCAGGACCCAGTAAGCGATCACCAAACCCGGTACCTTATCGGACGCCTCGCGGGAGTGTCAAGGCATGCAGCCTTGAAATCGGGCCCCTCGACTGACACAATGGCGACCGGTTCGCGCTCGTTCGCGAGGCCCATGAGCCACAAACCGAAAACCGTCCTGATCGTCGACGACGACGAGGGGATGCGCGACACGTTGACGGCGATCCTCAAGCGCGAATACCGCGTCTTGCGGGTCATGAGCGGCGAGGCCGCGCTGCCCGTTCTCAACCGCGAGAACGTCGACCTCGTGCTGCTCGACGTTCGCCTTCCCGGCATCAGCGGCTTCGAAGTGCTCCGCATCGTCAAAGAGAATTACAGCCTCGTCGAGGTCATCATGATCTCGGCCATCAACGACATCGAGACCGCCGTGCAGGCCATGAAGCACGGCGCCTATCACTACGTCGCCAAGGATTTCGACTACGACCAGCTGCGCTCGCTCGTGCGTAACGCGGGCGAGCGTCAGGATCTGAACCGGCAGGTGCTGACGTTGTCGGCGCAAGTGGCCGAGCAGACCGAGCGGGAGTTCGTCGTCGGCCCGAGCAAGATGACGCGCGACATCATCGATCTCACGCACAAGATCGCGAAGCTGTCGGCGACGGTTCTGATCCTCGGGGAAAGCGGCACGGGCAAAGAGCTGCTCGCGCGCCTCATCCACCGCGAAGCCGGCGATCCCGAGGCGCCGTTCATTGCGGTGAACCTGGCCGCGATTCCTCGGGAGCTGGTCGAAAGCGCGCTGTTTGGCCACGAGCGCGGCGCGTTCACCGGCGCCCATCGCCAGCAGCTCGGCAAATTCGAGCTCGCCTCCAACGGCACGCTGTTCCTCGACGAGATCGGCGATCTGCGGCTCGAGCTCCAGGCGAGGCTGCTGCGCGCCATTCAAGAAGGCGAGATCGAGCGGGTGGGCGGCAACAAACCGATCAAGACGGAGTTCCGCCTCATCGCCGCGACCAATATCGACCTCGAGAAGGCCGTCAAGGACGGACGTTTTCGGGAGGACTTGTACTACCGAATCAATGTCATCCCGATCAAGCTGCCGCCGCTGCGCGATCGCACCGAGGACATCCCGCAGCTCGCCGATTTCTTCCTGCGGCGATACAACTCGCGCTTCAGGAAGAAGATCCAGGGCGTCACCGACTCGACGATGGCGATGCTGAAGAAGTACTGGTGGCCGGGCAACATCCGCGAGCTCGAAAACCTGATCGAGCGGCTGGTGGCCGTCAGCGACAAGGACTACATCGCCGAAGAGGATCTCCCCCTCGAGTTCCACTTCGCGCAGCTCGAGCCGGAAGGCTCGCGCGGCGAGAATCTGTTCGAGGAGGCGACCAACACCTTCGAGCGCAACTTCATCCTGCGTGCCCTGGAAAAATGCGGATGGAACGTCACCGGTACGGCGGAGTACCTGAGCATTCCACTGAGCACGCTGAAATATAAGATGGACAAGCTCGACGTGCGTCAGCTCGCCAAGCGCCTGCGCGGCGCGTAGCTCTCGGGCCAAATACTTGGCCTCTGCGGCCAAGACGTTGACCGATTCCACCTAATTCACTGATTACTCGGCCTTAATCCGCTGGCCGCGCGGGCCTGGCGGAGGGCTTACGGTCAATCAATTGCCCGTCGACGCCGTGTCACCGTGCTCGCCACTCCCAGGCGTCGTGACCGCGATCGCCACAATTCCCAGACATTCTCGCGATTTCTGGTTTAAAGCCTGCGGTTGGAACATCGGTTGCAGCCACGGATAGCGCGGTCGTGCGCCGTTCGAGTCAAGAGCTGATCCTGAAATCATCTCCATCGCAGCACGAGGCGCAATTTTCCCAGGAAAACACAAATGCAACCCTCCATGTTCAACCTTCGTGTGCCGCTCCCGGAACGGGATGAAGTGTTCCTGATGAACACGCTGAGCGACGCACAGCTCGTCGTGTCGCCGGATGTCGCCGCGCTGCTCGACCGCGTCGCCGCGACCGACGACTTCGAACTGTTCAAGGCCGAGGAGCGCGAGGCGATCGGACAGCTGCGCGACAACGGCTTCATCGTCGCCGATCGTGTGACGGAGCGGCGCGACCTGGACAGGTACTTCGCACGCGTCACGAGCGACACCGAGGAACTGAATATCACCGTTCTCACGACACTGCAGTGCAATTTCGCGTGCGACTACTGCTATCAGGGGGATCGCGGCGACTACAACAAGTTTGCGGAGAAGATGACCCTCGAGACCGCCAGTCGCGTCGGCGACTGGATCGAGCGCGAGCTCGATCGCGTCTGCCCCGAACGCTTTTCGATCATGTTCTTCGGAGGCGAGCCGCTGCTCAATCTGCCGGTCATGTATTACCTCGCGGAACGTCTGTGGCACGCGACAGAGCATCGGGGCCTCCCCATGAGCATCAGCATCATCACCAACGGCCTGCTGCTCACGCCGGAGATCGTCGATCGCCTCGAACCGTACGGCCTGCGCGGCATCAAGATCACGCTCGACGGCGACCGCGACACGCACAACCGGATGCGCCCGCTGCGGGGCGGCCAGGGCACATTCGATCGGATCATCGAGAACGTCCGAAGTGTCGCCGGCCGCGTCCGGATTGCGATCGGCGGCAACTTCGACGAGAGCTCGGCCGACAGCTATCCCGCGCTGCTCGATTTCCTCAGCGCACAGGACTTCGCCGACAAGCTCGTGAAGGTCAACTTCAAGCCGGTGATTCGCACCGACGCACGCCCGCCCAAAGGGACGCTGCCGCTGATTCCGGTCAACGCCGAGGGAAAGCCGCTCGGGGGCACGTGCATGACGGCCGCCGGCAAGGGTCAACTGGCCGGCACGAGTCAACTGGGCGGATCGGTGTGCGACTCATGCGGCTTCGCCGAGGAGAAGATGTCGTTTCTGCGCGAGGAGACGAAGCGCCACGGGTTCCCGACGCCCGACGGCGTGCACAACGGCCCGTGCCACGTGCACCAGAAGCACGCGCACACCATCGGGCCGGACGGGTCGCTGTACGCCTGCCCCGGCTTTACCGGCGATCTCGGCTTGTCGACCGGGCACGTCGACGACCGGTGCGATCCGCGGCGCGAAGAAATGCGTGGGAAATTCGATCGACTCGATCCGTGGAATGAGTGCGGAGACTGCGCCTTCATCCCCGTGTGTGCGGGGGGATGTCTCACGAATTCGTACACACAGCTTGGCGACGTGAACCTGCCGACATGTCACAAGCGCAGCTTCGAATCGGCGGTCATTTCGCTGGCACATGACGTGGCCAGCGCAGCTTAGGAGACTACAATGAAGATCAAAGTTGTGAAAAAGGGATCGTTCAGCGTCAAGCCGATGATGTCGTGCCCCGCGTTTGTCGACGATGATGGCGTCAACACTCCGAAGAAGTAGATCGACCCCGGCGTGGTAACGATCAGGAGGGCTGGAGTGCCCAACGGCGTAACGAAGGGTTGCGCTCGTTGGGCAGTCGTCCTCTTGATCGCCCTAGCATGGGGATGTCAGGCACCGGGCGTCCGCATCGACAGGCGTGAACCGATCACGTTGCGGATCGGATTCGGGCTCGCTGCCGGTGCGAATGCGGAAACAGGCATCAACCAGGCCGCCAGGAATATCGCGCTCGAAGAGTTGATGAGCGCCCCGCGCAACGGACGCCAGCTGGCCAATTTCGCCGAGAGTTGGTCGGTCTCGCCGGACGGACTGACCTGGCGCATTCGCTTGCGGCCCGCAGCCACTTTTCACAATGGACACCCGGTGACCGCGGAATCGGTGCGTGGAACCCTGCTCGCTGAGCTTCCTGATTCCATGGGGCCGGCCTTCGGGGATGTGATCGACATTCGGGCCCTCGGCGACCGCGAGCTCGAGGTGCCCCTCCGTCGCCGTTCGACGTTCCTGATGGAAGCGCTCGCAGACGCCCCAATTCAAGAGGGTAAACCTGGAGGCGCGGGCACCGGACCGTTCTCCGTAACGAGCGAGCGGCCCGATGAAATCGAGATGCGCGTGCACGAAAACTACTTCGGCGGCAAACCGTCGATCGACCGGCTGATCATCAAGCCGTATGCGTCAGTCCGGTCGGCATGGGCGGACATGCTCCGGGGGCAGGTCGACGCTCTTTACGAGGTTGGCACGGACGCGTTGGACTCGCTCGAGTCGTCCAACGAAGTGAACGTGTTCACATTCCAGCGCGGCTACCAGTACATGCTCGTGCTCAACACGCGCAAGCCGTATCTGAAGGACCCCGGGTTCCGCCGCGGGCTGAACGAGGCAGTCAATCGGGGCGAGCTCATCAGCGACGCGTTCAGAGGGCACGGGACCCCGGCTGTGGGACCGGTGTGGCCCGCGAACTGGGCGTACAGCGCCGATCTACCTCAATTCACGTATCGACCGCGGCCTCAGTTGAATGCCGCGCATCGGCCGGCGATCTCATGTCTCATCGGGGATCCCGCCCACGAACGCCTGGCAGTCGCGATTCAACAACAGTTGCGGGCCGTTGGAGTGGATCTCACACTGGAATCGGTGGCAAGCGACGAGGCTCTGCGGCGCGCGCGGAGCGGCGATTTCGATGTACTGCTGGCAGACACGCGCCAGGGTCCGAACCTCGTCCGACCGTATCTGTTCTGGCACACTGGCGGACCGAACAACTGGGGTCATTACAGCAACAAGACCGTCGACGCCGCGCTCGACGCCATCCGACATGCGCCTGACGACGCGGGGTACAAGGCTGGCGTTGCGGCGTTTCAGCGAGCTATCATTGACGATCCCCCCGCGGTCTTTCTCGCATGGCGAGAGCGCGCCCGCGCCGTGAGCACACGATTTTACGTGCCGGCTGAACCCGACACTGA
>JBGPKK010000090.1:0-18717 GCA_041485905.1 Vicinamibacteria bacterium
CACGATGACGCGCCACCGCAACAGTCAACCTTCGGTATTGACCGGCTGAACGCAGGCGGATGCTAAAATCAGTCTTGATTGGCTATCTTGCGGCGTGAGGAGGGCAAGCGTGCGTGCATTTCTTGTGAAAGCACTTGTCGTTGTCGTCGGACTTCCGCTGGCGCCCCTCGCCGGCCTGCGCACAGCGGCTCAGGACAACCCGGAAGCAGCCAAGATTCAAAACCCTGTGCAGCCGTCGCTCGAGTCGATCGCCGCGGGCAAGCAGGCGTTTACGCGATACTGCGCGAACTGCCACGGCCTGAACGCTGAAGGCGGGCCGGGCAACGACCTGACGCCGCCCGCGCCTGACCTCACTGACAAAGAATGGAAGCACGGATCGACCGACGGCGAGATCTTCAACTCGATCAAGAACGGCGTCGCGCCCGACTTCAACATGGGCGCGTTTGGCGATCAGTTGAAGGATGAGGACATCTGGAAGGTCGTGAACTACATCCGATCGCTCGCCAAGAAGAAATAGTGGTCGGGACTGGAGGCCGGGGACTAGAGGCTGGAAAAACTTCAGAGTATTTCCCAAGCCCCCAGACTCTAGCCTCCAGCCTCCGTCTGTCTACTTCGAGAGCGGTGTCGGCCTGACCTGGAACTTCACGAGCTGGCTGGTTTCGCCCTTTCCACCTTCGCCGTGGAACGGTGCGCGAGTCGAGAGCGAGGTATAGATGGCCTTGCCCTTCCAGCCTGTGTTCGGATCGTCAATTCGCCCGTCCATACCTTTCGCAAAAAAGCCCATCGGATACGGCACCCGCAACGTCAGGAACTTGCCATCGACCAACGCCAGCAGCGCTTCCGATTCGTTGCCTGTGGCAATCGGGACATCCTTGCCGACGCCGAGCATGTCGAACTGGTCAACGAAATTGTAGTAGAGCGAATCCGCGCTCGCTGAATCAGACGCGCCCTTGTAGTTCGGTCCAGGCGCGGCATACAGCTTCCAGCCCTCGGGACAGTGCGATCCCGTCGCCGTCGCGCCGTTCAGCGGGCCCTTGCAGAGGCGACGGTCGAGGCTCGCGAGCTGACCGCTCGACAGCACCGTCCAGACGACGCCCTTGCTGTCGACATCCATGCCACGGGGCGCAAAGCCGGAGCCGGATGCTTTCGCGTTGTTGAACGGCACTTCGTAGTACTCGGAGAGCGCCGTGGCGGGCGGATTGGGTCCCGGAACCAGGCGCATGAGGCCGCCGGGCATACCCTGGACCGTTCCCCAGACCGAGCCGTCGGGCGCCGGCGACACGCCGTAGAACGTGCCGTTGATCCGGTGGTCCTTCGTCGGATCGATCGGTTGGTCGGGCTCGGTGTACGCATCCCGCTTCCCGTTGCCGTTGGTGTCGAGGATGAACGCGGTCCAGCCCTGCGCCTTCTGCTCGTCGTGCGTCTTGTCCCAGATCTTCGTGTCGAACCAGCCCTCGACCCCGGCGGGGCCAAAGGACGACCACAAGATGTCGTTCTTGTCGAGATTCACGTGACCCGAGCTGAAGCACGTGTCGATCGGCGTGGTTTGCTTCGTTTTCGGATCGTACATCTCGAGCTGCCGGCCGCTTTGGTTGAGTGGGAACAACTTGGCCGACGGATGATCCGATCCAGCCTGACACCATGGCATCGTCTGGTTCTGCCGGATTCGTGACGCGGCCCAGACCCGGGCCTGACCGTCCATCGCGAAGCTGTGCGTGCTGGTCTGGCTGTTCCAGATTGCTTCCTCGCCCCAGTACGGCGACGGCTGCGGCGGTGGCGTGTTGGCCGCGCTCGGGGTCTTCGGATCGCGAACTGTCAGCTTCACCTGGCCAGCGACATTGCGCGTCGGGTCGATGGTCGGCATGTAATCGGCGCTCTCTTCGAGCGCGCCGTACACAGGCCCGTTGGCGTTCACCGTGGGATTGCGCTTGTCCGTCGCAATTTCATCGTGGGCATACGTCTTCGCATCGGCCCAATCCCACATGGTGATCACGACGTTGCGCTCCTTGCCCTGCGGTCGCGCCGGCGTGGCGGTCGGCAGCTCGCCGGCCGTAATCCGATCGGTCCAGTTCGCGTACATCGCCACCGCGCGCGCGCGGCCCACCTGGCCGAAGCGGTTGTTCATCCCCCCGCCAGCCTGGCCGGCCTGAATGCGTCGCTCCCACGCCTCGGTCGTTTTCGAGCCCGCGAAGCTCGGGTGAAGCTCGCGCGTCGCCTTTGAACCCAACTGATGACAACCACTGCAGCCGTCCGTGTTGATGACGTTGCGGATCCACTCGCCCTGGCTCTTGACGTTGGGGGAAATCCCATTGCCCTGCGGTCCCGTGCCCGGAAAGTCGGTCTTGGGCGGAACCTCAAGCAGCGAGAACCAATACTGCGCAGGGTAATAGGCCGCCGCCGCTCTCGCGTTCGGCGAGGCCACGGCTTTCAAGTTCAGCCTCTTGCCGGGCGCCGCCTTCACTTTCTCCGAATCGACGAGTCCGTACCCGCGGACCCAGACGTCGTAGCTCCCCTTGGGCAGGTCCGGCACGAGGTACCGCCCCTGGTCGTCGGTGACGACGCTCTTGATCAGCCGGGTCGGCGTATCCCTGGTTTCCGCAATCACCCAGACGCCAGCCTCAGGCCCTTTCGCTCCCGTGACGACGCCGCCAATGTCGTCCCCGTCGATGGCGACTGTTCCGGTCGGGGCCTGGCCGGCGCGCAGGACGGTCAGCGAAGCCGCCACGAGTAGGCCAGACGCGATAGCCGCGGTGCGTGAAAACAAGCTCTTGCTCATGCGGGACTCCTTCGGAGAATGAAGCATCGTGCGCGAACGGTCACCAGCGAGACGAAGCGATAATAGAAATGCCGGATCACAGGGAAACGGGATGAGAGGACGGTAACCCCGGCGAAATGACTTGTCAACAACACTGTCAGCGGAGGTGCCATGCGCCCGACTCCAGGCCGATCCCGGAATAAACGCCTTGCGGTCCTTGTCGCGGTTGCTGTGGCTGCCCTTGGAGGAGAAAGCACGGCCGCGGCGCAAGGGCGGGTGCTGCGCATCAGGCAACGGGGCACGCTCGTCTGCGGCGTGGCGCCTGGGGTGGCGGGCTTCGCTCGCGTGGACGAGCGGGGTCGTTACAGCGGTCTCGACGTCGACGTCTGCCGCGCGGTCTCCGCCGCAATCTTCGGCACCCCGGACCACGTCCGCTACGAACAGGCAGCGTCCGTCGAGCAGTTTCAGACCACGCCCGACATCGACATCGTCTCGCGGCGGCTGACGTGGTCGCTCCAGCGCGAAGGCATGGGGCTGCTGTTCGGGCCTGTGATGTTTTACGACGGACAGGGCTTCCTGGTGCCGGCCAGGCTTCCCGCGCAGAAGGTTCGTCAACTGTCGAATGCCCGCATCTGTGTCGTGGCCGGTGGCTTGAGCGAGTCCAATCTGACGACCTACTTCCGGTCGCACAACCTGACGCTGCGGAAAATACTGATACAAACCGGACAACTGGAAGCCGAGCTCTCGGCCGGGCGCTGCGACGCCTTCACCGCCGACGTCTCGGAGCTGGGATCCCTGCGGAGCGGGACGGGGAAGCCCGACACCTTCCGGATTCTTTCGGAGCAGATCTCAAAAGAGCCGCTCGCGCAGCTGGTGCGCGAGACCGATGTCGATTTGTTCGACGTGCTGCGCTGGACGATTTTCGCGATGATCGACGCGGAGGAGCTGGGCGTAAAGGCAGGAAACGTCGCAGAGATGGCGAAGAGCGGCAATCCGGATGTGCGGCGGCTGCTCGGCGTCACGCCCGGTAACGGCAAAGCGTTGGGGCTGGACGAAGCGTGGGCCTACAACGTCGTCAAGACGGTCGGCAACTATGGAGAGGTCTACGAGCGAAACGTCGGGACGGGCAGCCCCCTCAAGCTGCCGCGAGGTGTCAACGCGTTGTGGTCCGCCGGCGGCTTGATGTTCGCGCCACCCTTACGATGACCAAGTCCGCCTTCAGTTGCGCAACTCCGTGCTCGACGGCGTCTGATGAGCGAGAATTCTTTGGGCTTCTCTCAGCATCGTCAGCGGTCTCGGTCTCGGACGATAGGCGCGATTAGCGAGGGGGCAGTTAACCGAAGAGGCCTTATCTTCGGGACCGTTCGGCGCACGGTGGAAACGAGACTTGGACTAGACTTCGGCGTGAGAGCTGGCGAGACTTGTCTTCGTTAAGCCGTGGCGCCGGCCAGGAGGTTACTTCATGAGCATCCGACTGTTGGTCCTGCTCGTTGCTGTCCTTCCAGCGGTCGCGCTGGAGGGTCAGGCACCGCTGCCTCCGGACATCAATCCGGTGACGCTCTCGCGGCTGCCGCCGGTCACGCGGAGCGATCTGGATGCCGAGGGCCAGCGCATCTTTGACGCCAGGCCTGCCGCGACCCCGGGCCCCGGCCCCGGGCACGTCACGATCTACAGCCCGAAGCTCGCCGAGGGATTGGGCCCGCTGGGTCGCGCCTTGGGAGTTCCGAGCGGCGAGGGGAGCCCCATGGGCCCCCGATATTTCCAGCTGGTGGTGTTGCTGACCGCGAGGGAGATCGACCAGCAGTACGAGTGGTCCGCGCACGAGCCCGCGGGCCTGCGGGCTGGGCTGGAACAGTCGGTCATTGACGTCGTGAAATACGACAAGGACGTGACGGGGCTGGCCGAAAAGGACGCCACGGTGATCCGGTTTTTTCGCGCCCTCTTTCGCGAGCACAAGGTCAGTAGTGATCTGTGGGCCAAGATGGTGGAGGGGTTCGGACGGCAGCGCTCGGTCGAGATGATGGCGCTCATGGGCGACTACTTCACGG
This sequence comes from Vicinamibacteria bacterium, assembly GCA_041485905.1. Taxonomy (GTDB): domain Bacteria; phylum Acidobacteriota; class Vicinamibacteria; order Vicinamibacterales; family CAVVIG01; genus JAHFUI01. Next base: position 4,804 of record JBGPKK010000090.1, read on the forward strand.
TGGGCATGATGATGAACGCCGTCGATCAGCACCTTCCGCCGACGCGCCAGCCGCTGCTGCCAGCGCTGACGCGAGGACGATAGGCTGTACTTAGACGATACAGCATTCAGCACCTGAGACCGGTCAGATGACGTTTACTTCTTTGAACCGGCTTTGCGTTTTGCAGCTTTCTTCTTCTTCGCGCTCTTGGTCTTCTTCGCGCTCTTTGTCTTCGGCTTCGCCTTTGCGGCGGTCTTGTTTTTCGCAGCCGGCTTCTTCTTCGCCGCGTGCTTCTTCGTCGCGGCCGGTTGTGCCGCGGCCACCGACCGAACCGAGTGAACGGCAAACATGGCGCCCTGCGGATCGGTGCCCATCGAAATCCATCCGCCGCCGGGCACTTCCGCGGGGCCGTGCATGATCTCAGCGCCGAGCGCCTTCGCTGTGGCCGTCGCGGTCTTCACGTCCGCTACCTTTAGATAAGGCAGCCACGCAGGCGCACCCGGCTGCCGCGGCGGTTTGACGTACATCCCGCCGAACGCCTCTTTCGATCCGGCCGGCGCGAACATCCGGTAGACGCCCATCGCGCCCATGTCCATGTCATGCGTGATCGTCCAGCCAAACAGCTGCTGATAGAACGCGAACGCGGCACTCAAATCGGTCGTCGTCAACTCGTGCCACGAGCAATGTCCGAGCGGCACGTCGACGGATCTCTGATACGGCTGCGGCGACTGGTAGATCGCGAACACCGCGCCCAGCGGATCCTGGAGAACGGCGAAGCGCCCGCCACCGCCCATATCCGCCGGCGGCTTGATGATCGTGCCGCCAAGCGACTCGGCCTGCCGCGCGGACTCTTCCACATTCAACGTGCCGATGTACGAGAGCCAGTTCGGCGACGCGCTCATGACTTTCGCACCTGCGCCAAGCGTCACCAGTCCGCCCATTCGGCCGGCGCTCGCGACGAGGAGCATGAACGAAGGAGCGCCCGGTACTGGTTGGGTCTTCAGCCCGGCGACCTTCGCGTAGAAGGCCGCAGCCGACGTCGCGTCGGTCGTCATCAGCTCGTGCCAGACAAACTGTCCGAGAATCGTGTCGCTCATTGGCTCCGTTCCTCGGCGCGGGCCGCGCTCAGGATGGTTTTGATGCGAGGCGTCAACGCGTTGTGGTTCGCCGTCGGCCTGTTCGCGCCACACTGACGATTGCGAACAGCAGGAGGGCGCCGGTCAGGATGATCCACGCGTAAGGCGGCGCATCGGCGGTGCTCAGTCCCGCCGCCCTGACGTCGCCTGAGACGACCGGATCCAACCTGACCTCGAGCTCAACCGTGCCTTGCGCCTTCCGGGGCATTCGCGTGATCGTGGCCCGCCTGTAGCCCGCCACGTTGACGGTGATCGCGAACGCCTTGACATCGACCTGCTCGCCGATCTCCTTGATCCCCGCCCCGACGTCCGGACTTCTGAAGTGACCGGGCTTGTCGTTGGTGAAGGGGAAGCTGAGGCCGGTTGCCGTGTCCGTGAGCACGAAGTACACCGAGTCCGTGACCGAACGGCCGGTCTGGCTGTCCTTGATCCGTCCGTAATACACCAGATCGATCTTGCCGTTTTTCGCGGGAGCGAAGAATTCTTCGCCGTTGGCCCAGGCCGTGCCTGCGAGCGACAGGATGAACCCCGGGAAGAACAGAAGTATGGCGATTGAGCGGAATACAGACTCGCGTTTCATCCCGGCCTCCTCTGTCTGCGTCCATCCTACAGGAACCAGCGTCGCTCGTAGACAAGCAGCAAGACGACGATGACCAGTGGCACGGCCCAGGCCCAGGCGGGCGACAGCCGTTCAGCCAATTGACGCGGCACCAACAGGGCGATCGCCGCGCTGACGACCGCGGCGGCCGTCACCCACCCGTACCACAGGATGGCCGGACCGTCCTGAGGCGTGATCTTGACATGAAACGTGCGCCGGTCGGGATAGTACCGAAACGGCGCCCAGTCCATGTAGAAGCACGCGAGGTACACGATGCCGAAGAGCATGGAGAAGATCTCGACCGCAGGGCGTCTCTCTGAAGAGGTCACGGCAGCAGTCCTTTGATGTTGTTCAGCACATGTCCGACGAGGAAGTTCCACCAGACGATGAACGCCAGCAGCCAGGTCAGATATCGGCGCGCAGCCGCCTGCCCGGGCACAAGGGGGGCTTTCCAGAAGAGCCAGTAGATGGGCAGCAGGCCCAGCCCAATCGCGGCGAGATGTTCCTTGATCTCGAAGACGCCGTTGGCCGCGCGCATCTGCATGTCCTCGAGGGCCGTACGCACATCGAGCCGGTACTGCGGATAGAGGAGCGCGCCGCCGATCGCCGTGACGAGAAATAGCCCGACGACGGCGTCCGTATAGACGCCGCCGTCAACCCTCCGAAATCGGTCGACGAAGGACAGCGGCCCGGCAGCCCTCCGCCTCGGGACGAGGCTCAAGGCCTGATGCGTGATGGCGCCGAGCAGCGCGACCGCCAGCAAGCCGTGAACGATGAGCTTGAAAACAATCATGAATTCAGAACCTCACGCGCGGCCCGTTCGCCAGACTGCAAGGCTCCCTCCATCCATCCGGTCCACGACGATGTGTGCTCGCCCGCGAAGTGGATGCCGTTTTCGGGGCGGGCGATCGTCGGCATGAGTGTACTCATCTCGCCCGGCTTGAACACGGGAAACGCGCCGCGTGACCAGGGGTCCAGGGCCCATCGCTGGACGAACCCCTTTTCGAACTGCGAGCGAATGGCCGGAAAGGCATCGGCGACGAGATCTATCCCGAACGTGAGGCTGTCCTCGGAGGTCATGTCGAGCACCGTGCGGCCGACGACCCCGCCAACCGAGGCGCCAAGGATTCCGCGCATGCTCGTCACCTGATCGAAGGTCGAGTCCCACACTTCCGTCGCGCGATCGGTCCGAGCCGATCCGCTCAAGTCGGCGGACCGCCAGAAGCGGCTGCGCGACTGCAGCAGAAACCGCGTGCCGGAATAGTAGGACAGCTGCGCGATCGCTCGTTCCTTCGGTTTGGACAAACGCGGACGGATCTCGATGTCCCGCAGCGTCGTGAACGGAATCGCGAAGATGATGCGGCTGGCCGTCAGGCTAAGGACGCGAGCGTCCGCCCGATACTCGACGCGAAAACGCAGCGCTCTCAACTTCCCTGGGCCCTGTCCGGCGGAGGACTCGCGCGTCACCCTGACGACAGGGGCGTTGTAGCGAATGACGTTTCCAAGCGCCGTTGCCATGGCACGCGGCAGCAGGTCCATTCCGCCCTGAATCTTGTAGCGTTGCGTGGACTGGCGCAGCATCGCGAATTGCCGGAGGACGTACAGCGCAGACAGATCGGTGGCGTCACCGCCGACTGTCATGAGCTTGATCGCCTCGGGCGTGGCGCCGCGGGATCGAAGATATTCCGGCCAGCTCAGCCGGTCGTACGATGCCCATCGCGCGTACGAGTCGGCCGTCGCCGCCGGCTCCGCAAGATCGCCCGGCAAGACACCGATGTAGCGATCGAGCAACGCCCCCGGGTCCAAACCGTTGTCATCTGGCTTGAGATCCCGCGTCAGTGCGCCCCGGGCGATCTCTGCGGCCGTCGCGGCCTTGCCCTGGATCGCCACGACCGGCGACCCTTGAGACGCAGTGAACGGCGTCAGCGTGAGGCTGAAACGTCTGGCGGCTCGCAGCACCGCCTGATGAACGCCGGCAATGCGGATCGGCCCGGCCTCGGCGTGCAGACCGTCGTCGAACGGCGCGCGGACCGTCAGGACGCGGCCACCGACGCGTTCGCGCGCCTCGAGGACGACGACCTGGCGTCCCGCTTGTCGCAAGACATCAGCCGCGCGCAAGCCGGCGAGGCCTGCGCCGACCACGACGATGGGGTTTGCTAGGTTCGCGGCGCTCGGCTGGGCGAGTCGTTGCAGCAAGGACGGCGCAGCGGGAGCCGCCAGGGCGGAGAGCTGGAGAAACCGTCGACGAGTGACGTCTCGGCCCATGTTGAACGAGCAGTGGAGCGGTCATCTTAGTTCATCGTGCGGGCTTGACGTCAAAGCGCGTCGCACGCAACATTGGGATTCATACCATGCGGTTCAGAGTTGCATTCGCACTGGGCCTCGGTCTCTTGTGCGTGGCTTGGCGGGTCCCGGCGCCCTTGAGCGCCGAGCGTCGCGGGATGTTCTTCGGATCGACCGAGGACATGGCCATCAAGTACGGAACGGCGCCACTCGACAATCCCGTCATTGCCGTCAACCAAAAACTGAAGGACGGCAGCATCCGTCTCACCCTCGACGGCCGCGGCGGATTTCTAGAGTCGGCGCTTCAAGCACTCGACATTCCGGTCGAATCACAGATGCTCGTGTTCTCGGCGACCAGTCTGCAGGCCCGGCTGATCAATCCGGATAATCCACGGGCGCTCTTCTTCAACGACCGCGTCGTCCTCGGGTATGTCCGCAACGGTGAAATTCTTGAAGTGGCCGCCGAGGACGCCACCGAGGGCATCGTCTTCTACACGCTGGAGCAGAAGACCACCGACGCGCCTCAGTTTCAACGCGTCACCACATGCCTCGGCTGTCATCTGAATGCCGACACGCTGGGCGTGCCGGGTCTGCTGATGTTCAGTACGACGCCGGCGTCCGACAGCCGGCCGGTCAGGTCGGCCGCCATGGATCACCGGATGCCGCTCAAGGACCGTTGGGGCGGTTGGTTCGTCACGGGAACGAGCGGCAGAGCCGAGCACATCGGCAACAAGGTGCCCGCGCTCGACGGTCACCCAAGTCGCGAGCTCGCCTCGGCGAGCGGACTGTTCGACCCGGACGGCTTCCGCGCCACGATGAGCGACATCGCCGCCCTGATGGTGTTCTCGCACCAGACGTACATGACCAACCTGATCACGCGCGCAGGATGGGAAGCGCGCGCCGCGGATCCGAGGCTGCACCCACCGTTTGTGGCCGCGCCCGGAGAAGACGCCCGACTCGCCGACGTCATGAGCGGCGTCGCGAACGAGGTCGTCGACTACATGCTGTTCATCGATGAAACGAGGTTGACGGACCGCGTCCGGGGCGCGTCAGGCTTCGCCGAAAAATTCTCAGCAGTGGGCCCCAGGGACAAAAAGGGACGTTCGCTGCACGAGCTGGATCTGAACCGCCGTCTGATGAAATACCCCTGCAGCTACTTGATCTACTCACCCGCCTTTGACCAGCTGCCGCCCGGCGCCAAGGACCCGATCTACAGGCGGCTGTGGCAGATCCTCTCCGGAAACGAGCGACTGGCGCGCTACAGAACGGCGTTGTCGGTGGCGGATCGGCGCGCGATCGTCGAAATCCTGCGCGATACGAAGCCGGATCTGCCCTCGTACTTCCGGGACGTCACGAGGTAGGCGAGACGCGATGTTGACCGGCTCGAGTCCTCGCCTAGGGGTTTCCGGCCGTCGCCTCGATCGCGACCGGTCCCATCAGCGACGATCCGCCGCCCGGTCTGCCCGGTCGCGAGGGCATGTTGTCCTGCACGGTCGTGATCCGCAGCTCGTTCGCGGAGACGTGAGCGGTGACCTGATTGCGGAACGGCAGCGATCCGGGGCCCCAGTCCTCGTGGAGGATGTTGAACGTCAGCGTGTCGCCCTTGATCTCGAAGTCGTCCAGCGCCGCCATCGTGTAGGGATTGTCACATCGCCCACAGACCATCCCGCGCAGCGTGTTCCCGACCTTGCGGATGATGAACAACTGCTTGTTGATCCCTGCGCCGAAGCCGATCCACACGCCGACCACGTCCGCCGGCGTCAACGACTTCCACGGTCCGGGTTGAACGTATGGCGCGGGCGCGAAGCCTCCACCGCCGCCGGCCCCCCCGCCGCGAGCAGCGATCGCAGGCACAGGAGGACCAGGTGGCAGCACAGATACGGGAGTCGGAAGCGGGTCCGGTCCGCGCGCGTCCTTAATCATCGTCCACGCGAACGTGCCACCGCCCGGGCCGCCGCTGGTCCCCGTCACAATCAGTCTTCCGTTGTTGAACTTCGCGGTCGCACGGTCCTGAGAGGCCGTGCTGCCGTCGCTCTTCACATGCGTTACCACGAACGCGATGCCGTCCGCGGCGAGCTTGCCGTCGAGGAACGCCAGCGTCGTCGCGTCGCTGCAATGAGTGCAGTAAATTCCGCGCACCTGATCGCCGCGGATCGAGAACTGATAGGTGTGTGTGTTGTCGTCCGTCTTCCACCCGCCCCGGTAATCGTCGGCATTCTGCCCGGCGGCCGTCGGCGCGCACCCGAGCACGGCCAGAAGGACGAACAGCTTCTTCATCGCCTGTCCACCACCACGACGCCGCCCTTGACGGTCACTTTGGTCTTCAGCCAGTTCCAATAGCCTTCGAGTGGATTGCCGTCGAGCAGGATGATGTCGGCGATCTTGCCGGCCTCCAGCGTTCCGAGCTGATCGCCCATCTGAATGTAGGACGCCGTGTTCGGTCCCATCAGCTTGATGATGTCCTGCATCGAGAACATCACGTTATAGGTCTTCAACTCGTGTTCCAGGCCAGCCAACGCGTCGTACACCGAATCGGTGCAGTAGCCGAGCATGCCGCCCGCATCCCAAATCGTTCGGGAGTTCACCGACGTAAATCCTGTTTCCTGGCCGACAGCGACGCCGTCGAGCACATCCGCGCCGGTGATCGAGGCGGGCCAGGGCTTGCCGTCGCGGAACCGCGGCATGTTGTCTTTCTCAAACACGCCGAAGATCGGGGCGCCGAAGCCGATCGTCCCCAGGATTTTCGTGCCTGAGGCCGCGAGCTTTTTCGCATCCGCCTGAGTCACCCAGTCTTTGTTGGGGACGTGAACCAGCAGCCGCACGCCGGCGTCGATGGCCGCCATCATCGCCGTCGAGCTGACCGCGTGGACCTGGATCATCACGCCAGCCTTTTTCCCTTCGTCCACGACGGCTTTGAGTACTTCGATCTCCTGCGCGCTCGGCCCCGGCACCGGCGTGAGACCGATCTCGCCGGTGAACTTGACGCCCATCTCGGCCATCTTCCGAATTTGTTCACGAGCCATCTCAGGCGTGTTGTTTGCGAGCCGCACTTGTCCGGACGGAAGGATGCGCGGCCCGTTGATGACGCCCTTCTCGATGTGATCCCTGAGCGTGATGTTCCCGTCCGCCGGACCGCCTCCCGACAGGATCGTCGTGTAGCCGGCTTCGAGCTGCGCCTGCATCTGCGCCTTCTCAGTGGGCCCGGTGTTGATGTGCCGGTGGGCGTCAATGAACCCCGGCATGGCCGTCATGCCTCGGGCGTCGATCGTCTTGCCAGTCGTCGTCCCATTCGGGGCGGACGGCGCGCCTGCCGCGACGGAAACAATTTTTCCCGCGCGCACCACGATCGAGCCGCGATCGATCACGGTGCCGTTGGCGACAACGATACGGGCATTGATGATCGTGAGGTCCTGCGCGGAGAGGGGCGAAAGCGCCCCCAACATCAGGCACCCAACGAGCGGCAAGAGATGTCGTTTCATGCTCACTGTTCCCCTTGTGTCGGATGACGAAGCAGAACAATCAATTCGGCCAATCACATCGCGCTGACTATAGCTCATCAGAGCGAGGAGCCGCAGCCCGCAACGCAGGTCCGCTCGTCAGTCGCTGAGGATCACTAGATCGAGCTGACGACGGTGCTCGGAGTTGGCGAGTACTCGCGCTATGATGCGAGCCGATGACTTCCGAGGTACGCGACGTTCGGCCGTTCTTCGTCAACGGCGAATGGACCCACGAGCGTCCGTCGTGACAGGACCCCAAGCCACGCGACCGCGCAAGGCTTCTCGCCAGATTCGCCGGCGCCATCGACCAGGAGCGCGACGCGTTGGCGCACGCGCAGATGCAGGACAACGGGATAACCCTGGCCGAGTGCCTTTGAGCGAAAGGCCCATCGCGTGGCCGTAGGTCGTCGCAAGCGGGTCATCGCCGTGGCCGTGCTGGTGGTTGCGGTCGCAGCCGGGGCCTTTGCGCAGCGCCGCGGCTTTGGCGGCGGCGGCCGTGGCGGTCGTTTCGCGCAGCTTCGCATGCCGCCCAATGTGCCCTATGACGGTCGCTTCGCCTTTGTTCGCGTGAAGTACGAGACGGCGCCGGGCGGGTACTGGTGGCGCGGCCAGCCCTCATGGTCGCACGGTTATCCGCTCGCCGAGCAGAACCTGATGAAGATCATGAACGAGCTGAGCTTCCTCAACGCGCACGAGGAGATCAACACGCTGGCGCTCGATGATCCGGAACTGTTCAAGTACCCGCTCGCCTACATCATCGAAGTGAGTTGGTGGACGCTGACCGACGCGGAAGCCGCGGCGCTGCGCCTGTATCTGCAGAAGGGCGGCTTCCTCATCGTCGACGACTTCAAGCGGCCAGGCGACTTCGGCAGCCCGGGTTGGGATCCGTTCGAGGCGAACATGCGGCGCGTCCTGCCCGACGTGCGGTTCTTCGATATGCAGGCGACGCACCCAATCTTTCACGCCTTCTTCGAGATCAACCGCCTCGACATCATCCCGCAGGCCTACAATGCCGGGCAGCCCATCTTCCGCGGTGTGTATGAGGACAACGATCCGGGCAAGCGGCTTCAGATCATCATCAACTACAACACCGACGTCTCGCAGTTCTGGGAATGGTCGGGCCAGGGCCTTCGTCCCATCGATCAGACCAACGAGGCGTACAAGCTGGGCGTCAACTACCTCGTGTACGGTTTGACGCACTAGCGTGGCCGATTCGGCCGCTATCGTAAAGACGGTGGGAACTGGACAGCTAGTCGGTTGCGCGCAGCAACGCCGTTTCGATGGGATCGCCGCCGCCGCTCCCGGGTCCGGCCACGATGCGCTCGACGTCCGCATCGCTCATGCCGACTTGCCGCCCAATGCGCGAGTGTGCCGCCCATTCGCGTGTGCGCACGCGCGCGAAAGCCGTTGCCATCTTCATCGACTGCTCCCTTCGGTGTCATTGAGCGACCTGCAGCTACGGCCGCTGGATCAGCTCCAGGCGGTTGCCGGCGGGATCGACCGCGATGCCGATAATGACGCCGGAATTTCCGAATGGGCGCGGATCGCCGTCCATCGATCCGCCGGCTGCCTTGACCGCCGCCGCGGTTGCAGCCATGTCGGTCACGTTCAGGATCACGTGCGCAATCGGGTCTCTTATGGCGTCGGAGTCGCGGTGCATGATGACGATCCGGAGGTTCTTATTGGCCTTGGCAGCGTCCACGGTGGCGCCGAAATTCAAAAAGATTTCCGGCCCTCCCGGTGTTTCGAGTCGGTTGACCTCCTGCAAGCCAAACGCCGACTGGTAGAACTTGGCCAACGCCACTACGTTCACCGCCCCCACTCGCACTGAGTTCAGCGTCACGTCGGCGTCGGCGGCACTGCCCACCATCAGCGCCGCGCACGCGGCCATCGCAATTCTGCCGATTCTGTTCATCGCACTCTCCCCAAAGTGTCTGGTTAGACGTCCGGTCCCGGACGCGATGATAACGCGCGTAGGAAGCAGAAGCGAGCGTGTCATTGCGCTGGGAAAATCTGTAAACGGACGCGAATGGCCGAAAGCGGACGAAAGAATCCCGAGGTTTCTTTGAGCGCGTGAAAAGAATCCCTGCCTCCCAGCCAATTTTTGATTTTCGCGGTTTTCCTTAACAATTCCGTTTGCCCTTGTGCTGGCCCGCAGTGACGAACGGCTCGGTCCGCAGCTGAACCTATCAACGCTCGATTGCACGCCGCGTCCAGGCACTCTGCCGCCGCCATTAGCCTCGGGGCCGCCGTCTCTTCAAGAAAGGCAGAACCGTTGCAGGCTGTCGATGGTCGTTCCGTCGATCGTCTCAGGTGGTATCGGCATGGATCAATTCGCGCGAGTAATGAGTAGTGCCGCAGGCGGTGATGTGGAGAATCACACCGGCCTTCAGAGTTCGTATGCCGTGACCTTGACGTTCTTCCGGCAACGCAGGGCCGGTCCACCCCCTTGATGCGAATGCGACCGACGATGCGCCGGATATCTTCACGGCGGTGGCACGCTCTGCGGCACGCTCCATCAAGGGCGCTCTTGGCTCATCGTGCGTAGGGTGCTCAACGCTGTCAATGACGAGCACATCCACTGGGGCCGGTCGTCGACTCCAGCTTCAGGCCGAGCTGGGTGAGAGATGTGTATTGACACTGCACAGTGATTTCCGCAAGATACGTCCGCATATGAAGGGACAACGTCTGGACCCTTCCCACGAGGCCGCTTCGGGCTGCGCAAGATTCTGAACGCCGCCCCCCGTAGGAAGAACAGACATTGATGGCTGGACGTTCGTGATGTGTGGAAAGTGGAGGCTCCCCATGTTCCGATGTGTAAGGGCGATCGTGGTGCTCGTGTCGCTGACGGTCGTCCCGGCAGCTGCCTATGCTCAAGCGTCGATCGTGGGGACCGTCAAGGACCCCTCGGGCGCCGTGTTGCCAGGCGTCACGGTCGAGGCGTCCAGCCCCGCGCTGATCGAGAAGACGCGCGCCGTCGTGACCGGCGGGACCGGTCAGTATTCCGTCGAAAGCCTGAGACCCGGCACCTACACAGTGACCTTTACGCTGACCGGGTTCGCCCCTGTCAAGCGCGAAGGCATCGAGTTGACCGGGACCTTCGTGGCCACGGTGAACGCGGACCTGAAAGTGGGCGGCGTGGCCGAGACGATCACTGTCTCTGGCGAAACCCCCCTCGTCGACGTGACGAGCTCGCGCAGCCAAGAGACGATCAGCGGCACTACGGTAAACGCAGTCCCGACGTCTCGAAATTATGGCGGCCTCATTGCGCTCGTCCCGGCGATCAACGTGCAGGGCAATGATGTCGGCGGCTCTCAGGGTGCCATCTTCAATGTGTTCCAGGTCCACGGCGGACGCCGGAACGAAGGGCAGGTCCAGGTCGATGGCATGAGTGCCGGCTACCAGGGCATGGGCGTGTCCTCCTACGTCACCGAGGTCGGCAATGCGCAGGAAGTGGTGTTCTCTCTGTCTGGCGGGCTTGGCGAGGCGAACACCGGCGGCCCGCAGATGAATATTATCGGCAAGCAGGGCGGGAACAAGTTCGCAGGGAGCTTCTTCATCAACGGCACGGGCAGCGCGCTCCAGGGCACGAACCTGACGCCGGCGCTGCAGGCCCAGGGCCTGACAACGGCGCAATCTCTGGCGAAGGCATGGGATATCAACCCCGCGTTCGGCGGCCCGATCGTCCGCGACAAGCTGTGGTTTTTCGGCACGTACCGCTACCAGTCCAACGACCAGAATGTCGCCAGCATGTGGGTCAACTTGAATGCCGGCGATAACACCAAGTGGACGTATCTCCCCGCCGATGGCAAGGACGGCCGGCCGCTGCAAGTACCAATCGACGACGGCAGGTGGAAGAACGGCTCTCTGCGATTGACATGGCAGCCGACTCCGAGAAACAAGATCAACTTCTTCACGGACTACCAGCGGATTTGCCAGCACTGCATCCAGGGTGGCTCCAGTTCGGGGCTCACCTTCGCCGGGACGATTGCCGCACCCGAAGCGCTGCAGAAGGTCGAAAATCGCCCGAACTCGATGACCCAGTTCTCCTGGACATCGCCGGTCACGTCCCGACTGCTGCTCGAAGGCAACGCTCAGCTGGGGCCCTACTTCTGGTGGGGGGGAACCCAGAAGAATCCATGGGATCAGACGACGATTCCCGTGCAGGAACAAGGCGGCATCATTCCGGGCCTCAACTACCGGTCCAGCAACTGGTCAGACCACACCGGCTTCACGAACATCCTCCAGGGATCCGCGTCGTACGTGACCGGATCGCACTCGGCGAAGTTCGGCGTCCGCTACCACGCCAACGACTCGACGTTTCCGAAAAACTACTACAACAACAGCCAGCTCAGTTATGTCTTCCTGAACGGCGTTCCCCAATCGTTCACGATGTACGCCGACCAGGGATCGAGCCAACAGCAGCATCAGGGCATGCTTTCCCTGTATGGACAGGATCGATGGACTGTTGGCCGCCTCACGTTGCAGGGTGGCCTTCGCTTCGAGCGCCTGGTCGACCACTTTGCTCAGCAGCAGATGGGACCGAACCGGTTCCTGCCGACCGCCGTCGTGTTCCCCGACCAGGACGGCCCCCTCAATCAGAAGGACCTGCAGCCGCGGTTCGGCGCGGCCTACGATGTATTCGGCAACGGGAAGACGGCGGTGAAGGTCTTCCTGGGCGAATACGTCACGACGACGAACACGGTCAACGAGTGGCTGTTCTACAGTCCAGCAGGAATCGGGCATTTTAGCTCGAGCACCACGCGAACCTGGCCCGTCGACAACGGCGACTTCGTGCCCAACTGCGACCTTCTAAACCCGGCAGCCAACGGCGAATGCGGCCCGATGGCGAGCCCGACATTTGGGAAAACTATCTCGCCAACCACGGTCGATCCGGACACCACCAGCGGCTGGAATAAGCGGGAGCACAGTTGGGACTTGTCACTCGCCCTCTCGCAGCAACTCGCCCCGAGGGTGTCGGTCGATGTGAGCTACAACCGGCGGAGCTGGGGCAACCTGCAGTCCACAATCAACCGCAACCTGACGCCGGCCGACTTCGATTCGTTCACCTACACCGTGCCTACGGATTCAAAGCTGGCGAGCAGCGGCAAGACGCTTTCGTACGTGGACCTGAAGCCGGCCAAGTTCGGCCAGATCGATAACTACCTCACCTTTTCGGACAAGGCCGGCGGTGCGTTCAACACCTACAACGGCGTCGACTTCGCCGTGAACGCGCGCATGCGAGACGTGGTTATACAAGGTGGGTTCAGCAGCGGGAACGTCGTCGAGGACAACTGCGGAGTGGCCACGGCGCACCCGGAAGTGAACATTTTCGGGGCTTGGGGCGGCACGCTCTCGTTCTTTGATGCCTTCCAGCCCGGCCTCTGGCAGTGGCCGGTGGCCTATTGTCATCGTGAGTCGGGATGGCTAACGAACGTCAAGGGGCTGGCGACGTACACCGTGCCGAAGGTTGACGTGCTCGTCAGCGGGACGTTCCACAGCCTCCCGTACCCGGGGAGCAACTTCCCGAGCGTGACGAGCCAGAGCCTGGTTGCGCAGACCTTCGTAGTGTTCAGCCAGACGAGTCTTGGGCGGTTCTTCGCCAATGGCTCTCCCGTCGCGCCCTTGCAGCTGGTTCAGCCCGGCGCGGTCTACGGTGATCGCCTCAACGGGGTGGATCTCCGGTTCGGCAAGAATCTGAGATACGGGCGAACCCGCACGTTGGTTGCGCTCGACATCTTCAACCTGTTCAACTCCAACGCGGTGGACGTGTACCAGCAGAACTACGGGACGACGTATCTCAATCCGTTGTCGATCACGCAGGCGCGGTTCTTCAAGATCGGCGTGCAGTTCGATTTCTAAGACGCGAGGAGCCTTGGGCAGTTCCGCCTGCCGGGATAGCGAAAGGCCGTTCCGGCAGGCGGGTCGCAACAGAAACCTTCACCTGGGTGCCGCCGCCCTGGCGATCGGTGGCGTCCGGGATGACAGTGAGCGGACGTAGGACGATCTGCTCTGAGTGAGCATTGCGTGGGACGCTCGTCTATGCGCAGCGCCGCGTCCGGGTCGATCATGCGGGGTTCGCGCCAAGCGGGTCGCGTTTGCCGACGGCCACGCTGGCATCATGCGTCGGTTGCGCCAAGTCACTGGCGTGGATTGCCAGTCGATGCCGAAGCTGGATGCGCCTGGGATGCGTCGATTCGCTTCCACCTGCTGCATTCTGCAACCCCTTAAGCGCAGACCCGGTCTTGAGTTGGTCTGGTGTCGTCATTCGTCACGCAGGCTAGAGCGTTTTCCGATTGTACATAGTACGGCGGTCATGGTACTTCTCTCGCCGGGAGGGACGAATGGCGCCGTACTCGATGGATTTGCGCACGCGCGTGCTCGGGGATTGTGACGCGGGATTAGCGGCGAAAGAGGTCGC
>JBGPKK010000091.1:0-18646 GCA_041485905.1 Vicinamibacteria bacterium
GGCCAGGCGATCGTGGTCGAGAAGGGCGAGGCGTCGCGCCTCGAAGAAGTGAATCGCTTTCTGACCGACGTGCTCGCGTCGGGCTTCGTGAAAGCCTCACTCGATCGGGCGAGAGTGGCGGGCGTCGAGGTGCCGCGCTAGCCTGTCTTTCACTTGTGTGTATCGCGGCGGTGCGCGCCGCGATCGTACCGGCCGGCTGCGCCCGCTTCGCGTGCCGGGAAGTCGAGACTTCGCTCCAACCCTGTCGCACCACGTCGACTATCGGGTGGTTCGATCGCCTGCCATTCACGGCCTGCACCGCCATAGCGAATTCGAAAGCCACGGATCGCGCAGGCCGAAGTCGACGTGAAGCGTCGCTGCGCTCGACTTCCGGTCACGGCGTGCGTCGGCACGCTCAGACGGCCGCTGCCGCCCGGCACGATCGCGACGCGTGATTGGCGGCGGGACGGCGTCGGCTGCGGCCACCCGTGGGAGGGCGGCCGGTCGGGAGGCGCCAACTGTGCGCGGCAGGTTCTCACCGCGGCGATCCTGCTCCCCGTGATCCGTGCCCACGGAATGACCCCTGTCGATGCATGCCGTGAATGGCCCAGGCCCAAGCCAGCCGATGATCGCCGCGGGACCGACAGTGTAGGAACCGAACGCGCACAGTTCCGGCGCCCGACCCGGGGGGCGGCAGCCGATGCCGTCCCGCCGCCTCGACACAGCAATGCTGTCGCTACATGGTGGTGAAAATGACTCTAATCCTCCCTCACCTGGCGTCGGCCGGCCTGGAGAAAAGCGCTTCGTCCATCTTGATGTTGTGCTCCACCTTCGTGAAGGTGATGCTGGAGCTCTCAAACGAAGATGAGGTCTTCAGTTGGAACGGGACCTTGACCCCATCGACGTCCCGGTAGTCGAGCAATTCGGTCGTCTGTTCGAACTCTCCCACCGGTGGGGCGTCGACCTTCGCGACGACTCTGAAGAGCAGGTAAGACCCGGCATCAATATATGCGCGCACCACGGAGCCGCTCTTGGGCGTGAGGGTCAGCAGGTACGCCTCGCGTTCACCGACCTTTTCCTTGCCGGTGAGCTCCAGTGTGGCGCCGATCTCTTTGTAATTCAGGAGCGGGCTGGGAAACGATCCGTTCTTCATGTTCTCGAGCTGGTTGCCTGTGATGTCGTGGTTCCCACGCAGGTTGTCGAGCACATAGCCGGACGTCCCGTTGAATCGCTGATCCTGGACCATCTCGCCTGCTCCGAGCGCAGACAAATCGAGTCTCAGCAGGCTCCGCGATTTTCTTGGCGCCTGGTTCAGGATCTCGATCGTTCCTGAGATGTCCCCGCCCGGTGTCGACACGCGGATGGTGCCGCTCATGGATCGGGACGTCAGCTTCCCGAGCGCTGCGCGTCCTCCGATGGCGGTCAAGTGCTTTTCGACAATGTCATCCGCCGTCTGAGCCGCTGCGGCCTGCACCCATCCCAGAAGCAACACCGCCATGACCAGTCGTCTGGAAACAGTTTTCATGTTCGTTTCTCCCTTGCCTCGCCTACTCGATCTTCATGGCCCGCTGATCTCTGCCGAGCTGATGGAGAACGACGGCGGTCGTCTTGCCCTGTCCGTTGGTTTCGAACGTCAGTTGGGCGTCGACAACCTTCAGAAAATAGTCCTTCTCGCCTTCCGGAAACACCTCGAACGCGGGTTGATTTGTCAGTTGCGCGAACAGATGGCTGCCGTCGCGGGTGACGGTCAAAAATACCGCGGGGGCGAACTGATACCGGCCGACGTACCCGTCGAACAGCTTCGGATCGACCGTCATCTCCGCATGCGTCTTGGGTGGCGTCACCAGCGGCGAATCCTGCGCAAGGAGCGGCGTCTCGGGGTCGAGGAGGTGACGGGCGATATCATCCGGCCCCGCGAGCGTCCCGGCATTGGACAGCACCACCACACCTGTGCGGGCCTTAGGGTCGTAGCCGATAAACGTCCGATACCCGCCAGTGCCGCCGTTGTGCCAGATGATCTCTTTTCCGTGGACAGTGGAGATATGCCATCCGAGCCCGATTTCCAGACCTGGCAGACCAGTCGGTCGGCGAATCGTCGGCATCCCGACCATCGCGGCCATCGCGGGACCGAGCGGCGATTTCGTGTATCCCAGCGCGGCGGCCAGGAAGGTCAAGAGATCGTTGGCGCTCGAGCGCAGAGCGCCGGCGCCTGCGAGCGTCGGCAGATCCCAGTTCGAGGCCGGTTGCAGCGTTTGACCGTGCCCTGGCGCGAGCCGCGCTTTCATCTCCGGCGACAGCGTGATGCTGGTGCTGGTCATTGCGAGCGGCCCGGTAATGCGGGATCGTACGAGCGCTTCGTACTCCATCCCCGCGCGCCGCGCCAGCACGTGGCCGAGCAGCCCGCCGCCCAGGTTCGAATATTCGTACTGCGCACCGATGTCCCGTGTCAGCTGAACGCTCGAGAGAAACTGATAAAGCTGGTCGACCGAGTAGTCCGCGTACGGATTCGACGGATCCTTCGGATTCATGTTGGTCGGGAGACGCGGAAGCCCGGACGTATGCGTCGAAAGATCGTGAAGCGAAATCGACCGACCGCCTCGTTCCGGCACCTTCACCTGGGAGGGCAGGTATTTCGCGATCGGATCAGTGAGGGCCACCTCGTGCCGCTCGATCGCGTCGGCCAGCAGCAGCGATGTAAACACTTTCGTGATCGAGCCGATCTCGAAGATCGTGTCGCCATCAAGCGGCCGCGAATCGCCTTTGGCAAGACTTCCGTAGGCCACGATTCTGCGGCCACTCGGCTCGATGACGCCAACCACAAGACCGACGCTCTGCCGCTGCGTGTCGATCCGCTCGACAAGGATCTTGCGGATCTCGGCGTCGGATGACACCGGCGTGTTCGCGGGTGACTGAGCGCTGATGTGTGCCGCTGAAAGCATGGCGCCTACCGACAATGCGACAGCGCGTCGACTCATTTTCATCGTTACTTCTCCAGGGCAGTTCGACGATCCTATATCGTGGGCTGCACGAATGGAAAAGGTTATGACGCAGAACGTGTCCCCCGCCGATCGCCGCCGGGGAGGCCGCGTGGGTTGTGCAGGTCGTCACGCGCGGAGGGTTCGATGGACGCGGAAAACCGGATCTGGCGATCACGTCCGAAGGACTGGCGACCTGCGGAGGACAGACCTCCCGATGCGCGGAAACTCCCGATGCGTCGGTCCTTCGCGAGTTCGGTCCCTATGGCAGGTGGCCATCGAGTGAGATCATCGCGGTTCCCTCGTGTTGGATTGACGCGCCGACGCGCGGCTGTTCTTTGGCGTTCGCTGGTCGTTCGTACGTCACACGGTATTGATGGCTCTGGCGCGCCTGACTCTCCGCGATTCTCTTGCCCCATTCAGGGAGCAGCGTCGCCAGACGAGGGATCGTCGTGATGTTTTCGTAGCGGCCGCCGCTGAGCTTGGTCACGAGGAGGCCGATTTCGGTCTGCGCTCCGCCGCCGCTCGTGCCGCCGCCGCCGCCCATCACGACGACGTGAACGGTGACGGCACGACTGAGAATGGTCTCCTGCATCTTCTTATAGTCGCGGTCCGACGCGCGCACGCTTCCGAGGTCGGACCCGACCATCACAATCACGGGAAAATTCGGGGTCTTGTCTTTATCGATGCGACCGACGGCTTCTGAGAGGGCATCGAAAAACATCCCAACGCTGGTGTCCGGCGCAATCAAGCCAATCCCGTCAATCAGCTTCTGCTTGTCGGTGGTCGGCTTGACGATCGGCCGAACGGTTCCCGCGGTCACGTACATCGACATCTCCACGCCTTCAGGCATCTGCTCGAACAACCCTTTGAGGCCGTCGCGCAGGTTATTGATCGGATTTGTGTTCGGCTTGCCGTTGTCAACGAGGACCTGAAGCTTCATTGGCCAATTCACTGGCTCGAGCTTCAGGACTTTGCACTCGGCGTCGTCCTCCGTCACGCTGACCTCACTGGCCTGAAGGTCGGTGACCGGCGTGCCATTCGGAGCGGTCAGGCTGATGAAAATCTGCTGTTGCTTCTGTGCAACCAGGGAGGGGGCCACAGCCCACATGGCAACGATCACCGACGCGGCGAGGCAACAGATTCGACGCATGTCGACCTCCTTTTGGAATGTAATATATATCAGCAACCATCCACGCCCCCACGACGGTCAGGCCCTGGGCCTGCGCGGCGAGGCCCTGCTCGAAGCGAAGAAAGACAGTGTTCCCCGGAGAACCGAGGCAGGAGATCGAAAGACCGCGTCGGCGAACGCGCCTTCCCGATGCCATGGCGGGCAGGCCAGCGACCCCTGCGCCCAAGGCAGGGAATAAACCGCACTTGGTCGACCGCCCGTAAACCGCACTAAACAGCGTAACCGGTTGATTCTACTGATGTCTGTCGTCTGTGTGTGTTAGGCTCTGTCCGACGCGGTTCAGTCCGGTTTCTGTCTGTCTGTGACCCCTGCGTGAGGTGAAACCGCTGCAACACGGCCCTCGTGTTCAGAGCCGAAGTCGCCGGCCGCAACTCGATGAACGACGGCAACCAGGCACGTTCACTCGTCGCGCGCTCAGGGGCGGAAGTCCGCCCAGAAGGCGACAGAAGTCCGGATATTTTCACCCTTGTCGGCCACAGACCAATCAAATGTCGTGATTTCTGAAGCCGTTAAACTGGCACGAGATTGGACGGTCGATGGTTGTCACGCCAGGGCTTTCCTGACCGTCGGATGAGGTCCCAGACCATGAAGTCATCTCCGCGTGCGCGCCGAGAATCACCGGCTTCCGGTCTGGACACGGCCGTCGTCGCCGGAGGAGGATCGGGTAAACGGTCATTGTTCGGCGGCCTGTTCGGACTCTTCGGAGCGAAGCCGTCCGGACAAACTGTTGCGGACCCCAACGCCAATGCTCTGGTTGCGTTCCCGTCTGAAACGGCTCCGCGACCTAAGCCTGTCCCGATCGCGGATATCGCAAAGCCGGCGCCCGGATCGAGCCAACCACTGGGGCCGAGACTCGTACGACCGATGCTGATCGTGGTTGCCCTCGTTGTTGTGCCCATTCTCACCATGCTCGCGATTCGTCGCTTCCCCCTTCCGCAGTTCAGGGCGGCGGCGCCGCGAGTCGGCAACCTGACGATCGATGCGCGACCCGTCACCTCCGAGGTGCTCATCGATGGAGAGCGACGCGGCATGACGCCGCTGACGCTGTCGCTTTCGCCCGGCGCGCATACGATCACCGTTCGGACCGGGAGCGACGAGCGCACGGTGCCCTTGGTGATCGCGGCCGGGGCCGACGTCACCCAGTACTTCGAGATGAAGGCCGCCGAGCCCGCCGCTCCCTTCGGCCGGCTGTCCGTTGCGACCGATCCGCCGGGCGCGCGCGTCGCCGTCGACGGACGGCCGCGCGGAACCTCGCCCCTCACCGTCGCCGACCTGACGGCGGAAGAGCACAAGGTCACCGTGACGAGCGACGCCGGCTCGGCCGGGCGAACGGTGATCGTCACAGCCGGAGGCACCGCGTCCGTCGTGTTTTCGCTGTCGAAGGTCTCAGGACCCGTCGGTGGGTGGCTCTCGATTTCCGCGCCGTTCGACGTCGAGGTCGTGGAGAACGAGAATGTCATCGGCACGAGCAGCGCCAGTCGAATCATGCTGGCGTCCGGCCGCCACAACGTCATGCTCACGAACCGTAGCCTCGGGTATCAGGAGGGCCGGAGAATCGAGGTGACGGCAGGGAAGACGATCGCCATTCGAGTCGACCCGCCCAAAGCGTCGGTCAGCGTGAATGCACGGCCATGGGCTGAGGTCATGCTGGATGGCAACAGCGTGGGCCAGACACCGATCGCGAACCTGCTCGTCAGCGTCGGACCGCACGAAATGGTTTTCAAACACCCGCAGCTTGGCGAACGGAAACAGACCGTCGTGGTGACCGCGAAAGGGCCGAACCGCATGGCCGTGGACCTGAACAAATGAGACTTTCCTGTCAAGGACCCCTCATGAGAGCGATCCTCATCATCGGAGTTGTGCTGGTGGCCGCCGGGGCCGGGCTCGGAGCTCAGGATCCGCTCGGCACCGCCAAAGACCTGTACGCGTCAGCTGCGTACGAAGATGCGCTGTCTTTATTGAGCAGCATGGACCGCGGCTCGACCGCACCCGAAATCGCCCGCCAGGCCGACGAGTATCGCGCGTTCTGCCTGTATGCGTTGGGCCGCACGCGAGAGGCCGAATCGATCGCGGAGTCGATGATCCGGAAGGAACCGCTGGCGCGATTGGCCGCCGCCGACGCGTCGCCGCGCCTCGAAAGGATGTTCTCCGACGTGCGCATGCGGCTGTTGCCGTCCTTGATACGCGAACGGTTCCGGACTGCGAGATCCGCGCTCGATCAAAAGAGCTTCAGCGACGCCGAGCCTCCACTGACCGAAGCGCGACTCATGATTGTGGAAGCGGAAAAACTCGGCGTGAAGGACGACGGACTGGGGGACTTGAGTGTCCTGGTCGACGGGTTCCTGCAGTTGATCCGATCCGCGGCGGAGCAACGGGCATCTCCACAGCCGGCGGCGGCCGCAGCGTCGGCGGGCACTGCGGACCGCACGATCGGTCAGCGTCCGATCGCGCCACCGCCGGCGCCCCAGGCTGTCTCAACGTCGCCGGCGCCCGCGGCTGCTTCTCGTTCCGTCTCCGCATCGCCGGCCGCGGCGGTCAGCGACCTGCGCGTCTACTCTATCGACGACAAAGACGTCGCTCCTCCAGTCGCGCTCGACCAACGGATGCCTGGGCTGCCGATGGAAATGCTGGGGCTCATCAGGGCGTTGCACACCACCGGAGTCCTTGATCTCGTCATCGACGAGACCGGGCGCGTCGTGGATGCGACGATCCGCCAGTCAGTAAATGAGGGCTTCGACACCGTCATCCTTCGAAGCGCCCGCCGCTGGAAGTACCAGCCGGCGATGAAGGACGGGGTCCCCGTGCGGTACGTCAAGACAGTCGCCGTGGTTCCGTAACGGCGAGGATCCCAGGTACGAGCGCTTTTTACGGGTTTCGCGAGGTCCCGTTCGAGCTGACCTCAAACCCGAGATTCCTGTTCTACACGGCTCAGCACCGCGAATTCTCTGCGGACAGCAGGGGGAAATCTTCAGCTACAATTTCAACGACAGTCCGAAAAGCGGCTGCTCGCAAGCGGCCGTAAATCGTTGATTCTATTGGTCGGGGCGACTGGATTCGAGCCCACCTTCGCGATGCTACGGTGGGCAGGCCAGCGACCCCCCGCGCCCAAGGCAGGTGCGAGGGAACCGTGAAAGCCCGCGGCAGAAAACGTCTGCCGTTTGCCGAGGGTCTCAGGGGTTCAGCTCTACGAACGCGGTAACGTGCGCAACGAGCTGCGAGGCGAAGACGCGAAACGACAGTTCACGGTCGGGCTCACGGTAGTCGCCCAGCGGCCAGCTTTCTTCGATGACAGCATCAGGCAGGCGGAGTCGTAAAGCCGCTCGCGAACCAGGCGCTTGCAGAGGAGCCCATATCGATCGGCATACGAAGTGTCTCGGAATTCGCGGAACACTTTGAAATGCGGTTCGGGGAATGACTTGCGCGGACGGGTCGAGGCGTCGGCTTCCTCCAGCAGCATGAAGTAACCAAGCCAGGGCTTCTGCGATCCCTTGAACGCGCCTTCGCGATACGCAGTCCAAATGTCCGTGGCGTTGCCGAGGGCTTCCTCCGTGCGATTGTTAAAGTTGTTTCCGAACGAACCCACCTGAGACTTGAATTCGACTGCCGCCACCAAGTGGCGATTGACGACGGCGACCAGATCCCAGTCCTTGGTGGCACGGAAGAATCCTGGCAGCTCGGTGCTGCGCCGGTCGTGGATGGCATCCTTGGGAATCCCGCATGACACAAGCAGCTCGCGCACGAGCATCGCGAACTCGGCGCAATGGCCGCCCCCTGTAACTGCAGACCGACCGCCTCGGTCGCGGTCACCAGTCGCGGCGCCCTGACGCTCGCCCTGAGCATCGCGCGTCTTCCAGAAGAACGAGACCGCCTGCCGAAGACGGGCGTCCATGTCGTCGAGGATGTCCTGACGTTTCATGCCGGAACGGATTCATGGACGACTATCTGTGCCCCGCCGAAGAAGTCAGTCAACTCAGTGTGAAGTCGGCGAGTCAGAAGTTGGAAGTAGTGGGAATCGATCTCGACGCTGACGCTGTTTCTGCCTGAGCGCGCAGCGGCGAGGCTGGTCGTGCCCGTTCCGCCGAACGGATCAAGGATCGTATCACCCACGAAGCTGAACATGCGGACGAGTCGTTCTGCGAGCTCCAGCGGGTACGGTGCCGGATGCTCCTTCGTCGATGCCCCGGTGACGCCGTTCCAGATTTGTTGAAACCAGATGCGGTGGTTTTCGGCCGAGATGACGCTCAGCACGCGTGCAGCGAGAGAGGGGCTTCGGTAGCCGCCGTGTTTGCGCTGCATGAGGATGAATTCGATGTCGTTCTTGATTACCGAGTTCGGCTCATATGGCTTGCCGAGGAACCCGCCGCCTCCATCGACCTCGTAGGCTGCGTTGGCGATCTTGTGCCAGATGATCGGCGCAAGGTTGTCGAAACCAAGGCCGCGGCAATGTTCCTGAATGGACGCATGCAGAGGGATCACAGTGTGCCGGCCGCCATTCTTGCGGCGCGACAGGCAGACGTCACCGACGACGACGATCAGACGGCCGCCTGGGACGAGCACCCGATAGCAGTGACGCCACACCTTGTCCAATTCGGCGAGGAACTCGTCGTATTTTTCGACGTGTCCAAGCTGGCCGTCGCTCTCGCGATACTCCTTAAGTGTCCAGTACGGCGGGGAAGTGACGACGAGGTGAACGCTCTCGTTAGGGACAAAGGTCAAGTCGCGGGCGTCACGGCGGTACAGGTTGTGGGTCGTCGGGATCTCGCGAAGCCGGCCCGCGATCGCGGAAGTGAGCTTCGGGTCACGTGCGATGCGCGGCAGGTCAGTCTGGTGATCGGCCAGTGGCCAAACCTCCGGCGGCAGAAAGCGCTCCAAGGCATCAGTGTGGACGGCCGGCGTCGTTTGGTTCATCGGTGAATCGTAACATCGTCGTGATGGCACCGGCGAGCCAAACGCAGTTAGGCGAAGTCATCACGGCGTTTGTGTTCCACGGAGTTAAGCGCCAGGGCTGATGCCTTCGAGTTCCTCGTCGTCGATCAGGCGCAAAGTCGAGGCCCCTTCGACAACCCTGCGATCCCCATCGCACCCTGCGACTCCAGTAGGTCGCTACAACTCAATCTGGAGCACCCCGTGGCGAGCGTGCTGGTTGGATTCATCGGCTCGAAGCTGGAACAGGTTCGGATCGATCTCGTGCGGCGCGGCAAGGAGGCCCGCAAGAGCGAGCAGGCACGTCGTCTTGAGGTTCAGGCTCAGAAGATAGCCGAGCTACTGAATAGCGACTTCAATAGTGTTCGGGACCGCTTAACGAACATTAGGACGGTCGCAGCCAAACCAGGTTCGGCGGGTGCTCGATTTGGAAGTAGCACGACGGGCGACGATAGCCCGGATTCCTGGGTTAGCGGAACGCAACAGAGGGGAAGGCTTGAACATTCAGGGAAAGACCACAATCCCGGCAACGGTCGCGGGCGAGCCGCACCACACGTGGCGGTGTCCGGAGAGCCGGATCGAGATGGAAAGGACCCCGTCGACCCGGCTGGCGCGAGTGAGGGATCTCGCCGTCGTCCGAGAGGTGGTTTTCAAGTTGTTTACCAAAATCTGGGTCGAACCGAACACCGCTCGCGCTACGAGGAGCGTTCGTTGAGCATCCTAATCAACCTGGATCACCCGGTGCTATCGGCAGCCATCTCAGATGGCAGCGTTGAGGAGCCAAGCGTTCGCCGGCTTTCCTACGAGATTGCTTTCAGCGAGTACGCGATGGCCCTCGGATACGAACTCCTGAAGCATGACCCCAACATGCCGGCCGACGACCTCTTGTACGAGGTCCGGTCCACCCTCAATCGAGTTGCACTTTCGGCCGCTCCGCTCTATCGCTAACTGAAATGCAAAGACCGACCGCTCCCGTGATCGACTTCTCAAGACGGGACGGCCCAAGCCACACAGGGCCACCAAATGACCGAACCGAAATCGCACCAGCCAAGACTGAGCGGGAATCAACAGACCGCGCGTCGGGCCGAAGCAGAAGCCGCATGAGCAGCTTGTGACCTATAGGTGACCTACAGATCGGAAAAGTGGTCGGGGCGACTGGATTCGAACCAGCGACCCCCTGCGCCCAAGGCAGGTGCGCTACCAGGCTGCGCTACGCCCCGACATCGAATCACCTTGATTTTACTGCCTTTTCCAACGGCACCCTAATTGCCCTCGTTCGCTTTCTGGGCGAAACCTGTCCCAGAACTGTCCCAAAACTACCCCGCCTGTCCCAGAACTCCGGTCTCGTTTGCGGATCGATTCATCTTCTGCAACGCCTCGCGTTTCATCTGCAGCTTCATCTGCGAATACTTCTTGAACACCTTGGCGTCCCCTTGCCGCAGGAGCTGCGTGACCCATTCGTCCGCGACGCCGCTCGCGCTTAAGCGAGTGGCGTACGTCGAACGGAGATCGTAGATCCGGAAGTACGGCACCGTGGCCCGTCGCAATGTCACGGCCCACGCCGTCTTGAACGTGACCTGGTGCCCCAGGTTCGCCGTCTTGGAATCGGGAATCCAAACCACGGCGTTCTGAAGATCCACTTGGTCCTTCTTCATCGGCGTCAGTTCCTGTAGACCCGAAGTCCTGTCTCCGCGATGATGCGGATGGCATTCCGCAGATAGACGGGCGCCTCGGCCTCGATCCGCTGCTGTTCCGACCACGACATGTAATGCGGCCGGAACACGCTTTTCACCGCTACCGGGAATTCCACGCCCCAGCAGGGGTTCGACGGGAGCAGTTTCTTCCGGACGGCCACATTGAGCATCCGCCTGAATACCCGGAACTCCTGATGCACCGTCGAAGGTTTCACGACGCCCTTTTCGATCACGCCCGTCCGCGTCTTCCTGCGGACACGGGCTTTCACGCGTGCGCGCAAGTAGCCTTCGATCACGTCCGCTGAGAGGTCCGTCAACGTCCGTGTTCCGAACGCCGACGTCAGGTGCTTGACCGCCCGCTGGTGGGACTCGTGCGTCTTCCCTGCCAAAGCGCTCGATCTGGCGATCGCCTTGGAGGCGCTCTTGACGGACGGCGCCGGCGAGCACACCTTCAAGACGGCGTTGCGTGCCGGTCTCTTGACGGAAGGTTCGCCGTCGGAGCGACCGAGAGCGCGCGCGCTCGTCAATGCTGTGTACCGCATCCGCAGCGCAGTGGTTCACGATGGAGTGGCGCCAGCGGAAATCAGTGTGCCAGGGTCGGGGAAGGAATCCACCGGAGTAGTCGTAAGCGAGGCGACGCACATTGCTGCTGCCGTCCTCCGGCGCATCGTGCACGAGGCGAGAATTCCAGATTGGCAACGTTTTGACCTGGGGCTATGATCTGCCGGTCCGTAGTCCAAGGGCCCGTTTACAAGGACCAGCATCCCAAACTCCAGATGGCTGACAGACCAGAGCATCCCATCGCGCATCGCGACCCAAAGCGCTCCATCGACGATGTGATTTCAAGAGGCCGGAGCTGGAACGGAGTGCCCGACGAATACCTCGTCGGCCACACCATCGAAGCGGGCGGTACCGACGCAGCAGATCAAACTCCGGCGGTCATAGAGATGCAACGTCGGCTGAAGGTTGCGATCGAGCACTCCGACGAGACGTCCCAGCGCCAGATCGAGGCGCTGATCGGTGTCAGCGCCGTCGCCGGTGAGCAGTCCACGAAGCTGGTGACGCTCAGCGAACAGTCAGCGACCGAGACTGAGCATATGAGCCGACTCACCGAGCGTATCGAGCATCTGAACAGCGCGGTGCTCTGGCTGACCGTGGTCACGGCCGTATTCGGAGGCATCCAGGCCGCGGCGGTCCTGGTGCACGTCTACCGCTGGTATCGCGGGTGGCTTTGACCTTGAATTGGTGGCGTGGCTGAGAGCTAAGAGGGCGGACGGCTTGTACGTCCGCGAATTTGCTATGATGGCTACGATCGGATCACTATGGACAAGCCTTCAATGAAAGCGATCGAGCTGATCGGCGATATCGACGATCAGCATCAGCTTCGTGCGCAAGTGCCGAACGAGCTGCCCGCCGGGCAGGTCCGTCTGATTGTCTTGCTGCCCGAGGAAGATGAGGCCGGCAGGACTTGGGCACAGGGTCTGGCAAAGGAATGGTCAGCCGATCTGGAAGACCGTCGACAAGATATCTACACGCTCGAAGACGGTCAGCCCGTGAATGCGCCCTGGTGAAATCTACTTGGCGCGTTTCCCGTTCGGAGACGTTCCGGGCATGAAGCTGCGGCCGGTGCTGCTGCTGACCGGCAGCCTCGGTTCGGTTCCAGAAGTGTTGGTCGCCCACATTTCGTCCGTTCTTCCCGCTCAACCCCTCCCCTCCGACCTCATCGTCGATCCTGCCAAGGCGGAGTTTCAGAGCACGCGACTTAAGGTCCTGTCGGCGTTGCGTCTTCACAAACTGGCCACCATTCATTGCTCGAGCCTTGCGCGGCATCTTGGCGCCCTCGCTCCGCCTCAACAGGCCGCGGTGGCGGCGAAACTGAAAGCCTTGCTCGCGCTTTGAGGCAGGCCGTTGATCGCGTGGGGCAGATCAGACGGAGGTGCGCTACTCGGGGCGGCGGCCATCGCCGACTTGAACGTGCCGGCTCGCCGGGCGCCACGCGCGACAGCGTCGAGGTGATCATCTCGATCAGGCCCTGGACCGGGATGAAGCTGACGACCGCGACGAGAAGCAGCAGCGCGGGGAAAAGCGCGAGGGGTTACGGCCGCCGACGTCTGAAAGGAATCCCTACAGTCGGCGTCAGCGGTGATAGCAATCGCTGAGGCGGCGAGAACTGAAGGCCGCCGCTGGCCGCCCGCGCCGCGCAAGAATCCGAAGGATTTTTACGTACAAGATCTTTGCCAGGCCAGCCGAGCGGTGGCACATCGGTTGCTCACGTCCCGGCGTTACCCTGGCAGCTTCACGGTTTCACGACCACGGTTCCTCTCTTAGGAGGAATGCCCGCCAGCCGGCCTGTTCCCCTTCCACCCTTCCCGGGCGGCGGACCTTCGGGTCGCCGCCCGCGGCCAAACCTTCCGGGCTACGCACAATGCAGAATGCCTAATGCACAATGCAAAACGTGTAATGCCTGGTGCGACGACGGCTGATTTCGTTACCATTTTACGTTCTGCATTTTGCATTTCATGCAACACCTCCTCATCGCAACGACCAACCGGGGTAAGCTGCGCGAAATAAAAGCGATCCTCTCCGGTCTGCCGTTGGAGCTCGTCACCCTGTCCGACTGGCCGAACCTCCGAGCGCCCGAAGAAGTCGCCCGCACGTTCGAAGACAACGCCCGCGATAAAGCGCTGTATTACGCCGCCGCCACGGGTCAACTGACGGTCGCCGAAGACTCGGGACTGGAGATCGACGCGCTCGGACGCGCGCCCGGCGTCGAATCGGCGCGCTTTGGCGGCGCCGACGCGACCTACCCGCAGAAGTTCGCGCTCATCTACCAGGCGCTCCGCGCGAAAGGGGCGATCGACAGCGCCGCGCGTTTTGTCTGTGCGCTCGCCCTCGCGCGCGACGGACAGATCCTGTTCGAGACTCGCGGCACCGTGGAAGGACAGATTGCGCGCGAGCCAAGAGGGCAGGGCGGATTCGGGTACGACCCGATCTTCTTGTATCCGCCGCTGGGTCGGACGTTAGCGGAAGTGGACGAGCAAAAGTCCGAAGTGGACCATCGTGGAGCGGCTTTTCGGAAGCTGCGGAAATACCTGGAGTAGGCCGGACCCTGTTGGGTCCGGCGAGTCGGCGGACCTTATAAGGTCCGCCCTACCCCGGACGCTACAAACGCACATTCAGGTGGCCGACAATGGCGCGCTGTTTGTCGATCAACTGGCGGATCCCAATATCTGCGAGATCGAGCAGCGTCGTAAGGCCATCGCGTCCAAACGGCGTGCCCTCCGCCGTCCCCTGCACCTCGATGAAGCGGCCGTCGCCGGTCTTCACGATATTCATGTCCACCTCGGCGCGCGAATCATCGTCGTACGCCAGGTCGAGCAGCGCCTCGCCGTCGACGATGCCGACGCTGATGGCGGCGACATAATCGGATAAGGGAATGCTCTTGATGACCTCGCGCTTGCGCAGCGACTCGAGGGCGAGCGCGAGCGCGACGTAGGCGCCGGTAATGGACGCGGTTCGTGTGCCTCCGTCGGCCTGGATGACGTCGCAATCGATCCAGATCGTGCGCTCGCCGAGCGCATGCAGGTTGGTCACCGTCCGCAGCGACCGGCCGATCAACCGCTGAATTTCCTGCGTGCGTCCGCCAACCTTACCGGCCGACGCCTCGCGCTGCGTGCGCGTCTTGGTCGCCCGCGGCAGCATGCCGTATTCCGCCGTCACCCACCCCTTTCCGGTGTTACGCAGGAACTGAGGGACGCGGTCCTCGACGCTGGCCGTGCAGATGACGCGCGTCTTGCCGGCCTCGATGAGTACCGATCCTTCCGCGTGTTCGAGATAGTGAGGAGTGATCGTCGTGTCGCGGAGCTGATCGGCGGGTCGTTTGTCAGATCGCATCGAGTCCTATTGTACCCACGCGAGGTTTCTCGCGAGCGGACGTCGCAGGTCGACGTGTCCCGCCAGCGTTTCGATCTGCTTGCCGTCGACCAGCAGCTGGACGGCCATCACGGCGGGAAGATTGGCCGTGAGCGCATCGACGATCGTGTATACGGTCAGCAGCTCGCTCATCGATCCGCCTGAATGACCGGCCGTCAGCTCGGTGCTGAAGTCCACAAAGGCTTCGCCACGCTCGGTGATGAAGAGCGCGCGCAGCTTCGTGCCCGGCGGCACCGCCGATACGAGCGGCTCCGCAGACGAAGCGATTTGCGCCTCGATGACGCGCCGCGCCTGCTCGACCGTGCCTTCCCCGTATGCCACCTCGCGCTCCACGCCCGTGAGCCGTGTCCCGTCCTCCGCGACGTAGAACAGACGCGCCTTGATTTTCCGTCCCGCTACCACGGGTACGCTTGGCGCCGCGTCCGCTGTCGCCTTTTTCGCCGAGGGGCCGTACCACCGGGGCAGCCCCACGAGAAGGACCCACCCCAACACGAGCGTGATGGCGACAAAACCGCCGATGACCAGCACCCGGCGCATCATTGCGTTCCGCCTCCGAGAAGGTCGCGGAACTTCAGGACCGCGTCGTACACGGCCGAAACGACGTTGTCCTGGAACGGCGCGCCGGCCATCTGCTTTTCCTGCTCCGGATTGCTCAAATAGCCCATCTCGACGAGCACGGCTGGCATGTTCGCCGATTCGAGCACGCCGAGCGCCGCGCGGTCGATCGGATGGATCGAGAGCGGGATGCGTTCGCGGAATTGATCGGCCAGGATTGTCGCCAGCCCGATCGATCGATCGAGGTGACGGATCTGGGCGAGATCCCACAACACGAGATCGACGTCGCGCAGGCCGCCGCCGAAGGTCGGCAGCCGCTCGGATCCAAGCGGCGCGCGCGCCGTTTGTTCCGCGTCGCCGTCGAATGCGGCATAGAGAATGGAGGCGCCGGCGGCACTCTTCCGGAACGACGCGTTGGCGTGCAGGCTGATGAACAGGTCCGCTTTGTTGTTGTTCGCCAGCGCGGCACGACCCTCGAGCGACACGTTGCGGTCGTCCTCGCGCGTGAGCAGGACGCGAATGCCGAGCCGGCTCTCGATCGCGGCTTTGATGCGCCGCGCGACGGCGAGCGTCAGATCTTTCTCCTTCATACCGCCCGCGCCCTTCACGCCCTCGTCCTGGCCGCCGTGTCCGGGGTCGATCGCGACCGTCCTGATCGCGGAGACCGGCTGGCCGAGAGCGGACAGATCCGGCGGAGGCGGCGGCGCCGGGGCAGCCGCGACCGGTGTCTGCTGCTCGGTCTGCGCGGACATCACATCGATCGTCAGTCGCGAGCTCGTCTCCAGGGGTTGGGTAGACGCGCGAAACGCGCCGAAGCGAGGGCCGAGATCAACGGCGAGCGACACGGGGTCCACAGCACGAATTGCCTGCACGAGCGGCTGCGGCTGCACTGGCGGGACCGTCACCTCGAGGGCGTCGGCGTCAAACTTGATCGCGAGCGAGTTGCTCTCCTGCGAGATGGTGGCGTTGGTTCGCGGGATCGAGTCGATGGTGATCCGTGCAGGGTCGCCGCCTTCGTAGCGGATCGTCACGCGCGGGACGCGGAGATCGCCGACAACAAGGAGCCGTGATGTCTTGCGGAGATCGAGTCGCGCGTCGTAGACGAGAGCGAGCGCCCGGTTGATGAATTCGACCGGCACCAGCCAGCGGCGGCCAGATCTCGTCGGCGGGGCCGGAAGCGACACGAGCCGTCCGCCGATGGAGACCAGCGGTTGGTCGGGAGTGAGAAGAATCGTCCGGCCTTTATACGCGACCGTAAACGCGCCGAGCGTTTCTTCCCGTACCGTGAGCTGAAACGCCGACGCCAGGTCGTCCAGGAACACCAACTCCTGGTCGTTGATGACGTTGAGCGGCAGGGCACGTCGTCCGTCTTTGGAGAGAATGGTCAGCGTCGACTGAGCAGAACCCTGGCCGCCGGCGGGACCACCCAAGCCGAAGAGCACGGCCGCGACGACGAGAGCGGGAAATACGCGGGAGACGCGAAGAGCATTCAATGGAGGATCTCGGTATCGAGATGGCCCATTGTACCGCCGGTTAGTCGACGATGTTCTTCGCTATGGTCCAGCTTGCGATTACTTGAGGCAGAATCGGTGTATGGAACAGCCGCTGGATATCGCCGTTGACGAAGCGGAGCGCGGTCGACTCGAAGGCGGCATCCCGATCGGCGCCGTTCTGGTCCACGACGGGCGGATCCTCGGCCGCGGCCACAATCGGCGCATCCAGCAGGGAAGCGCCGTCCTTCACGGGGAGATGGACGCGCTCGAGCGTGCAGGTCGTCTACCGGCGTCGGTCTATCGCGCCAGCATCATGTACACGACGCTCTCCCCGTGCGCCATGTGCAGCGGCGCCATTCTGCTCTACGGCATCCCGCACGTCGTCATCGGCGAGAACCGGACCTTCGTGGGTGAGGAGGCTCTCCTGCGCTCGAGGGGCGTATGGGTCGAGGTGGTGCAGGACGAACGGTGCATCCGGATGATGGCGGAGTTTATCGCCATGCATCCGGAGCTGTGGAACGAGGATATCGGTCGATAAGTGGCGCAGCCCTTCAGGGCTGCGAACGCAGGGCTAAAGCCCCGCGCCACAACTGCATCCTACGGCCGGAGGGGCGGCAGATACGCGCGGTAGGTGATCGTCTGACCGGGCTCGACGCGCACGTCGAACTCGATGGGCTCGTACCCCGGCGCACGGATCTCGATGTGGTGCGGACCGGCCTCGAGGTTCATGTGCTGGAACACGCCGTCGAAGTCGTCGGCGGTGCCCATGTAGTAGCCGTCGGCAAACACCTCGGCGTCGCCCGGCGCATCCTGAATCCGCACGCCGCCATACGGCCGGCCGGGAACGGCGTAGAGATATCCCGGAGGCGGCGCCGCGTAGTAGCCGTACGGATCCGCATAGCCGTACGAGCGGCCGTAGTAGAGGCTCACGCCGGGACGATAGGTGTAGTAGTACGGCCGGTAGGGCACGATGTTGACGATGCTCGGCCTGATCACGCGGGGAACGATCACGGATCGCGAAGAGAACCCCCCGCGCGGCACCGACCGCTCGGCGCTGTCTGCGCGTGCACGTCTTGATTCATTGACTCGGGGGGATTCGACGGCGACCCGGGGAGCCTCGACGGCACGGCGAGACTCGATGGCGCGACCCGAGGACTGTCCGTCGTTACGACGCGAGGATTGTCCGTCATTACGACCCGAAGACCGTCCGTCATTACCTCGATGGCCGTGGTCGGCAAACGATGGCGCGGCGGTGAGCGCCAGGCCGGCGATGAGGAGGCTCGCGGTGCGGAGGTGAATGGATGCCATGACTGGATCTCCTGGCAGGACTACAGGCAAACACTCTGCCAGGCGAAAGCGCCGCGTTTTGCTGGATTTTCAGGTCGTATCCAATCTAACGCGCCCAGGAAATCCTCCGCAGCGGACAGCTCAGCTGACCTCCAGTCGTCAAGTCCTCAAGTCCTCAGGGCGTCGCGACGATCTGAATCTTCTCCAGCGGAGCGATGTCGTGCGCCAGCTCCGTGGCGCCTGCCGGGAATTTATTCGCGCTGAAGATGTAAGCGATGACGTCGGCGTATTGCTCCGGCGTCAGCTTGCCCGGGTTATCGAACGGCATCGTCATGCGCACCTCGTCGAAGAGGACGCCGACTGTCTTGCCCTTCCACCCGGCCATGAAGTCAGCACCCACGAGCGGCGGTGAGCTCGGGCCGCCCGACAAGTCGTCCAGGTGGCATTTCGAGCACGCATCGAGATAGACAGCCTGACCGCGCTTGGCCTGATCGGGGGTGTACACGCCGCTCGCGACCGTCGCGCCGGCGGTTGTCGTTGTTGTGGACTGCGCGCGCACGGCCGAACCCAGAAAGGCGCCGGTGGCGGCGGCGACGGCCAGCCCGATGACGAAAC
>JBGPKK010000092.1:0-18477 GCA_041485905.1 Vicinamibacteria bacterium
GCACTTGGCACTCCGTTTGATGTGGGAGGGAGTCCGACCGCTCTTCCCCAATCGCCTCGGCAAGGATTAGTCGCTTTTTCTGGGAGACCACGATGGCGCGCCACAGCGACCGTCAGATCGAGCATCTCTTGCGCCGGGCGGGCTTTGGTGCCACGCCGGACGAGCTCTCGTTTTACGGCGAGATGTCGATTGCCGACGCCGTAGACACGCTCATCGAGTACGACCGTATCCCCGACGATGTCGACGCCAAGATCGCGAAGCCGGGATATGTCGGCGTCACGGCGCGAGGCCAGTTCATGCCGTGGGCGAACATTGCCGACGCGCGGCAACGCTGGTTGTTTCGCATGATGCACAGCGAGCGTCCGCTGCAGGAGAAGATGACGCTCTTCTGGCACAACCATTTCGCGACCGGGTACACCAAGGTGCAAGGCGATTTGGGCGGCACCGAGGGCGCCCGCTACATGGCGGCGAAGGCGTCCGAGGATCCGGCGGGGGTGCGCGGCCAGCTCGAGATGCTGCGCGACAACGCGCTGGGCAACTTCCGCGACATCCTGCTCAACATCGCGAAAGACACGGCGATGCTGGTCTGGCTGGACGGCCGCACGAACACGAAGTTGAAGCCGCAGGAGAATTTCGGGCGCGAGATCATGGAGCTGTTCACGGTGGGCGTCGGGAATTATACCGAGCCAGACGTGTATGCCGCCGCGCGCGTCTTCAGCGGCTGGAATCTTCCGCGGGTGGGCGCCACCGGCGATCCAGCGCAGCATTACGAGTTCGCGTACCTCGCCAACCAGCACGACACGAGCGAGAAAACGTTCAGTTTTCAGATGTACTCGAACGGCAGCAAGACGATTCCCGCCCGCTCGGCGGCCAATGGGATGCAGGACGGCATCGACTTCATCAACGCCCTGGCCGGCAACCCGAACACGGCTCGGTATCTGGCGACGAAGTTGTACCGGTTCTTCGTGAGCGAGCTCACCGATCCCGATCCGGCCTTCGTGAGCCGCATCGCGTCGGTGTACCTGTCCAGTGGCTACGACATGAAGCAGGTCGTACGCGAGGTGTTCCTCTCGTCGCAGTTCTGGGCCACGAGCGCGTACTTCGCGCGCTACTCGTGGCCGGTCGAATTCGTCGTGCGGGCGATGAAGGACATCGGGTGGGTGGGCTTTACCGTGAACGACGCGCTGCCGGCGCTGGCCAACATGGGACAGGTGCTTTACGAGCCGCCCGACGTCTCCGGATGGGACGCCGGCCGCACGTGGTTTTCGACCGGCGCGATGCTCGCCCGGATGAACTTCGCGTCGTCGCTCGCCTCGAACCAGAAGTTCAACCTGGCCAGGACGGTGAAACCGCTCGCCGCGACGTCGGACTCGGTGCTGTCGTACTTTCTCAACGCGCTGGCGACGCCCACGCTCGACTCGTCGGTCATCGCGGAGCTGGGGAACTATCTCCGCGCGACGGGCGCCTGGACCGGGAGCGATGCGCAGCTTCAGGCGAAAGCGGCGGGTCTCGTCCATCTCATCGCCGGGCTGCCGGAGTATCAGTTTGTCTAGAGGCTAGGCGCTAGGGGCCAGGGGCTGGAGGACGTGAAGGCGTTCCCCAACCTCCAGTCCCCAGGCTCCAGCCTCTGAGAGGTTTTATGCAGATCACAAGGCGCCAGTTCGTCAAAGGCGGCGTCGCCGCGTTCACGATCACGTATGCGGCGCCGGATTTTCTGAGCGACCTGGCTCGCGCGCAGGGCGCGCACGCCCGCAATCTGGTGGTGCTGCAGCTGAGCGGCGGAAACGACTCGCTCAGCATGTTGATCCCCTACAACGATTCGTTCTATCACAGCCGGCGGCCGAGCCTCGCGGTGCCCGCGGGCAACGTCCTTCAGATTGGCACCGATTCGTCGAAGGTCGCGCTCGGCCTGCACCCGGGTCTGACCGGCCTCAAAGAGATCTTCGACCGCGGGCGGATCGCCTTCGTGCAGCGGACAGGCTACGAGAACCAGTCGCGCTCGCATTTCGACGGAACGGACATCTGGTCGACCGCCAATCCCAAGAACACACAGGGCCCCGGGTGGGTCGGCCGGTATCTCGACTCGCTGCCGTCGCCCGTCGATCCACTGGTCGGGTGGAACACGACCGGCAATTCGCCGCACGTGCTGCAATCGGCGCACGTCTCGGTTCCTGCGATCTCGAATCCCGCGACGTACTCGTTCCTCAGTCCCAATACGGGTGCCGAAGCGGCTGCGGAACAGGCGACCGCCCTTCGCATCAATACGCATGTGCCGGTCGATCGTCCCGAGGTTGCATTCGTCTACGGCAGCGCGCAGGCGGCCATGGCGACGCTCGACCGCGTGCGAGCCGTCTCGCTGTACGCGCCGTCGGCGCCGTACCCGAATACTCCGCTGGGCTCGGCGCTCAAGGCCGTTGCCGGGGCGATGGCCAAAGGCATCGGGACCCGGGTGTTCTACGTCACGATTGGCGGCTTCGACACGCACTCCGCGCAGAACGTCAACGCGACCAACGGGGCGTACTACAGCCTCATGACGACAATCAGCGGCGCGCTGCTGGCGTTCTACACCGATCTCAAGAACCAGGGTCTCTTCGAGGACACGTTGCTCGTCACGTTTTCAGAATTCGGCCGCCGCATCAGCGAGAATGGCGTGGGGAACACGTCGGGAACCGACCACGGCGCCGCCAGCGCGATGATGGTGATGGGCGGGAAGGTGACCGGCGGGCTGTACGGCACGGCCCCTGTCCTCAACACCGATCTCAAGAATCCAACGCTCGAGAACAACGCCAACGACGTCCACTACGAGACCGACTTCCGTTCGGTCTACGCCCGCATCATCGACGGCTGGCTCGGCGCCGACTCACAGACCCTCCTCGGCGGGGATTTCAGGAAGGCATCTCTCACCTTCATCTGAAATACATCATGCGCAATGCAGAATGCGCACGCTGACGGCGAATCCAAAGCAGCGCTGGATTCGCAGGTAATCAGTGAGCCGTGAACATTTTGCATTTTGCGTTGTCCATTTCGTGTGTTTGGCGAGCTGGCCTTCGACGTCAGCGCGCATCACGAACGGCTCGACGGCCGGGGGTACCTGCCGCAATCCGCCCGGCGCGCAGTTGTCGCAATCGGCCCGCATTCTCGGCCGACCGGTTGGATGCCCTCTCCGCCGAGCGTCCGTATCGCGGCAAGCTGCCGCCGGAACGGGTGCGGGCCATCCGTCGCGAAGAGCGCGCCACGGGACTCTGTCCGGACTGCGTCGACGCGGCCGAGCGATTGCTGTGAGTTAGACTCTTCGGTGATGCCGCCGATCAAGCGGACGAAGTTCAAGCTCACGCCAGAGCAGCTCCTCGAGATGTTCTACTGGCTGCGGTTGATTCGCGCGTTCGACGAGCGTCTGAGCGTCCTGGTCAGGCAGGCCAAAGTCCGCAGCGGCGTCTACACCGGCATCGGCCAGGAGGCCATCATCGTCGGGACCTGTTTCGGGCTCCGGCGGGAGGATTACATCTGTCCGCTTCATCGCGACCTCGGATCCTTTCTCATGAAGGGCGTCGAGCCGCGGGTGATGATGGCGCAGATGTTCGGAAAGCAGGGCGGCCTGTCCAAAGGCCGCGACTCGGCGCTGCACAGCGGCGTATCCGAGCTGGGCATCTTCGGCAACACGAGCATGCTCGGCGCGAACCTGCCGGTCGCCGCCGGTTTGGCGCTCACCTTCAAGATGGATCGGACCGACAACGTCGTCGTCGCCTACTTCGGCGAAGGCGCCAGCAACACCGGCGATTTCCACGAGGCGCTCAACTTCTCCGGTGTGCACCGCCTGCCGATCGTGTTCGTGTGTGAAAACAATCAGTACGCGTACTCCGTTCCGATCGAGCGGAGCATGGCCATCGACGACGTGGCCGAGCGCGCGCACGGGTACGGGTTCGACGGCGTGGCGATCAACGGCAACGACGTGCTCGCCGTGTACCAGTCGACGCTGGGTGCCCTGGCGCGTGCCAGAGGCGGCGAGGGTCCGACGCTCATCGAGTGCAAGACCTATCGGTGGCACGGACATTCCGAGCACGACAAAGCGTTTTACCGGAGCGACGAAGAGCTGGCGATGTGGAAGAGCCGGGACCCGATTCCGACCTTCACGACGTACCTGCAGGCGCGTCACGTGCTGACCGACGACAAGATGAAGGAAATCGAGGCACGCGTGGCGCAGACGATCGACGAGGCGGTGGAGTACGCGATGAACGCGCCGGATCCGAACCCCCAAGACGCGATGACGGATCTTTACACGTAGCGCCGAGCATCAACGAAGACCGACATGAGCAAAGAGCTCTCGTACCTGGACGCGATTCGCGAGGCGCTCGCCGAGGAGATGCGGCGCGACGCGAAGGTGTTCGTGCTGGGCGAAGACGTCGGCGCGTACGGCGGCGCCTTTGGCGCCACGCAGGGGCTGCACGAGGAATTCGGCGACGCGCGTGTCATCGACACGCCCATTTCCGAGTCGGCCATTGTCGGCATCAGCGTCGGCGCGGCGCTGCGCGGCTATCGCCCGGTCGCCGAGATGCAGTTCGCCGACTTCATCTCCTGCGCCTTCGACCAGATCGTCAATCAGGCCGCGACGCTGAGGTTCCGCTACGGCGGGCGCGCGTCCGTGCCGATTGTGATTCGCGCACCGAGCGGCGGCGGCGTCAGCGGCGGTCTGTACCATTCCCAGAATCCTGAAGCGTGGTTCGTGCATCGGCCGGGCCTGAAGGTGGTCGCGCCCGCGACGGCGTTCGATGCCAAAGGCCTCCTCAAGGCGGCCATTCGCGACGAGGATCCGGTCGTCTACTTCGAGCACAAGTATCTGTATCGACGCGCGAAAGGTCCGGTCCCGGAAGGCGACGAGATTGTGCCAATCGGCGTGGCGGCCACGAGGCGGGAAGGCGACGACATCACGCTTCTGACATACGGCGCCATGCTGACGCCGTCTCTCGAGGCGGCCGAGGAGCTCGCGAAGGACGGCGTCGAGGTTGAGGTGATCGATCTGCGGACGCTGCAGCCGTTCGACCGGGACGCGATTTTCGCGTCGGTGGACAAGACCAATC
Organism: Vicinamibacteria bacterium; assembly: GCA_041485905.1. Lineage (GTDB taxonomy): Bacteria > Acidobacteriota > Vicinamibacteria > Vicinamibacterales > CAVVIG01 > JAHFUI01. The sequence continues at coordinate 5,076 of JBGPKK010000092.1, forward strand.
GCGCGCTGATTGTTCATGAGGACGTGAAGACGCTCGGGATCGGCGCCGAGTTGTCGGCCGTCATCATGGAGGAGCGATTCGAACAGCTCGATGCGCCGGTGCTCCGCGTCACCTATCCCGATACGCATTCGCCGTTCTCGCAGGTGCTGGAGCAGGCCAACCTGCCGAACACGAAGAAGATTGTCGACGCGCTGCGGCGGCTGGCCGAGTACTGATCCGCGCGCTGGACGCCGTCTAGCGGGCGATTCACCGTTCACGAAAAATCGCGCGCAGAGCCTCGTCGAGCTGCGTGTACCGGAATCGGAACCCAAGACGCTCGGCCTTCGCGGGGACCGCACGCTGACCAGAAAGCAGAAGCGCATCCGCCATTTCGCCGAGCGCCAGCCGCAGCGCGAATGCGGGCGCCGGCATGAACGCCGGCCGATGCAGCGCCCGGCCGAGCGCGCGCGAGAACTCAGCGTTGGTCACAGGGTTGGGCGCGGTCGCGTGTATCGGGCCGGTCGCCGAAGCCGTGGCGATCGTCCAGCGCACCAGCGCGACCCAGTCGTCGCGGTGGATCCATGGCCAGTACTGACGGCCCGAGCCGAGCGGGCCGCCAGCGCCCAATTTGAAGGGCAGGAGCATCTGCGGTAGCGCGCCGCCGTCCTTTTCAATCACGAGACCGGTGCGGATGCAGGTGACACGCGTGGCGGGTCCCGCGGCACGCGTGGCTTCCGATTCCCAGTCAGCACAGACCTTCGCCAGAAAATCTGAACCGGCGGGCTGTTCCTCCGTAACGATCTGGTCGCCGAGCGGTCCGTAGTATCCGACGGCGGAACCACTGACGAAGGCCGGTGGCTGGCGCGCCGCCGCGCGGATGGCTGACGCGAGGCTGCGCGTCGCCTCCACGCGGCTCTCGAGAATCCGCTGCTTCTGTCTGGTGGACCATCGTGTGGCGGCGATCGACTCGCCCGCAAGATTGATCACGGCGGCGGCACCGTCGATCTCCGCGGCCCACGGCCCGATGTCCCCTCCCGGATTCCAGGTGACGAACCGCGCTGTAGGTGTGGCGGGTGCCGACGCGCCGCGCGTGAGGACGACGACCTCGTGGCCATCGGCGGCAAGCGCGTGCGTAAGAGGTTTGCCGAGGAATCCCGTGCCTCCGGCGATGACGATTTTCATCTGCATGCCTCCGGCCTGATGCCAGTGTAGGGCTGGCTCGTGCGAAGTCGACCGCTCTTAATGGAACCCCGAACGCGGTTTCGAAATTCCTGCCTATAATGCAGCTTCCGGTTTGGAGGCCCCAATGGTGAGCGCGTCGCTGCGAGTCGCCGCCGTCGCCATCGTGCTGGTCGCTGGACTGCCGTTTGGCGCGGCCGCGCAATTGGTCCGCGGCACCATCCTGGATCAGACGGGGCTGCCGCTTCCGGGCGCGACCATCGAGGTGCTCGAAGGCACGACGGTGACCGACACGCTGACGACCGAGGCCGACGGCACATTCGAAATTCCAGCGAGGATTCTTGGCTCGACGATCAGGGTGAAGCTCGAGGGGTTCGAGACGATCACCGTCCCGCGTGTCGACGCGGGCCGTGTCGTGTTGCCACTCGCCCGCGCGTCGTCGTCGACCGAGGTCATAGCCTCGATGCTCCGGGCCGAATCGCCCACCTCGCCGCTTCTTGGGAATACTCTGACCGCCACCAACATCGCGCGGATGCCCTCCTCTCGCCTGAAGGCCCGCGAGTCGCTGCCGCTGCTGCCGTCGGTCGTACGCGGATCGGACGGTCTGCTTCGGCTCGGCGGCGCGCGTCCGAGCGAATCGCCGCTGCTGGTGGACGGCTTCGACGTCACGGATCCAGCTACCGGCATTTCGTCCCTGAATCTTCCGTTCGAGGCAGTCCAGGGCGTGGAGTTCCTGCGCGATCCGATGTCCATCACCTATGGCACCTTGATGGGAGGCGTCGTCAAAATCGAAAGCCGATCCGGCGGCGACCGTAGACAGATGGGCCTGCAGGGATTCATCCCGCGGCCACGTTTCCAGAATCCGGGCGCCGGCCGGATTGAAGGCATCTTTCCGCGGTTCTTCATGGGCGGCGCGGCAGATGCCGGCCGCGTCCATTATTTCGGCGCGATTGAGTACGACTACGAACGGATCACCGTGCCGGAGGTGACGCAGGGCAGCGGGCCGAACATCGTCGAGAAGAGCGCGACCGTGTTCGGCCGCATCGACATCGCGGCGACAAGCCAGACGCAGATGATTCTCGAGGGATTCGTGTTTCCCAGCGCGACCGATCTCGTGGGGCTCAGTCCGCGGCGGGAAGAAGCCGCGTCGCCCAACGTGAGCTCCCAGGATCTGTTCGGCGGCTTCACGAGCCGTACGTCGTTCGGCAACGCCACCCTGCTCACGGTTCGGGCTGGCGTCCTCTCGCACGATTCCACGCTGCTTCCGGGCGGGCGCGGTCCGGCGCGTGTATCGCCGGTGGGATGGCGAAACAACTGGTTCTCGCAGGTCGGGCGCCGCGCGGTCCGCTACAGCCTGGCCGCGACGCTGGAGCGTTCGATCGCGAGCGGGCGCGGCACCCACGACGTCACGTTGCTCGGTTCTATCCGGGCGCGGCGGCTGCGCGGAACGGTCGTGGAAGAGTCCGTATTGGTCGAAAACGAGCAGGGCGGTGTCGTACGCGCAATCGATTTCGGCCAATCCACGGCGATCGCCGCGCAAGATTGGCCGTACGAAGCGGGCGTCCGGGATCTGTGGCGGCTCAACGACCGGTTTCAGATCGACGGGGGCGTCCGCGTCGACGGCATCAATCGGTACGGGGCACTGCCTTCGGCCCGAGTGGGCGTTCGGTACGCCCTCGATGAGGCCGGTTTAACCGTTCTGAAGGGCGGCGTCGGCAACTTCGTTGGAAAGATCCCGCTCGCGGTGCCCGCCTTCTCGGGGTATCCGATGCGAATCGATCGGCGCGTCGATGAAGCCACCGGGCTCTCGGAGACGTTCGCGCTCCAACCGACGGTCAATCGTCTGCGTTTACCGCATGCGATGGCCGTGAGCCTGCAGCTCGAACGGCAGATCCGGCCCGGGCTCGATGCGTCGGTCGGGTACACGAGACGACGTTCCACCCGGCTGGCGACGCTCGATGTGCCGCAGAGCAGCGGGCCCCTTGCCGTCGAAAGCTCGGGAATCAGCACCTATCGCGAGCTTCAGGTATCGGCGCGGCAGACATGGGCGGGTCAACAGCAGCTCTTCGTCAGCTACGTGTGGTCGTCGTCGATCGGCGAGCTCAACGATTTCATGTCGTCGTTTGGTTCGCTCGATGCGCCGCTGCTGCAACCCGGCGGCATGTCACGGCTGCCCACAGATGCCCGGCATCGGTGGATCGCGTGGGGCACCGTCAACCTTCCGCGAAACTTCGTGTTCTCGCCCGTCATGGAATGGCACTCGGGGTTTCCGTATTCGCCCCTCGACACGCGCCAGCTCTATTTAGAGACTCCCAACAGCGCCTCGTACCCTGCGTTCATGGCCGTCGATCTCATCGCCTACAAGACGGTTACATACCGCAAGAAAACCGCGGACGTCGGCATCCAACTCTTCAACCTGACGAACCACTTCAACCCCCGCGACGTGTACGCCGTCAGCGGCGCACGCGACTACGGCAGGTTCACCAACAGCGTCGGTCCGATTTTGCGCGGCTTCATGATGATCAAGTGGTGAGGCGCGCGATCAGAAGATCGAGCCGCGAGCCAGGACTCAAAACGTCTGACGGGCGACCCACTCGCGCATCAGCGAGTCGACGACGACCCAGCGATCCGACTCGCGATTGATGACATCGTCGCGCAGCAGCGCGGCGAGGGCCGCCTGCACCGTCGAGGGTCCGCCAAGGCGGTGACGGATGCGGGCGTCCGCCGACAGCAGGCCACGGCCATCCTGAAGCACCACCGCGCGAAGCACCGCACGTTGTGAGAGCGTGAATTTCTGCCACAGCGCTTCGAACATCGTCTGCTGCTCGACGAGCAGACGCCGCAGTGTCCGATGCAGATCGTCGAGAGTGGCACGGCGCCGGCCGGCCGCGCGCAGCTCGTCCCATGTTTCGTGCGCGAGGCGCTGAACGTCGTACGGCAGATTGCCCGCGAGCTCGACGATCGCCGCACCCAACCGGGGTTCGGGTGCGATGCCGGATCGCTTGAACCGCGCATCGATGAACGCGGCGAACTCGTCGGCCGGAATCCTGTCGAGCCGCATGACGGGCCCGGCCTTGTAGAACGGGCGCTTCGGACCGAGCATCCGTTCCATCAGGCTCGGCTCCGATCCGGCAAACACATACCCGACGTCCCGCTGATGCTGCACAGCCGCGCGCATCGCGTGCTCGACGGATCCGCCGTTGAAGCCGGCGATGGCCTGGAACTCGTCGAGCGCGATGACGACCTTGCGGCCGGAGAGATCGGCGAGGCGGGCGGGGAGCGCGAAGACCTCCTGGGCGAGGCGCGAAATGTCACGCTCGCCGCGGACGCTGGGAAACGAGACGGCGATCGTCGCGAGGGGAGACCCGTCCGGCGCGTGCCGCACCTCGGTTCGGGCGGACCGGATTGCGTCCTTCAGCCAGGTGCGGGCGTGCTCCCACCGGGTTTCCGCGGCGACGAGGCCGCGGGCGTAGCCCTCGAGAAACGCCACGTACGAGCTGAAACTGCTGACGGTCACCTCCACGGTCAGGGCTCCGCGGCGCGAGAGGATTGCCAGCGCGCGGCGAACGAGCGACGACTTGCCGTACCGCCTCGGCGAGATGAGGAACACCTTCTGGCCGGCAGCCAGGTCGGCGACCAGCCGCTTCAGCTCGTCGACCCGGTCGACAAAGGCGGCGGCCGGCACGATTTCGCCGTAGATGAACGGGTTCTCCATTACGTTGTATGACGTAATGATAACGTCAAACAGTGTAGGCGTGCAATGCCCGCGATGGGCGTCGGGCGGGCGCGTCGTCGTCGGCGGATCGAGCCGGACCGTCGACGAGAGGGCGGCCATACCGGCCGAGCGGCCCGCCCATGATTGGCGGCCGGCGGCCCGGCTGGTGCTATAGTGCGCGCGCAGTACATTCGCGGGTCGGTCCCCAGTGCACGCGATGAGGCGCCATGTCGATTGTGAGACGGCCCGCGGGTGATCGTCTGGTCCTGTCGCCAATGGAGCCGCTCATCGCCGGCGGTTCCGCGGAATCGTTCGAGCGACACGTCCAGCAATTGCTTCGGAGCGGCGGCTACCGGCATCTGATCGTCGATCTCGCCGGCGTCCCGTCGATCGACGACGCCGGTATCCGTGCGCTGGTCCGCGGCCATACGAGCGCGCGGCGGCTCGGCGGCGGCCTGCGGCTTGCGTCGCTCACGCCGGAGGTCGTCCGGCAGCTCGAAGAGTCGCACCTCGGCGGCGTGTTCGAGATCTACAACTCAGTCGACGCGGCGCGGCTCGCCACGATGCCGTGGCACACGATTCGCCTGGTCGCGGCGGCGGCCATCCTCTGCAGCGCGCTGGTTTGGGCCGGGCTGAAATGGCCGGTCGAGTTGACCGGCATCGGCGAAGTCGCGGAGGAAGCGCTGACGTCCGGCAAGAAGGGCGCTGCGGCCATTCCGCTCCACCCGTTCATGCCGTTCATCGAGCTGCTTAAGCTCGTCGTTGCAGCGCTCATCGGCCTGCTCATCACGGCGGTCCACCGGCCCGCATCGCGCGAGCGTGCCCGGTCGATGGAGCAGGCGCAGACGCTGCTGTGTGTGTCCGGCGCCATGATGATGATCATCATCGGCAACTCTCTGGCGCGCGCGTTCGGCATCGCCGGCGCCGCCAGCATCATCAGGTTCCGCACGCCGGTCGACGACCCGAAGGACGTGACGATTCTCTTCCTCCTGATGGGGCTGGGGATGTCGGCGGGCCTCGGCGCCTTTGCGGTGGCCGGCCTGGGCACCGCCTTCCTGTGCGTGGCGCTCCTGGCCCTCGACCGCGTAGCGGGGCAGAAGTCGCGCGTGATGTCGGTGGAAATCCTTGCGGACGGCCGCCAGTTCCCGACCACCCATGTCGAAGGCGTGTTCGCGCGCAACGAGATCGTGTTCGAGCCTCGGGAGATCTCGCAGGCCGACGATGTGACGGTCAAATATTACACCTGGCTCGATCCGCGGATATCGCTCGACGACTTGAGCGGCCAGTTGATGGATGCCGGGGCTGGCGTGAAGTCAGTGACGTGGGAAAATCCGAAACGCGAGCGGGCGTGACGATGCCCAAGTCCGCACAGCCGCTGGACCGCGTCATCACGGCGGCCGCCGAGAGGCGGCCTGCGATTCTCGATGTCATTCGTCAGGCCCAAAGCCGGATCACGCTGTCGCTGTTCCGGTGCAGCGACGCCGAGATCATCGCGGAGCTGGGTCGCGCGACCGCCCGCGGTGTCACCGTTGACATCCTGCTCACGTCGCGGGCGAAGGGCGGCAAGAAAAAGCTGACGAAGTTGTGGGCCGCCCTGGAGGCGACAGGCGCGTCGGTGTGGGCGTACACCGACGCCGTCGTGAAGTATCACGCCAAGTATCTCGTCGCCGACGACGGTCCCGCCGTCGTGACATCACTCAATCTGACGCGCAAGTGCTTCGAGCGGACGTGCGATGCCGTCGTCGTGACCTACGATCACGCCGTCGTGGCCGGGTTGCGCCAGCTCATGGTCGCCGATCGTGAAGGCCTGGCGGCGCCCGAGGCCCTCAGCGACCGGCTGATTGTCGGGCCCGAGCGGGCGAGGCGGCAGTTCACGGCCCTCATCGAGGGGGCGCGCGTCAGCATCCGTCTGATCGACGCGAAGCTGTCGGACCCGGATCTGGTGACGCTTCTGAAGGCGCGGCGCGCCGCGGGCCTGACCGTCGAGGTGTTTGGCTCGAAGCAGCTCGGCGCGCTGAAGTCCCACGGCAAGATCATGCTCATCGACGACACGGTCGCGGTCGTCGGCAGCCTGGCGCTGGCCGCGTTGAGCCTCGATTTCCGTCGCGAGGTCGCGATTGTCGTGGACGCGCCGTCGGCGGTCGCCGACGTGCTCGAGTTGTTTCGTACGATCAACTCCGTGCCGACCGAGGGTCGGACTGATACCGCCGAGGCGGCAGGTGAGGCATTGTGCTGATTCAAGTGCTGACTGCGGCGCTCGTCTGCAGCCCGATCGCAGGTTCAAGCATCGCTCCAATCGCACGCATCGGGTGGGCCTTCGAGTCTGCAGCGCCAGGCGCCGGGCAGGAGACATCGACGACGAAGAAGCCGAAGAAACCAAAGAAGCCGAAAAAGCCCAAGTCAGCGAGCGATACGCCTGCGCCAGATGAACCAGTCGATCCGGACGCTCCCGACGCTGGTGCCGACACGGGGAAGGGGTTTCGGTTTGTCTGGAAGCAGCATCCGTCGTTGCGCTTTGGGTCAGTCGCGCGGATTGATTTCGAGGCGAAGTTACAGGAGGACGTGCGGGCCTCCTACACCGATGCGCCTGGCCTGAAAGATCCCATCACGGGCCAGGTCCAGACGTTCGAGCTCCATCGCAATCGTATCGGGATCCAAGGGAACCTGTTCAAACATATCGAGTACGAGGTCGAGCGTGAACTGACCGAGAAGGAACTGACCGAAAAAGACATCCTCGCGGGGGTGACGCCACAATCACAGTGGAAAGATGTGAACGTGAACCTCACCTACATCAAGAACGCCCAAATTCAGATCGGCAAGTTCAAAGTTCCATTCGGGCTCGACGAGCTCACCGGCGTGACGCACAACGACTTCGTCTATCGATCGCTCGGCGCCAGCTACCTGGCGCCGGCGCGCGACATCGGCGCCATGGTCCACGGGCGGTTCTTCAAGCGCGGCCTCAATTACTGGACCGGCGCATTCATCCATGACGGTGACAACGCCCGCTCGAAAAAGATTCAAGGCGGCGACCAGACGTTTGCGGCGCGGATCACCGGCCAACCGTTTCGGAAGCTGGGCGTGCCCGGCCTCGACGTGGGGGGCGCAGTCGCCGTCAGCGCGTTGTCGGATGACTCGTTCCGACCCAACGGCCTTCGCGGGCGGACCGTGCTGACGCAGGACACGTTCTACAATCCGGTGTACGTCAAGGGGCAGCGCCGGCGCTGGGAGGGCGACGTCGATTGGACGGCGGGTCCCGTTTCCGCGCGCGGCGAGGTCACACTGGTCGACGATTCACGCCTGAAGCAAGGGTTGGGCGACCAGGATCTGCCAGACGCGCGTGCCCGATCCTGGTACGTCTCCGGTACCTGGCTTGTGACGGGCGACCAGAAAGCGCGTCCCGTCAAGCCGGACACCGACCTCTTCCGCGGCGGCATTGGCGCGGTGGAAGTGGCGGGTCGTTACGAACGTCTCTGGTACGACAGCTTCGGCGATTCGCAGGTGATGGCATTGCGGAACCCTCGCGCGGACAACATCCTGCCGAGCGGCGATCGGGTCCTGACTCTCGGCGTGAACTGGACGCTCAATCGCTTCATCAAGCTGCAGGTGCACGCGATGCGGGAACGTGTTGAAGACGTCGATCGCAGCCCCGTGCCCAACGGCGCCGCGTTCTGGAACCGGGTATTTCGGCTCCAGTTCGTGCTGTAGAGCGGCCTCAGGCGGCCGGCGCGCGGTGCCCCGCCCGGCGCGCCAGCTCGCGCAAGCGGATCCGCGTGCGTTCCATGAGCTGATCGCGACTGAAGCCCGCCGGCATCAGCATTTGCTCTGACACGAACTCGAGCAAGCCGGCATCGGCCGGGGCTCTCCGCGCCGGGATCTGATTCACGTAGCGCGATCCCGCCGGCTTCGGGGCGAACTGAAACAGGTTCGTGAGCCATCCGCTGCGCAAACCCGCGGCCCTCCCGAGCGCGATCGCGGTGTCGACATACGGCGCGACCACGACGGTCCGGCCCTCGGCGAGCGCCGGCCGGATTTCCCAGCGAAGGCGAAACGCGAGATCCGCGGCGTACAGCAGCAGCAGCGTTCGCACCGACGGCATGCCTGCCTCCTCGTCGGCGACGGCCAGATCCTGAAACAGGCCGGACGCGTCCCACGTGCTGACGCCCCCGCGGCGCGTCCTGGCGATCGCCGCGAGCGAGACGCGGGCGGCCGCGGCAACGGCCGTGCCGCTGACGCCGTCCACGGAAATCAACCTGGCCCGTCGCGTGCTCATGCCAGGGCCTCGCTCTGCGCCAGCCAGTCGGTGATCGCGTCGAGGTTCCACTCGGACCAGGGCCGGTGCTCGCCTTCGCGAAACAGTGAACGGATGCGGTGGTGCTGCTCGCCGATCGACTTTTCCCCGTCGACGGTGATGAAGTTGAAGACGAGCGCCAGCGATTCGTACTCGCGGATCACTTGCGTGATGAACCGCTGATAGCTCTCGACGGGATCATCGACGTTGGTGACGTCCTGGCCCGCCTCGTAGTAATTCGGCGTGCGAATGGCGCCGACACGCCGTCCGGACGTGCCGGATGAGACGGAAAAATAGAACACCAGATCGGGCCACAGCAGCGGCTGGTACAGCTTCAAGACCCAGTCGAGATCGAGGCCGCGCGCCACGTCTCTGGCGAGAGCGGTGAATAGAAATCGATCGGCGATGACAAGCTTGTTGGCCCAGAGCGCCGGCAGAATCTGGTGCTCGACCCGATGCCGAAAATCAGCCGCATGGAGCAGCGAGAACTCTTCCGGACTGAGAACCCGGACCGATTTGCGGCTCTTGATGAGCGGCTTGATCAGATCCGAGGAGTTCCACTTCGTCGTCACGACGTCGTGCCCCTGGGACTTCAGCCAGGTCTTGAACAGCTTGCGCTGGGTCGTCTTGCCTGAACCGTCCGGGCCCTCGAAGGCGACGAGCAGACCGCGACGCTGCGACGGATTCGCGAACCGCTCTCGGACGCGCTGACGGCTGACGCGAAGAAGCGCCGACGGGGGTTGCCTGGTGACAGCCATGGCGGGCACATCATAACCCACCGGTGCGGACGGCGGCGCCGGTCTGGCGACTGCTGTTGCCGTAGCCGGGGGTTCGACGGTCCTTTACACGCTCGTTCAGCGCGACGTAGGATCCCGAAACGTGATCCTCTTTCGAAAGGCGTCCCATGCTGAACAGGGTTCGTTCGATTCCAGTTCGTGCGGCACGCGGCAGGGGTCTGTGACGCCCGGCCCAATCAGTCATCGACGGCAGGCCAGGTTTCACGCGCTCGCGTTGTGGGCGCTGGTGTCATTGGGCGCCTGCGGCGGCTGCAGCGGATCGAGCGGCTCCACGCCGATGTCGACGACGCCCACACCGGCGGCGTCGGGCTCTGTGAGTCTGACCGGGACGTGGAGCGGGCCCGCGTCCGACTCGTCCGGTCCGGGTGCGATGGCATGGCAGGTGACCCAGACCGGCACGTCGTTCTCCGGCACCGTGACGATGACCGACACGAGCACGGGCTTTACCGGACGAGGATCGGTTTCGGGCACGGTGTCGGGCTCGTCGATTCATCTTTCGATCGCCGTGCCGGCTGGCGGGTTCGAGGGCCCCCTGGCGTCCTGCACCGCCACCGTGTCAGGCGACGGTCAGGCCTCATCGTCCTCTATAACCGGTACGTACTCGGGGTCGAATTCGTGCAGCGGCACGATCACATCAGGACAGCTCACGCTGACCAAACAATGAGAAAACTTGCTCTCCTGGCGATTCTTCTCGTGCTCGCGACGGGCCTTGTCGTCAGCGGCCAGTCACACCGGCAGGTCCTGGGGATAGCCCCGGCGCCGCCAACGTCATTGGCCCACGCGGACGCGTTCTTTGACGATACGGTCCTTCACGAAATCCGATTGGTCATCAATTCGAGGGACTGGCAATCGCTGAAGGATCACTATCTGGAGAACACGTACTATCCTTGCGACTTCAGCTGGGGCGATCACACCGTCCGCAACGTCGGCATACGCTCCCGCGGGACGGGAAGCCGCAGCGGCGTCAAGCCGGGACTGCGAGTGGACTTCGATCGCTACTCGACCGATCAGAAGTTTCTCGGCCTGAAGTCGTTCGTGCTCCGGAACAACACGCAGGACGCGTCGAACATGCACGAGCGGCTGAGCATGTTGCTGTTCCGGCGGCTGGGCCTGCTGGCCTCGCGCGAAGCGCACACAAAGCTCTTCATCAACGGCCAGTACGCGGGCATCTACACAATCGTCGAGTCGATCGACAAATCATTTCTGACGCGCACGCTCGGCGAGAACGACGGGTACTTGTACAAGTACGATTATCCGGGCGAGGCCCAGCCCTATTACTTCCAGGATCGGGGGTCGGACCCCAACACCTACGTGCCGCTCCCGTTCAAACCGGAAACCCACGAAACCGATCCGAAGCCCGAATTCATTGTGCAGTTGATCCAGGCGATCAACATCGGCGCCGCGTTTCGATCGGCCGTTGCCGACTACCTCGATCTCAAGAATGTTCTTCGTCACGTCGCCGTCGAACAGTTTGTCGCCGACAACGACGGGTTTCTGGGCGACTACGGCACCAACAACTTCTACTTTTACCGCTTCCAGGACAAGAAGCTGTTCACGTTCATCGCGTGGGACAAGAGCAACGCCTTCAACAGCCCGACGTACTCGATCTGGCACAACATCGCCGACCAGCCCAGCTTCCGGCAGAACCAGTTGATGGCCCGCTCGCTCTCGTTCCGGGATCTGTACGACACCTATCTCGATGCGGTGACAGCGACCATGAGATCGGCCTACGAGGTTCAGAGCGACGGGCGCAGCTGGCTCGAACGTGAGATCGAGTACGAGTACAAACAGATCCGGGACGCAACCCGGAGCGATCCCGACAAGCCCTTCAGCAACGACGATTTCGAGCGTGCGGTCGTCGACCTCAACGCCTTCGCGCGGCAGCGTGGCGATTTCGTCACCAAGGAAGTAACCGCGGCGCGGGCGCAGCCCTAGCGCACGGCGTCCATGAAGTTCACCCGGCTCGTCCTGCTGGTGTTCGCGTGTCTCGCGATGGGCCATCCCGTGGCCGCGCAGCGGGTCACTGGCGCCATTGAGGGAACCGCCTCAGGCGACGTGGGCAATGTGATGACGGGCGTGGCCATCACCGTCCAGAACCGGGATACCGGGCTTCGGCGCTCCACGGTGACCGATGCAGACGGGCGGTACCTCTTCACCGGCCTGCCCGTGGAAGGCGAGTACGAGATCCAGGCCGAGCTTTCCGGTTTCCTGACGGTCGCGCGGAAGAAGGTGACGCTCGCTTCCAATCAGACCCTTCTGATCGATTTCACCCTGAGAGTGGAGGTCAGGGAAACAGTCACCGTGGAAGCCGTCGCGCCTCCAGTCGACCTCGGGCGGTCGACCGTGCAGCAAACGGTGAACGAGCAGTTGGTGAGGACGCTCCCGCTGCTCGGACGGAATTTCATCTACCTGGCATCGCTGGCGGCCGGGTTCACCGGGAACCCCAGCTTTCCGAGCCCGCAAGGGCAGGTGTTCTGGGCCAACAACGTGCTCGTGGACGGCGCGAGTCATTTTTCGAAGTGGCGCAGCGCGGCGCGGACGTTCAACTCCGGCTACGGGCTGGAATCGATCAAGGAAGTCCAGGTGCTCGCGAACCGGTTTTCGGCTGAATTCGGCGAAGCCCTGGCGACCGTCACGAGCGCCGTGACCAAGGCCGGGACCAACGACTTTCGCGGCGCCGGACTGTTCTTCGCTCAGGACGATGCGCTCAACGCCACCCCCACGTTCGCCTTCCGGAAACCGCCGTTGAGCTCCCAACAGTTCGGGTTCACGCTGGGCGGTCCGTTCGTCATGGACCGCACGCACTTTTTTGGGAGCTACGAGGGCAGACGCTCCCGCAACCACAACATCGTGGTCTCGCCGGTTGCGTTGGGCAGCGCCGCCCCGGACGACGAAGACGAACACCTCGGTTTCTTCAGGGTCGACCACCAGCTCGGCCAGCGCCACCTGGTGACAGGCCGCTACAACGGCCAGTTTTTTCGATGGCACAACGAAATCGGCGGCCTGGGCTTGCCTGGGAGCGGAACGAAATTCACGAACGATGTCCACACGATCTTGTTCACCGATACGGCAACGTTGTCCAACCGGCTGCTCAACGAGATGCGGTTGCAGGTCGCTCGCTACATCGACACGCGGTTCGATCTGCAGCCAACGGTCTTCGTGTCCCGTGCCGGCTACTCGACGGAAGGCGGAACGCTGGGGCCGTTCGGATTTGGCGCCGACCCCGAAGATACGTGGGAGGTCGCCGATACCCTGTCCTATTGGAGGGGGCCCCAGACGCTGAAGCTCGGCGGCGGGTTCAAGCACGTGAGCGATCACAACGCGTTCCTGAACTACGGTCAGGGCGCGTACTTTTTTGCCGGTCCGCCCGATCGCTTCACGACGCCGTTCCTCTTCATTCAGGGATTCCCGTCCGCCGACGGCACCGCCACAGCCGATCCTCGA
>JBGPKK010000093.1:0-18285 GCA_041485905.1 Vicinamibacteria bacterium
CGCCCGCCGCGTGTAGCTGGAGAAGTAGTTGCCGCTGAATTTATTGCCGCCGGTGCGCGGAATGATGTTGATCGACGCGCCGCCCGTTTCGGATTCGCCCAGCGCCCCGGAAATCTGAACGTTGACTTCCTGGGCGTTCGCGATGTAGGCGACATAGCCGCCGGTCATCCCCATGATTCCGGCGCCGCCCCCGGTGTTGATGATGGTCCCGTCCACCATGACTCGCCCCTGTGTACCGCCATCGACGTCGTTCGCGGCCGTGTGCGAGCTGATGTTGTAGATGTTGTTGTTGCACCAGACGCCGACGCCGCCCACACAGTCCGCACCGAGGCCGGTGGCTGTCAGCCCCGGTGTCAGCGTCAGCAGGCTTCTCAGGTTGCGCCCCGTCGGCAGGTCCCGTATCTCGGCAGCGGCAAATGTGGTGACCTGCCGCGCGTTCTGGACGTCCACTACCGGCGTCGCGCCGATCACAGTCACCGTTTCAGAACGCTGGCCGACGGCCATGGTGGCATTGATGTTGGCGGTGAATCCGGTCGTCAACTCAACGTTGTCACGCAGCTGTCTCGAGAACCCTTCCAGCGTGAACGTCACCGTGTAGGTGCCGACAGGCAGTCTGGTAATGCGATATTGCCCAGTGTCATCGGTGGTGGCTGAACGAACCTTCTCGATGAGCGCCGGGCTCGTCACTTCCACGAGCACGCCGGGCATCACCCCACCCGACGAGTCGCGCACCACACCGGCGATCTGGCCGTCCTGGGCAAATGCCGCGGCTGGCAGCAGAATCAGGAACGCAGCGATTGCAACCTTCAGTCTCACGGCACCCATTGCGAATCCTCCCGTTCCGGGGCCTCGGCCCCGCGAGGCTGTTTAACGCCAGCGTACAGCACTTGTTACGCCCGCGAACCGACCCTGTCAAGAAGATTGTAAGAAAATCTGTCATCAGGACCGGGCTATCATTGGCGGCGAGTACGCCGGGCCAGTTCGATTGGACGTGTTATGGCGGATGTGCGAACTCGGTATGCGGCGGCGCTCAGAACGTCCCTGCCTCTGCCCGCAGCCGCAATCCTCCTCGCGCTCATCGTCCACGGCGCAACGCTCGCCGCTCCGCACCGCCAACGACAGCCCGTCCCGGCGGAACTTCCAATGTTCAGAGACGTCGCCGTGTCCGCGGGGCTGGACTTCACTCATGTCAGCGGCGCCAGCGACCAGAAGTTCCTACCCGAGATCCTCGGATCGGGCGGCCTGTTCTTCGACTTTGATGACGATGGCTGGCTCGACATCTTTCTCGTTGACGGCGGCTCGTTCGCCGATCCAACCGTCGCCCAACGCGCACGCCATCGGTTGTTCAGGAACCGCGGGAATGGCACGTTTGAGGACGTGACAGCCGCCTCAGGTATCCGCCATCGCGAGTACGGTATGGGCGCATGCGCGGGCGACTACGACAACGACGGTCGCGTCGACTTGTACATCACCGGCGTCGGCCGCAACGCGCTGTACCGGAACATGGGTGGCGGCCGTTTTGCCGACGTGACCGATACCGCGGGTGTCGCCTCGCGCGGGTGGGGCACGAGCTGCGCGTTTGCCGATTTCGATCGGGACGGCCGCCTCGACCTCTTCGTCACCAACTACGTCGACACCACTGGGAGAAAGAACGAGTTCTGCGGAAACGCCGGTCCGCCTCCGATCAGGGATTACTGCCATCCGCTCATTTACCCGCCATCACGAAGCATCCTCTATCGAAATACCGGCAAGACGTTCGAGGACATCAGCACGCAGAGCGGGGTGGCGACGGTCCGTGGGAATGGTCTTGGGGTTGCCGTGACCGACATCGACGACGATGGGTGGCCGGATGTGTTTGTCGCCAACGACGCAACGCCCAATTTCCTCTTTCACAACAACGGAGACGGTACGTTCACCGAGATGGCGAACCTTGCCGGCGTCGCGGTTGCCGCCGACGGAAAGGTCAGAGCCGGCATGGGGGCAGCGTTTGCTGACTTCAGTGGCAATGGGCGTCCAGGATTGATCGTGACCAACCACGAGACCGAGATGCACAGCCTCTTCCTCAACGACGGCGGCCGGCTGTTCTCGGACGTCACGGTGCCGAGCGGCGTTGGACCAGCAACGCGTGCATATGTCGGATTCGGGGTCGTGTTCTTCGACTACGACAACGACACCCGACTCGATGTCGCCATCGCCAACGGACACGTGATGGCCAATGCGCCGCGACTGCGTGCCGGCGCCAAGTTCGGACAGCGGAATCTGCTCCTGCGTAACACCGGTGAGCGCTTCCAGGATATGAAGGAGCAGGCGGGCACGGGGTTTTCGCCGGAGATGGTGAGCCGGGCGCTTGCAGCTGGCGACATCGATAACGACGGAGACCTGGATCTGCTGATCACCAACAACAACGGCAGGCCGAACCTGTTGCTGAACGAAGGTGGCAGGGCCAACGCCATCCTTGTGCGTACGATAGGGACGAAAAGCAACCGCGACGGCATCGGCACACGACTGACGCTGGTCACCGCCGAGCATCGGCAGATCCGCGAAGTGCAGTCCGGATCCAGCTACCTTGCACAAAACGATCTGCGGGCGCACTTCGGTCTGGGCCAGTCGAATCGGGCCGAACGGCTGGAAATCCGCTGGCCAAGGGGGGCGACTGAAGTCGTCGAGAATCTTCCGGCAAATCATGTCATTACGGTTCGCGAAGGCAAGGGTGTCGTCAGCCGGGTGCCGTTCCGGCGCTGAGCGACCAGGCCTGCCTCGCCGAAGCGTCGCATGCGAAGCTCCGGCGAGGCGAAGGCTGGTCACGCGTTCAGCCGGCGCCCGCCCGGCGTCAGTGCTCGTGTCGACGCTGCTCCTGGTGTTGCTGGCCGTCCCGTCGAACGCCTTCGCCCAGCGCGACGCGTTCTTCTCCGCACTCCTGGAGTTCTATAAAACGCTTGGCGGTGTCTACGGCGACGAGGGACCGCGGCTGGTGGCGCACCTGGGGGCAATATCGACGGGGCTGGAGCGGTGGGACTACGAGATCCGCACTGCCGAAAGAGAACTGCGGCCACGGTTGAACGGACGGGACCGACAGACGGAGTTGCAGGTCCATACGCTGCTCGCATCGTTGTACATGGAGCGTGGCCGCTTCGACGATGCGCTGCGCGAGTTTGACGAAGACCTGCGGATCGATCCTCGTCGCGCCGCGTTTCACCGGTACAAGGGCCTTATTCATCAGGTTGAGGGGCGACCCGCCGAAGCCGCGGACGCATTCCGCGCTGCCTGGCTCCTCGACCCTGCCGATCCCCAGAACGCGTATCGACTCCTGGCCTTCAGGTCCGCTCAGACGACGCCACAGGAGAACGAACGCGCACTCGAGACGCTAGCAAGTGTCGAACGCGATTTGATCAAGGGAAGAGGGCCGCGCCTGGCGGCGCCGTTCACGACCGTGAGCGGCATCGTCGATGACGCAGGCGGCGCGATGGCGTTCGTGCCCGCCGCCTACGCGCGCGGCTTCTCGCTCGTGTTGAAGGGCGAACTCGATTCGGGGCTCGCTAGGTTGCGTGCGGCGGTGGCCGCCGATCCGCTGGTCATCGATGCGTCCCGAAAGGCGGAGACGATGACGCGGGGCATCACCGCCTTGCGGCAGGGGCTCCTCGCAGGTGCGATTGAACAGTTCGAGGCCACCGCCGCAGTGATCGGCGATTCAGCCGAGGCGCACCGCATGCTCGGGACTGCCTATGGTGTGAATGGCGACGTCACCAAGAGCCTCCAGCATTTGCGCCAGGCTGTGCGCCTGAATGCTCGCGACGAACGCTCCTGGCTTGCACTGGTGCGGACGCTCGACGAGTCCAACGCGTCAGGAGAAGCGGAGGAGGCCGTTCGTGCGGCAATCGCCGAACTTCCTGACGCCGGAGCGCTCCGCTGGCAACTGGCAACCATCGCCGCGAAACGTCAGCGGACGAATGAAGCCGATCTCGCGTGGATGACCGCGATCGATCAGTACGTTGTCCTCGTAGGACGAGGCGAGCTGCACACCCTGCTCGCGAAGCTCGCGCAAACCCATTTGGACTACCAGCGCGCCATCGGTCTGCTGGAGCGCGCTGCCGCGCTGATCCCCAATAACAAGGGCGCGCACAAGAGCCTGGCGCGCGCGTACATCGACGACGGGCGCGACAGTGAAGGGTATGCGGAACTGGTGGTGGCGTTGATGATAGATCCGGATGACGTGGAAACACTGACCGGAATCGGACGTGTGCACGTGGCGGCCGGCCGCGTCCCAGAGTCGATTGAGACCTTGGAACGCGCAGTCGCCATCGATCGGGCCAACCAGCCGGCAGTACATGCGCTTGGCGACGCATTGGTCCGCGCGGGAAAAACCGCCGAGGGACAAGAGTGGCTTCAGGAATCCGACCGGCTTCGCGCCCGGTCAATCGACGAGGAACGGCTTCTGCGAACGATTGCGATACTCACGCTGCAGGGCGAGGTCCGCAGCGGCGAGGGTGATTACGCCGGGGCGATCGATCTCTGGGACCAGATCATCCAGTTGCGGCCCGGAAGTGCTTCGAGTCACCTGCGGCTGGCGGACGCCCTGGTTGCCGCCCAACGTCTCGACGAAGCAGCAAAGACATATCAGACTGCGATTTCACTGGGCGCGGGCGCCGACGCCCGTCGCCGCCTGGCCGAGGTGCACGACGCCCTCGGCCGCAACGCCGAGAGTGTTCGCGAGCGCGCAACCTATGTCCAGCAGCGGCTGGAAGAACTCCAGCGGCGAGCCGCAGATGGGCCCGCGCGGTAGCGAGGTTAAAGGAGCGTCAACCGGGACAAGTCAAGCACCTGCGGCGCTGGTTGCGCCTTCGTGGACGTCACCCGGAATTGGTGTCAAGATTGCGGCGATGACGCGTCTCGTTGTGACGACGGCGTGCGTCGGTTTCTGCCTCGCTGTCTGGCCGCGTCCAGCGGCCGCTCAAAAGCAGCTGTTCATCAAGGGACTGGACGAACTGACCCAGGCGATGGTGGCGACACCGGCGGACGAGGGACGCGTGCGCGCCGCCATCGACACGATGGCAGAAGGCCTCGCGGGGTGGGACCGCCGGACTCCGCCAGCTGACCCCGGCCTGCTCGACGACAACGTCTCCACCGCGGTGCTCCCGCTCGCGGCGTATGCGGACGGCTTCGGCCGGATCATCCGCGGCGACTACACCGGGGCGATTTCGTCGCTGCGCCGCGCGGCGGCGACGACGACCGACGAACGCACGCGCCTGGTCACCGCCGGCCTGCTCGTCGAGGCGGGACGCCGTGAGGACGCCGAGCGGGTGCTGCTGACCATTGTCGACACGTGGCCGGAATCAGCCATCGCCCGTTGGTGGCTCGGACGCCTGTACGACGCACTCAACCGGGTGGCTGATGCGCGGCGCGAGTACGAGGCGGTCCTCCCGGTGGCGCTGGCCGGACGCGGGCAGCTCTATGCGGCGATCGGCCGGCTGGCCCGTGTGCAGGGTGACTTTGCCGGCGCCCTGGACGCATTCACACGGCGCGTGCAGGTCTCTCCCAACGATCCAGGCGCGCACAAGGACCTCGCCCGGCTCCTGCTCGATCACGATCGCTCCGAGGCGGCGCTCACGGAGTACGCCGCCGCCCTGAAGATCGATCCGCGCGACGCCGAGACCCACGCCGTCATCGGCCAGATCCACCTCGATGCCGGTCGTCCCGCCGAGGCGATCCCGGCGCTCCGACGGGCTCTCGACCTGATGCCCGAGCAACATGAAACGCGATACGCACTCGCCATCGCGTTGAAGCAGGCCGGGCATGCCGAAGAAGCGGCGCGAGAACTGCAACTGTTCGAGCGTGCCAGCAAGATGTCCGTAGAAGATCGGCGCCGCACGATCGCAGACGACGTGCAACGCTTGGAAGCCGCTCGCTCGGGCGCGGGACGATGACGCGGCGCTCGGCCGGCGCTGGCGCGGTCGCCGCCGTGCTGGCATGCGGTCTCGTCGTGTCTGGAGCGCCGGAGACGATCCGATTCACCGATGTGACACGTGAGGCGGGCATCGACTTTCTCCACGTCAACGGATCGAGCCCGGACAAGCATCTCGTCGAGACGATGGGGTCGGGCGGTCTCTTCTTCGATTACGACAACGACGGCTGGATCGACATCTTCCTCGTCGATGGCGGCTCGCTGGCCGATCCGGCTGTTGACCGGAAAGCCCGGCCCCGCCTGTACCGTAACCGCGGAAATGGTACGTTCGAAGACACGACGGCGCGGTCGAACATCCGGCACACCGGATACGGGATGGGCGCCTGCGCCGGCGACGTCGACAACGACGGGTGGATCGATCTCTACGTCACGGGCTTCGGCGGTAACGTCCTCTATCGCAACCGCGGCGACGGGACCTTCGTCGACGTGACCAGGTCGGCCGGCGTGGGCTCGTCGCAGTGGAGCGCGAGCTGTGCGTTTGCCGATCTCGACAAAGACGGCGATCTGGATCTCTTCGTCACGAACTACGTGGACCTGGACCCCAGGCGCTCGCCGTTCTGCGGCAACGCGCTGGGCACTCGCTTCTACTGTCATCCGCTCAATTACAGCTCGCTGCCGAACACGCTCTATCGGAACGACGGCCACGGCATCTTCACCGACGTCAGTGTCCCATCAGGCATCGCCGCCTATCGCGGCAACAGCCTCGGCGTCGTCATTACCGACTACGACGGCGACTCCTGGCCCGACATCTTCGTCGCCAACGACAGCGTCCCCAACTTTCTGTTTCGCAACACACACGATCTCCGTTTCGTGGAGGCCGCGCTCGGCGCCGGCGTCGCTGTCGCGACCGACGGCAAGGCGCGGGCGGGCATGGGCGTCGATGCGGGCGACTACGACGGCGACGGCCGCCCCGATCTCGTTGTCACCAACCTCGACTTCGAGACCGACAGCCTGTTCCGGAACCTCGGCAACGGGCTGTTCGCGCATGCGACCGGCGAGGGCGGCATCGGGTTCGCCACGCTGCCGTTCGTCGGCTTCGGGGTCGCCTTCCTGGACGCCGACAACGATGGACAGCTCGACCTGGCGATCGCCAACGGTCACCTCTTCGACAACGCGCCGCTGTTCCGATCTGGTGCGACCTACGCGCAGCGCAAGCTGCTGTTCCGCAACACGACCGGGCGCCGCTTCATCGAGATTGGCCGCACGGCCGGGCCAGGCTTTGCGTTGGAGAAGGTCGGGCGGGCGCTCGCGTACGGCGATATCGACAACGACGGTGACCTGGATCTGCTCGTAACCAACAACGGCCAGACCGCGGACCTGCTGCGCAACGACGGCGGCCATTCCGGCTCATCGATGCTCGTCCGTGTGCTTGCGGCCCCCGGCAACCAGAACGCCAACCGGGACGCGATCGGGGCCGTGATCCGTCTGACGACGGGGTCCCGCACGCAGGTCCGCGAGATTAGGGCCGGCTCGAGCTACCTGGCGCAGAACGACCTGCGGGCACACTTCGGGCTCGGCGGGGCGACACGCGCCGACCGAATCGACATCCTCTGGCCCTCGGGCCGGACCGAGGTCCTCCGGAACGTGGCTGTGAACCAGATCGTCACGGTCGGCGAAGGCCGAGGCATCGTGCGCACCTCGCCGCTCGTTCGCTGAACCAGACGATAGGAAGCATTAAGGAAGCATTAGCGGGGTGTCGGGGGTTGACGGAATGTCTCTTCTCAGACCCGCCCGCGCCCACAGCCATGTGACCGCTGGCCCCGCTCGTGGCGGAGTGGGCCGAGTAACGGCGCGCGGAAGGAGATGGCCTTCTATCGCCGAATGCAGGGCCGCTACGGCCTCGCGCTCGACAATCGGCGGCTGTAACGAAGCTCGACTGGATCACGTGGACCGCGACGCTCACGGGATCGCGCGCCGACTTCGAGGCGCTCGTCGCGCCGGTTTTCGATTTCCTGAACGCGTCGCCGCATCGGGTGCCGATGAGCGACTGGTACTGGACGCACGACGCGACGAAGACAGGCTTTCAGGCGCACTCGGTCGTGGGCGGCGTCTTGCTGAGGCTGCTCTACGACGACGGCGTGTGGAAGAAGTGGGCTTTGGCCTGGCTATCGCCGTCAGGCGTAACGTCCGCGCCACGGGTGGCAACCAGGCCCCCGCTCTCACAAAGGAGAATGCAATGAAACGTTTTATGAGCGCGCTGGGCGTTGGCATGTTGTGCGCCGGCCTGGTGCTGACACTGATGCCCAGGCCCGTTGCCGCCGCGAACAGCCCGGTCGCAACGGCCGGCAAGGCCCTGATGGCGGCGTTTGCCAAGGGCGACAAGGCCACGATCGAGAAGTACCTTGACGCGGACTTCAGCTGGATCGACACCGACGGCGTCCAAGTGGTCCGCGCGCTTCTGGGTAAAGCGCCCCGCGGGATGGAGGTTGCTGCACACCACCGAAATCCAGCAGCGGCCGCGTGAGGAAAGTGTCAACGTTCGGCCGACCTACAACATTCCGTGCATCAATCCCTGCAAGCAGTTGCCGATGAAGATCGTGGACAAGGCGCAGGCGGAAGCCGTCGCGGGCTGGCAGGAGCAGGAGAGCGGCCGGCAGTACTGGCTGAAGCATGTGGCCGACGACAACGTCACAGTGAGCACGTACGGAGTGGATGACCATGGGGATGCTACGCCCGCCTTGGCATGGCGTTCGCTAGGTACGTCGGCATCGCCGCTAACTCGTACTCCTGATGCGGGTAGCATTACAGATTGTTCTGGTCCGATCGCAATTCCGATGTTGACATCGCGTGCCTGGGTTCGCTGGTCGCGTGGACGGTTGATGTATGCGGGACGAGTCTCGCGCGGGCCGTTCATGGCGTGGGCCCAGTCGCCCCAAGGCCGAGCCGTCGTCACCGAGACGGCGGCGCGCGTACGGTTCGCACTGTTCAGCCGGGCACGGGTCGCTCAGCGCCGTCTCTGGCGTGCGCTGTCTGCCGCGGCGCGCGACGAGCGTGTCGTCGCTGTCATCCAACGCGAGATCGACGCCTATTTTGAACGCGTTGGTGAGCTCGCGTATGGCGACGGCTTGCCGCGTACCAGCGTAGAGCTCCACCGTCTCGTGGTCGTCCCGTGCGTGATGATCAACGGTGCAGCGAACCGAAGCATCGCGACAAGATTGGGCGCACTGCCCGCGATATCGTCGCTGGAGGGCGGTGACGAGCTTCGCGACTTCTTTTTTCTCGGATTGATTCAGGAAATCGAGGCTGCTATCGCACGGGCCCAACCGTCGCCGAAGCGCCCGCTGCCGGCCGGTGCAACCTGGATCTCTGTCGGCCTGAACCGCGAGTTCGTCTGGCGGGTCCCTTTCGAGGGGCCGGCATGGGCGGGGCATCACTACGTCTTCGAGCTGACACGCCAACCGATCAGGCGCTCGACACGCAAAGCTGTCGCCGAGAAGATTCGAAACTTCGAAGCCTCACTGCCGTCGCTCTCCCGCCTCGAGCGAAGCGAAATCCTCCGTCGTGCACGCGCCGCGTGATGACGGGAGTATCGGCGCGACAGCCTCCGCTGTTGAAGGCTGGCTTGTCGAGCCGTAGCTCGGCTCGGTACACGCGAGCAAGGCTGGCGTCCCTCACGCCGGTCAGTTGGAACCAGATCACGCTGTGGTTGTGCGAGCTCGACGGTCTGCGCTCGGCTTGACGGCGAAGAGGCGTTCACCGACCTTGACCAGCTTTGGGAACACATCGCGGAACCCAGCGTTGACCGTCGATCGCGTGATCGCGGATATCTTCGACGCTCTCCGTACGTTTGACACGCCCCGCACATTGTCCGTCGTCGCCCTGACCTGACCTCGTGCGTTTCAAATTGGTTCGGGGCCTATGTGATGGCCGATGCACCGGACGAAGGTCCGCTGTGGGTCATCGCCGTCCTCACGGGCGCCGTAGTCCGCGCATCATGGCAGCGATCCTGCGGGGTCGCGAGGGCGAGATCCGCTGATCAGCTGTCACGTGCCCGGTCGATTGGATCAACAGGTTCGACCCACGCGCAGATGTCTGAACGAAAGACGCGCCACGCCGCCTCCGTGCATCACGGCGACTCGTGCACAGCGCTGCGCACGATGGCCCCAGACGGCGGCGCCCCGTGACCGTCGCACGCTGGTAACATATGGATCCCCAGCTCGAACGATTCGCCGCGCGCCCTTTGGTGCCCTGACATGAAACGGTTCTGGCCATGGCTCGCCGCCGTCCTCGCTCTGTCGTCCTGCACCGGAGTCGAAGACTTCGGCCTGTACTGGGACAAGGGTTTCATCGATCCCGCGCTTGAAGGATCGTGGAAGAAGCTCGGGCTACCCGGAGAGGATCCGAACGGCATTCCCGGCCCTGATCTGTGGCGATTCACGAGGAACGGTTCGAGCTATTCGCTGCAGGGAATGAATCCGATTGACAAGACCGCGGAGCCCGACGTCATCGAACAGCAGAAAGCGGACAACGAGAGGCGGATGAGCGCACGAACGTTACGGATTGGCAAGCATCTGTTCCTGATGCAGCGCGATCCTGACGGCCAGGGAACGAGCGCGATCGAGCGCTACGACGTTCAACGCGGAACGCTGCAGCAATACTGGATCAACAACGGCGCCGCCGTGGAATTCCTCAAGGCGAAACATCCGACGGCGAAGAACATCAAGAAAAATGTCGGTGAAGGCGAATACGTCGTCATCGGTACGTTCGACGACGACGTGTTCCGCGTGCTGTCGGACATCGCCGATAACCCAGCGTACTGGCTGCTCAACTGCCGGTATGGGAAGGTGCCCTGATGGCTTCGACGTCGCGCTCCCGGCGGCTCGCGGAGATCGCCGTGGTGGCGCTGTTCACGGGCTGCTCGCACCGTCTTCCGAACGGCGGCGAGTGGGCGGGCGAACTGGCGGTCCGTCCCGGCAGCTCGCTGCCTCGAGAGGGCGCTTCACAGCAGCAGGTCGTCACACTGTTCGAAGTTAGCCAGCAGCGGGTCGTCGGCAAGCAATTCTTCATCGCCGGCGTCGGATACGTGGCGTTCAACGGCGGCGGCACCACTCTCGCCGGCTTCAATCGCGCGCTCGACCCGTTTGTCGAGCTGACTGTCGCGGACCGCCGCGATCCGGGGCTTGCGGCTTGCCGCGCTCTTCTCGTGCCGGCCTCGTTTGTCAAGGACGCCGTCCAGATCAGCGGTACGGGCCACTTCGCCGCCCTCCCAGGAGTCTTCACGCGTCAGCTGGCGGTTCTCCGGCTGGAAGAGCTCTCGGGCTGCAAGCTCGTTCCTCGCCGCTGAAGCTGACCAAGGCCAAGAATGACGTCCACGTCGTCCGAGCTTTTACGCCGGCTGAAGGCGGTTACACCTTCGACCGGCAAAGTCGTTTGCCGCCGCGCAGTCCTCGACGAGCCGACAACCGTGGACGAAGTTCGCCTGCGCGTCTGACGGCCGCGCTCGGGCTGACCGGTGTTCGCCCTCACACGTTGCGGCACACGGGCGCGACCGTGACGGTTAAGGGCGTCTCGCACCGCGCCGCAGACGATGGGAGGCTGGTCCTCGCTGCAGATAGTCGAACAGTACGTTCATGTCGACGACGCGGAGCTGGCGCGCCGCCGTTCGCGTGACGCGCCATCACACTGAAGAAGCAGGCGAGTTGGCGTCCCCAACGGGAACCCACCGGTCGCAAACGAGCGGGGAATGGGTTGAGCTTGATCGCTGGGTGTCTGCTTGACATACCTCATCGTGCCGACTGAGATACCGGGCGTTCGTTAGCGCGTGAAACTCATTTCGGCTCCTTCCCCGGGCCTTGAATGTGCAGCGTCAGCGTCGGCTCGGCTCCCTCCGCTTTGACTGCGAGGAGCATAGCGTCCTTGCCATCCAGGACGCCTGATCCCCACGCCAGTTGTATCGGTCCGAGGCGGCCGCGCGTCATTTGGAATTGACACCTAGAAACCCTGCACGGCCCGCGTATTTCGAGCGCGTCGAGCGGTCTCAGAATCAACGGGTCCAACTTCTGGACGAACACACGCTCGCCAGTGGCATATCTCGGTGGTTCGATCGCGACGACGAAGAAAGTGTGTGTTTGGTTTGCTTCTCGCGCAAATTGCTCACCGATCCTCCGGTCCTTCAGTGATGACATCACCACCTGGTGAACCGTCCCGCGTTCCTGACCGTGCTCGTCGTAGGACAAATTCTCGGGGTTAAGCGCCACGCGCTCTCCGGGTAGTTCGCCAGCAGCTGGCACCACCCCCACGGCCTTCGCCACGGTCAACTCGTAGGTCAGAGCCCAGAGGCCGCCGGTCAGTGTGAAGGTGCTTTCTATGTCGTGCTCTGTGACGCTCTCGTATGACAGAAGGCGGATGCCTGACATTTCGGCTAGCTTCCGCGCACTCTTACTGAACCCGGAGCGCGATGCGAGCACGAGCGCGTTTGTAGGCAACCGTGAATGCTTGGCGCCCATCTGCTCGACCCATGTCACGTCAGCCCTGCGCCCGTGATCGACGCATTCCATCGAGACAATCATGGGATACCCGCCGACCTCGGCCTCGATGCACACATCGACCTCGCGTGCATCGCCGGTCTGTCGATCGGTGAGGGATTTTGATTCGGTGACGGTCGCGGTCGGTTCGAGCACCTTCTTGACCAAGAACACGAGCCGCTGAAAATCATTGCTGCGCGCTGGCATTGTGGTACTTGCTGTTTCGCGCAATGGGCAGATGCGAATTGCCGATTTGATCACCTAGGTCGCTAGTGCAGAATGCTAAGCGCCGATCGGTCGGATCGGGGCGGCGTCCTTCGTCGCCTTCATAAGCTCGGTCGACAAGGAGGCCTGAGTGGCGTCAAGCTCATGCTTCCTTCGACGTTGCGACCACACACGGTAAAGCTTGATGGTGTGGTCCCATCGGTTCAACTGATCTTTGTGTCGCATGCCCGAGTAAAGGAAATACGTGCGTTCAACCCATTCGCAAAGCGGCAGGCTCAGTGACATGAATGCCATCTGCTCATCGGCGACGCCTGTAATGAATGTCATAGCCGACGCCTCGATCAGGTTACATGCTGTAAATATCTCGACTGTGCGCGCGGGGATGTCCCGGTAGCTGTTGAAATTTGAGAGCGGCGGGTCCTCACTGGTCGTGCTATACGACCGGTGACTAAGCCGAGGCGAAAGCCTCCCAGCAAGGAGCCGCCATGAAAAGAGAGTGTCCCACAGTCGATCGGTCGAACCAAGTCGATTCCCCGGTTCAGCGCTATCTGCCCCTCGTTGATCTCCTCCTCGTTCGCTGAGAATCGGAGAATCCCAACAAACCCGTTGACACGGCGCCCTTAAGCGGGTAAAACCCGGGCGAAACCAGTACACGCTCAATGTACAGGGCGCACGGACGGTCTTCAGGAAACCACCGGATTCTTCGGCGTCGGCACCGCCGCGACCACCACACAGACGGTGAACCTGCTGGACAACGGTGATGTGTTCGGTGAAAGAATTTCGCTCGTGGATCTGAAATTCGACAAGAACATCAGATTTGCCGGCAAGCGGGTCAACTTCGGCGTGCAGGTCGCCAACCTGTTCAACAGCGACGCCGCCACCGTCTATAACCAGACCTACACCGCGACGCGACTGCCGAACGGCACGTGGGTGGACGACGACCCGGCGACGCCCAACACCGTCGAAGTGAACAACTGGGGCGCGATTACCCAGATCGTGGAACCGCGGTTCGCGAGAGTCTCAGTGACGGTCCACTTCTAAGACAGCAGCCCACCAGGGCAGTTCGTCCCAACGCGGGAGCCGCCGTTCAGGCGGCTTCCGCTGTCCCAGCTTGAGAACGATGGGTTTCGTCACTGCATTTCGGCGATAGCACCATCAAGGCCTCGGTCGAGGTGCAACTGCGCCCAGTGAAACTCCGCCTGCAGCATTTTCGCGATGTCGTCTCGGGTCTTGTTCTGGACGATCATCTCGTGCACACGCGTACGCAGCGCCAGCGTGGCGTCGCGGAACTTGCGCATCTCCTGCTTCGTCGTCACATTGCCGTGGCCGGGGACGACGGCATCGAAATCCAACTGCAGCGCTGAATCCAGTGTCTTCGTCCATTCCTTGGCGCTGCCGCCGCCGGAATAATCGACCAGTTCCGGGACGTCGGCGCCGAACGTGAACATATCTCCGGCCGCGAGCGCCCGATCCGCCGGAAACAAGACGACGACGTCGCCGTTGGTGTGCGCGCGTCCGAAGTGATAGAGCTCGACATTCTTGCCGCCAGGTAAATGTGCGCGTGATGCTCGAACACCATCGTCGGCAGCCCCGGCTGCATGCCGTCCACCATGTTCTCGCGAGCCTCCTCAAGGCTCTCTCGGATACGGGACTCTTCGAAGCCTTCTCAGATTCGGCCAGAGTCGACGAGTATTTTGCTTCCTTGACCAATGAGAAATCGGACGGGTGAACACTGAGGCGCTGAGCGCGATATCATCATCCGGTGCCGGAAATTTGCCGCTTCTTTGGGATCGTAATTCGCATGTTTGTGGAACTTGGAGCTCCGCATCACCGACCGCACTTTCACGCGTACTACCAGGACGCATCGGCGGTATACGCCGTCGACTCCATCGAGTGCATTGGCGGCAGCTTGTCCAGGACGCAAAGTCGACTCGTTGAGGCCTGGGCCGAGCTTCCGTGAGGAACTTCTGAAGGATTGGGAGCTCCTGCAATCTGGCCATCCCCCGGTGAAGATTGCTCCGCTACAATAGAGCCAGGTGCAACATGACCCACGCCATTCATAGAGTTGAACGATTCGAGATCGTTGGGCCGTACACCTTGGCGCTAAGCTTTGAGGACGGCACGGAGCAACGTATCGACTTCCGGCCCGTCTTGGAAGGGGAGCTTTTCGAGCCTCTTCAAAATCCAAACGTCTTCAACGCGGTGTCCCTCGACAAAGAGGTCGGCACGCTGACCTGGCCGAACGGAGCGGACTTCGATCCGGCGACGCTGCACGATTGGCCTCAGGTCCGAGATGAACTTGCAGGAATGGCGCGTCATTGGGCCGAGCAGGCTGCCGGCGCTCAGCGTACCGCACGATAGGCCGCCGATGACTCACCGCTTCAAGCGGCCGAGATTCTCCGGTTTGACATCCAACGCTTGAGACCAGGCTCAGAGTACCGGATTGCAGGCTCGGAGATCCTTCGCGCAAACGGAAGCCGCCGCGCTCTCCTCCGCACCCATCGCTTCGGAACGCCCAAGGGTTCCTGCCAGTACGCCTTTTGGCCTTTCGGAGGAGAGCCCACCAAGACGGCAAAATGTGCGATTTATGGGACGTATTTATTGATTATTTTGGCGCCTGTGGCGGGAATCGAACCCACACGCCCCTTGCGGGACCCAGGATCCTAAGACCTGTAGGTCTCTTCCTTTGTGTCCTTGGTGTCCGTTGTATTTATTCATCGGTCGGATCCGAACCCGTCCATCACTTCATTTCCGCGATGGCGCCGTCGAGCCCCAGGTCGAGGTGCAACTGCGCCCAGTGAAACTCCGCTTGCAGCATTTTCGCGATGTCGTCACGGGTCTTTTTCTGGACGATCATCTCGTGCACGCGCGTACGCAATGCCAGCGTCGCGTCGCGGAACTTGCGCATCTCCTGCTTCGTCGTCACATTGCCATGGCCGGGGACGACGGCATCGAAATCCAGCTGCAGCGCTGAATCCAGTGTCTTCGTCCAGCCCTTAGCGCTGCCGCCGCCGGAATAATCAATCAATTCCGGGACGTCGGTGCCGAACGTGAACATATCTCCCGCCGCGAGCGCCCGATCCGCCGGAAACAAGACGACGACGTCGCCGTTGGTGTGCGCGCGTCCGAAGTGATAGAGCTCGACATTCTTGCCGCCCAGATAAATGTGCGCGTGATGCTCGAACACCATCGTCGGCAGCCCCGGCTGCATGCCGTCCACCATGTTCTCGCGCGCCTCTTCTGACGCCACGACCTGCGCGCTCATTTGCTGCATCTTCGCGTTCCCGCCGCTGTGGTCCGCGTGGTGATGCGTGTTGACGACGTACTTGATCGGCTGGCTGGTCACCTTCTTCAACTCCGCCATGATGGCGTCGTGATCGATCTCGAACTTGTCGTCAACCAGGACGACACCGTCGTTGGTGATCAGCGCCGTCGAATTGCCCGGCACGAAGTCGTTGTGAATCACGTACAGATCGTCCTTGATCTTGACGAGGCTCTGTTTCGCGGCCTGCTGGCCGAACCCCTGGCTGTAGGAGTACGCCACCCAGAGGGCGCCGCACGCCAGTGCGAGAGCGACAAGACGTGGAATGGAGCGCTTCATCGGCCTGCTCCCGGCGTCCACCCGTTGTTCGCTCCATATGGCAGCGTCACGAATGGAAACACCTCGACCTCGTGGATTCTGCCGCCGCGGATCCCGAAGGTTTCCATCGTCGTCATGTTGATCAGCATGCCAATGCCCGTCTGCTTCACTTCCGGAAAGCCGACGTAACCTTCGTGCCGCCGGCTGCCGTCTTCAATAAAGAGCGGGAAGGCGGCGGCAAGCCCTTTCTGCTCGTCGAGGATCAGCACGCGTCGGGGCCGGAGCTTCGTCATGAAGCTGAACGCCTTGGTGTCGACCTGCTCGGCGCAGGTCATCGTGCTCATCTTCGCGAAGACGCGGCCCATCACCGTGTCGGTCGACGGGATGTTGGGACCGGGCGCGGCGCGTCCAGGTGTTTTGTTGTTGACGGTCTGATACCCGAGCTCGTGGCGCACGCAGTCGTCGGCGAACGCGCCGATCTTTCCGCTGTCTCCCTCGAGCGCGTCGAAATACGAATGTGCGGCGCGGAGCAGGCCCTCGCGGGACGTGCGCTCGGCGGCAGGCACGTCGTTCACCAGTTGCGGCCGCGGCGTCTTTAGCAGCTCCATCGCCTGAGGCGCCACATTACGATCGAGGAGCTGCTCGATTTCCAGGATCCGGGCGCGTTCCACTTTCAACCGGATCGCCACCAATGCGGGCCGTCCCTCGACATTCAGAACGGTCTGCAGGCCGACTTGTCCGGCGATCGGGTCGGCGACATAGAGCTTGAAGGTCGTCGGCTCGACCTTGGCCCGCCAGAGGATCCCTTCGCCGACGTCGACGACAGCGGTGTTCTCCGTCATGCGGACGTCCCGCTCGAGCGGCAGACCCGAGCGATCGTGCTTCATCATCGCGTCAAGGTATCGATCCATGATGCCGGTGAGGCACGCACGGTCGCAGGGTTTCACCACCGACGGGTCCCACGCGGGTTCCTGTGCGGTCGCGTTGAGGGCCACCACGCCGACCAGCAGAACCGCCGAAAGCAATCTGGACCTCATAAGCCTCTTCTCCTCCGGGTATCTTTGGAACCTGCAGATTATAAGACGATACGGCAGGGGTGCTTCATCGACACGGCTTGTGAGCGGACGGACGGTACGGTGTGCAGATCGGTACAGCTGAGCTGGGACTCAACCGTCTATGCTGCCGGTCATATGTGTTGTGCTTACTGCGGGCAGCAAGCCACGATGAAAATCGTGTCGAGCCCTCAACAGGTCTGCTTCGAGCATGCGTTGGAGTTCTGGACCGGACTCCTGGTTTACGCCCAGGGACCGCTCAGACCCTGCGTCAAGCATGAGCGGTTGTGCAGCTGCCGGTCGTGCGAAGAATTGAGTGCCGCCCACCTGCGAGCCGTCGCCATTGCGGCAGCCGGTCCGTCGCCACGAGACCACGAGCGTTTTCCGATTCGCCTCGCGTCGTAACGCCGATTTCACGGGAATCTCCACTCGAAGCCCATCGCGGTATTTCTTCCACGTGGCCTCCTCGTGAGTGCCGACGCTGATCTTGGTGCCGGGAATCCGGCACGCGGGTCGCACATTCCTTGATTTCTTGCTGGCACTCTTGATGCAGCCGAATCCTGCATCGTGACTTGCGTGCGAACCAAGCATCGGCTGCGGGGTTTCTCGTCACCGTCCTGCTGATGACGACGGGTGCTTCGCTGCTCGCGGCCGAGGCCGCCCACAACGTCTGCCTCGCGAGACAGCACGACTGCGGGAAGACCCCTCGGCTGCTGCAGTGCTGCTGCGGAGACAACGGCGACGTCTCGAATCAGCCTGGCCTCACACAGGCCAGGGTCGATGTCGTCGCCGACCAGACTGCGGTCTCGGTTCTCCCCTACAGGGTAGGGACACCGCAGTCTGGTGCACGTTCTTGGCACGCTGACACCTCACCACCGCACGGGCGCTCGCCCGGCGTACCCATCCTGCTCGCCGACCTCCGACTTTAAGTCTCAATTCCGGACTGAAGCTCCGTACGTGGTCAAGTTCTGTCTTGACTGCGACGGCTCGTGGCCAGCCTCCTAA
>JBGPKK010000094.1:0-17718 GCA_041485905.1 Vicinamibacteria bacterium
CGTCTTCGATGTTGACGGGGCGTTGGTGGGCTGCGAAGTCTGCCATTCTGTCGTTCTGCAGGGGCTAGAGGCTGGGGACTGGGGACTGGGACGACGCGAGGCCTTGCCAGCCTCCAGACTCCAGCCTCCAGCCTCTACACGTCAAGGTTTTTGACATCCAGCGCGTTGTCTTCGATGAACTTCCGGCGCGGCTCGACCTGATCGCCCATCAGCGTCGTGAACATCAGATCCGCCTCGGTGTGATCTTCGGCGCGGACCTGCAGCAGCGTCCGGACGGTCGGATCCATGGTCGTGGACCACAACTGTTCGGGGTTCATCTCGCCGAGCCCCTTATAGCGGTTGATGGCGACGCCCTTCTTGCCGGCGGCGAGGAAGAAGTCAACGAGATCGTCGAGCGATCCCAGCCTGACCTCGCTCGGTTTGTCCTTGCTCGCGCGCCGCTGCCGATCCTTGGAGTCCGCGGCGAGCTTGGCCGCTTCGGCGACGGGCGCACCGCCGATCGCAGTTCCGTCGGTGGCGGCCGTCGAGAGATCGTCGGCGGAGGCCTCCTCGACCGCGTCGGCCGAGCTCGTCACGATGATTTCTCCGGTGAACACCGGAATGTCGCGGCGATTTGCCAACAGCGTGCGGTATTCGCCCGCGGTCACGAAATCGACACCGATGGTGTGATGTCGCGGGTAGCCGCTCGATCGGTCGTCGACCTGCAGCAGGTAACGGTTGTGCTCCTCGTCGCGCTGCACCGAGACGCTGCGCGTGGCCGTCGTCAACGCCTGTGCCAGCCCGTCGAGGCGATCCTTGTCGGCAAAATATTCGCGGTCGGCGCCGGCGGCGACGAGAGCCTCGACGATCTCGCGCGGATGGCCGCGCCGTTCGACCGTGGCGAGAATCTTCTGGTGCGCGATCATCTTGTGCAGCAGCTTCTCGAGCTCCGGCCCGGCAATTTCGGCGTTGGTGGCCGGGATACGGACCACACGCGCTTCGGCCGCCCGCTTGATCAAATACGCTTCGAGCTCGCGCTCGTCTTTGATGTAGGTCTCGGCCTTGCCCCGTTTGACGCGGAACAGCGGCGGCTGCGCAATGTAGATGTACCCGCTTTCGATGACCGCCGGAAGCTGCCGGTAAAAGAACGTCAGGAGCAGCGTGCGGATGTGTGACCCGTCCACGTCCGCGTCCGTCATGATGATGATGCGGTGATACCGCAACTTCGCGAGATCGAAATCCTCGGCGCCGATGCCGCAGCCGAGCGCTGCGATCATCGTCTTGATTTCTTCACTGCCGAGCATCTTGTCGAACCGCGCCTTCTCGACGTTGAGAATCTTGCCTTTGAGCGGCAGAATCGCCTGGAACCGCCGATCGCGCCCCTGCTTGGCCGATCCGCCGGCCGACTCGCCCTCGACGATGTAGAGCTCGCTCAGCGCGGGATCGCGCTCCTGGCAGTCCGCCAGCTTCCCCGGCAGCGTGCTGCCGTCGAGCGCTCCCTTGCGGCGCACGAGATCGCGCGCCTTTCTCGCAGCTTCCCTCGCCCGGGCGGCATCGATCGCCTTGCCGATGATCTTGCGCGCAACGCCCGGGTTCTCTTCGAGGAACGCGCCCAGTTTGTCGTTGACGATCGCTTCGACGATGCCTTTGACCTCGGTGTTGCCGAGCTTCGTCTTGGTCTGTCCCTCGAACTGCGGATGCGGGATCTTGACGCTGATCACCGCCGTCAGACCCTCGCGAATGTCGTCGCCGCCGACGCTTTCCTTCAGGTCCTTCGACAGGTTGTTCTTGCTCGCGTAGTAATTGACCGTGCGCGTCAGCGCCGATCGGAAGCCCGACAGGTGCGTGCCGCCCTCGTGCGTGTTGATGTTGTTGGCAAACGAATAGAGCGTCTCGGCGTAGCCATCGTTCCACTGCAGGGCGATTTCGGCGTCGATGCCGTCCTTCTCGCCGCGCATGTAGATCGGCTTCTCGTTGACCCCCATCTTGTTTGTGTTCAAATGCTGGACGAACGAGACGATGCCGCCGTCGTAATGGAACTTGTGGCTCTTCCCGTCGCGCTCATCGTCGAGCGTGATGACGATGCCGCCGTTCAGGAACGCGAGCTCGCGGAGCCGCTGCGCCAGCGTGTCGAAACTGAAGACAGTCGTCTCGAAAATCTCGGGGTCCGGCTTGAACGTGACCTTCGTGCCGCGGCGCTTCGTCGTGCCGGTGGCTTCCAGATCCGCTGTCGGGCGTCCGCGCTCGTAGGTTTGCTGGTAGACCTGCTCGTTGCGCCAGATCTCGAGGTCGAGGGTCTCGGACAACGCGTTGACGACCGACACGCCGACGCCGTGCAGGCCGCCGGACACCTTGTAGCTGTCGTTGTCGAACTTGCCGCCGGCGTGCAGGACCGTCATCACGACCTCGGCGGCCGACTTGCCGCTCTCGTGCAGATCGACGGGAATCCCGCGCCCGTTATCGACGACGGTCACCGACCCGTCGATGTGGACCGTCACGTTGACCTGGTCGCAGAATCCGGCCAGCGCCTCGTCGATCGCGTTGTCGACGACTTCATACACCAGATGGTGGAGGCCGGACGGCCCTGTCGATCCGATGTACATCGCCGGGCGCTTGCGGACGGCCTCCAGGCCTTCGAGGACCTTGATCTTGTCCGCACCGTAGTCGGCGACGTCGGCCGCGCTGCCGTGTCCGTTGCTGCCTGGACCGGATTCCGTGGCCTCGACGTTGTCGCCGAACGCCTGCTCGCCTTCGTCTTTTCCCAGTGTCGGATCGATGTGTTCCACGGTTTCTCACGCAGGCCTAACCGCCTGCACTACGCCTTGTGGTAGTTCGGACCGTCCGGGCCGCTCACACCCGCATCGGCATGATCACGTATGTATAGTCGTAGCCCTCGGCGCCCACCGGCTTCAACACGGCCTGACTGACTTCGTCCTTCAGGTCGAACGACACGACGTCGGTCGACACCGCGGCGAGGAAATCAAGAACGTACTGCGCGTTGAAACAGATCTGCATCGGCGCGCCGGAATAATCCACCGGCAGCATCTCGTGCGCTTCCCCCAAATCAGGACTGCTGGAGGTGACGTCCACTTTGCCTTTTTCGATCTGAAACTTGACCGCCCGCGAGCGCTCGTTCGACAGCAGGGCCACACGCTTGACCGCATTGGTCAGCCGGTCCCTCTCAAACTCGATGTGCTTGTCGTTGCCTTTGGGAATGACGCGCTCGTACGCCGGAAACTGACCGTCGATCATCCGCGAGATCAGCATCCGTCCACCGACGTCGAAGAACAGATGGTTCTCGCCTCGTTCGTAGCAAATATCTTCCTCGCCGTCGACCAGGAGCCGTCCGAGCTCGCCCAGTGTTTTCTTCGGCAGGATCGCCCTCACTTCTTCGGTTTGCTTATCGCCTTTGTCGCCGCGATCGACGTTCACGAGCGCGAGCCGGTGACCATCGGTAGCGACCAGACTCATCGAATCGGGCCTCAGCACGAACAGGGCGCCATTGAGGAAATACCGCGTGTCCTCGCCTGTGATCGCAAACTGCGTCTTGGACACCATCTCCCTGACGGCCGCGCGCGGCAGCATCGCGCTCGCGGCCCCGCCGGCCTCCGGAAGCGTCGGAAAGTCTTCTCGCGGCAGCGTCTGCATGCGGGAGTCGAACCGATCGGCTGCGACCTTCACACCTCCCTTGTCCTCCTCGATTCGAATGTCGGTTTCGGGAAGCGACTTGATGATTTCGTAAAACTTTTTCGCCGGTAACGTCAGCGATCCGCTCTTCGTCACCGATGCCGCGCACTTACTGCGCAGACCGACCTCGAGATCCGTGGCAAGGAAGCGCACCTCATCTCCTTTGGCTTCCATCAGCACATTCGCCAGAATAGGGATCGTGTTCTTGCGCTCGACAATTCCCTGAAAGAGTTGAAGTTCTCGCAGAAGGTCGTTCTTCCGGACGACAAGTTCCATGGCTGTGCTGACCTCGAAATAGGCGGGGGCTTGGCCCGCGATCCCCTAAGGATGAGGAGAGATTCGAGAATATGAAATTATAACGGAAAGGAAGGCGTGTTGGAAAGCGCGTCTCACCCGTTAGTGCTTGACATTCAACAGGTTAAGTTGTGTAAAAAGTGTGCGCTCAAAAACGAGCTGACGACCTCGTAAGGCACCTCAATAATTATCCACAGATCATCCGCAGGCTCCGGCGCGAGTTCTGTGGAAAACAGGCTTCGGCTACCGAAATCCTTCCAGAAAGTTAGTCATAAGGGTGTTGAAATTTCCATCTTTCTTGCGCAAATCCTCGATTTTACGGATTGAGTGGATGACCGTCGAATGGTGCTTGCCGCCGAAGCTCCGGCCAATTTCCGGCAGCGACGCGCGCGTCAGCGATTTACAGAGATACATCGCCACCTGGCGCGGCATGGCGATCGATTTCGAGTTATTCCGCGATTTAAGGTCCGCCAGCTTGAGGTTGTAGTAGTCCGAGACGAACTTCTGGATGATCTCGATCGTGACCGCTTTGTCCTCGTGTTCGAGGATGTTCTTGAGGACTTCCTGCGCGAGCGGCAGCGTAATCTCCTGTCCGGTCAACGACGCATATGCAATCAGCCGAATCAGCGACCCTTCGAGCTCGCGGATGTTCGACTTGATCTTGCCGGCGATGTAGATTGCCACGTTATCGGGCAGCGGCACGGTTTCGGTGTCGGCTTTCTTCTTCAAAATAGCGATCTTCGTTTCCAAATCCGGCGCCTGAATATCCGCAATCAGTCCCCACTCAAACCGCGACCGGAGCCGCTCTTCAAGGGACGTGATCTCGTGCGGAGGACAGTCGCTGCTGATGACGATCTGTTTTTGAGAGTCGTACAGCGCGTTGAACGTGTGGAAAAATTCGGTTTGCGTGCCTTCCTTCCCGGCGATGAACTGCACATCGTCGACAAGCAGGACGTCGACGGTGCGATACCGCTCGCGGAAATCGATGATCCGGTCGTACCGCACAGCGTTGATCATCTCATTCATGAACCGCTCGGCCGAGATGTAGGTGAGCTTCAGGTGGCGATCGTGTCGCAGCACGTACTGGCCGATAGCGTGCATCAGATGCGTTTTCCCCAGACCCACGCCGCCATAGATGAACAGCGGATTGTACGAGCGCGAGGGGGCCTCGGCGACCGCGCGGCACGCCGCGTGGGCGAACTGATTGGAGGATCCGACGATGAATGAATCGAAGGTATAGCGCGGGTTCAGCCCCGCGGGCCCAGGGCCAGGGCCAGGGATCGACGCGACCGGTGCATCAGCCGACTCGATCGCCGCAGTTTCTTCTGCGCTCAACGGAATCGGCATCCCGTCGCCGGACGATTCAGAGACGAAGTTCACCGCGATGGCGCCTTTCTTCAACTCGCCCATCGCTTCAGCGATGACACCCGAGTAGTGTTTCGTGAGCCAGTCCTTAAACAGCGGGTTCGGGACGCGCACGGTGACGGCGGTCGGGTCTTCGGCAACAAAACTGGTCGGCTTGAACCATGTGTAGAAGCTGTGCCGATTCACTTTGGCTTCAATCCGCGCGAGAATTTCTTCCCAGAGGTTCATTTCTTCAGAAAAAAAGGCCTTCGGCCGAGCTTCGCCCCCGCAAGGGGGCTATTTTACGCACTGAAAAAACAGTTGTGCCCGCGGAGGGCCTGTTTGAAGCCTTTTCGCGGTTTCGCCCCCTCCAGATCGGCGGAAAATCGGGCTTAAATGACTGTGAATCGTGGAACCCAGCGATTTCCCACAGCTTTTTCCACAGGTGTGGAAAACTTTGGGAAGAGACCAAACACGCATGCGATGACAGGGGACAGAGACGAACTGTGAAGGACGCCGACTGTAACACAAAGTCGTTGCGATTGACACCTTCTGAACGCGTTCGCTACCATGGACAGTTCGTTCCGGTGCCCATCGACATGATCAGGGCGTCCCGAGCGCGTCGAAGATTGAAGGGGTGCCATGAGTAAGGGAGTGCGGACGTTTCAGCCCAATACGCGGCGCCGGGTAAAGGCGCACGGATTTCTGGTGCGAATGTCCTCGAAAAACGGACGGCTCGTGCTGAAACGGCGCCGGGCGAAGGGACGCAAGCGCCTGACCGTCAGCAGCGAGTAGCACCAGTGAGCAGCGCGGCGGGGCTGCGATCTGGGGAACGGATCCGCCGTCGGGCCGACTTTCAGCAGGTATACGAGCACGGCGCGAAGCTTCACGGCCGCTACAGCACGGTCTTCGTCCTGCCTAACAACCAAGCGGTCGGGCGCCTGGGAATCGCGGCCACGAAGAAACTGGGCGGCGCGGTCCAGAGAAATCGCGCGAAACGGCTGATACGAGAAATTTTCCGTCGCAACAAAATTACGCCCGGCCTCGACGTCGTCGTCGTGCCGCGAAGAGAGTTGCTGGAAGCCAGCCTGACTGCCCTTGAAACTGATTACCGCACTACCCTCGAGCGTCGACTCCGTCAGCGGCGATGAGCTTTCGCGGGCTGTCCGCGCGTCGCTCCGGTTGATTCGTGCCTATAAAGTGCTGATTTCGCCGTATTTTGCCGGCGCGTGCCGGTTCCTGCCCTCGTGCGCCGATTACGCGGCAGAGGCCGTCGGCCGGCACGGTGTCGTCCGCGGGTCGTGGCTGAGTGCGAAGCGCCTCGCTCGATGCCATCCGCTGTGCGCCGCCGGCCACGATCCCGTTCCTGGACATTCACAGACCCGTTGATGGAAAGACGTGTTCTTCTCGCTATTTTTCTCTGCTTCATATCGCTCTATGTCTGGCAGGCGGTGATGGTGAAGCCGGTTGCCAGGCCGGCCGCGACCGCGCCGGCGACCGGTAGTTCTGCATCCGCGCCATCGAGCGCGCCCATTGCCACCGCGCCGGCCGCCGAGGCGGCACCCGTCGAACCGCCGGAGTCGAAGGAGGCGACGCCGCTCGTCGGCGACACCAGCGAACGCGACGTGCGCGTCGACACGCGCGATGTGACTGCCGTGTTCACCAACCGCGGCGCGCGGCTGAAGAGCTGGCGCTTGAAGCACTATCTCGATCAGGAGAAACAGCCGCAGGAGCTCGTCGTCAGCGGAGTCGGCTCGCAGCCGTTGCCGTTCACGCTGCGCGTCGCCGACGATCGGACAAGCGCGATGCTGAACAACGCGCTGTTCACCGTGAGCGGCGCGCCTTCGGATCAATCGGCGGGGTCGCCGACGCATCTGCGGTTCGAATACTCCACCGCCGAAAATGGCATGAGTGTCGTCAAAGAATTCGACATTCCGCCGGACGGTTACATCGTCAGCTTCAAAGCGTCCGCCATGAAATCGGGCGCGCCGTTGCCGTACACGATCTTCTGGGGGCCGGCGGTCGGCGACATCGGAGAGAACAGCCGATACGTGAAGAAAGCCGGCGCGCTTCTTTTTCAGGACAAGGTCCGGCGCCCGGGACCGAAGGATTTCGCAGCGCAGGCGACCTCCGAGGGAGATTTCCGCTACGCCGGGGTCGACGACAACTACTTCATGACGGTCGCGCTGTTTCCGGGCCCGAGCAAGGTCACCTATCAGGCGGTGTCGATTCCGCCGCCGCCGAGTTCGAAGGATCCCGGGCGCGATCTCGTCGCGTACGCGATCGAGCCGAGCCGGCAGGACGCGCCGCTCAAGTTTTTCGCCGGCCCGAAGGACTTCGACGTCCTCGCGATGATCGATCGCGACGTGGTTCGCGCGATCGACTTCGGCATGTTCGCGGTCATCGTGGTCCCGCTGCTCCGCTCCTTGAAATGGGTGCACGGCTGGGTCGGCAACTACGGCTGGTCGATCGTGATCCTGACGATCATGATCAATGCGATTATGTTTCCGCTGCGGCACAAGAGCGTCGTGTCGATGCGGAAGATGCAGGAGATCCAGCCAGAGGTGAAGTCGATTCAGGATCGCTACGCGAAGCTGAAGACGACCGATCCGGCCAAGCAGAAGATGAATCAGGAGCTGATGGCGCTGTACCGCGAGCGCGGGGTCAACCCGGCGAGCGGCTGCGTCCCGATGTTGCTGACGATGCCGGTGCTGATCGCGTTCTACGCGCTGTTGTCGACTGCCATCGAGCTGCGCGGCGCGCCGTTCGTCGGCTGGATCCACGACCTCTCGCTGCACGATCCGCTCTACATCACTCCTGTGCTCATGGGCATCACGATGGTGTGGCAGCAGAAGCTGACGCCCGCGGCCGGCGCCGATCCGGCGCAGCAGAAGATGATGATGTTCATGCCGGTCGTCTTCACGTTCATGTTTCTGTGGGCGCCGGCAGGTGTCGCGGTCTATTGGCTGATGAGCAACCTGTGGGCGATTGGCCAGCAGTATCTGACGAACTACCTGATTGGACCGCCCAATATCCGCAGCGTCCGGCCTCCGGCCCAGCGGCAGATGAAGCGGGTCGACGGAGGCAAGACAGAAATGAAGCGGGTCGGCGGCGGCAAGACAGAAGCGGCGCGCGGCGAATCGTAGGAGTGAGGCGAGCATGGCAGACGCGACTGAACCGATCGTCGAGTTCCTCAACCGATTCACCGCAGCGCTCGGTGTGACGAGCGCCGTCGACGTCGAGCGCACGCCGGATGGTCCGCGCCTCAACCTGAGTGGGAGCGAGGCGGAGCTTCTCGTCCGCCATCGCGGCGAGCCGCTCAAGGCGCTCCAGCACGTCGTGGATATGGCGTACGGACGCGCGCTGCCGGACGAGCAGCGCGTCTTCGTGGACGCGCTCGAATACCGCAAAGGAAAAGATATCGAGCTGCGCCAGATGGCCAGGCTGCTGGCCGAGAAGGCCAAGCAGACGGGGCTCGATCAGCAACTCGGGCCGCTCAACCCCTACGAGCGCCGTCTCGTGCACCTCGCGGTGGCCGAAGTGCCCGGCGCAACAACCGAAAGCATCGGCGACGCGTTCTCGAAAACAGTCATGATCTCTGCACGGAAGTAAGTCGTCAGTCGACCCTCGTCAGTCGCAGTGTTTTCCACCGCCGACACTATCGTCGCTATTGCGACGCCGCCGGGACGAGGCGGTCTCGGCGTCGTGCGTCTGAGCGGACCGGAGGCGCATCGGATCGCGCGGTGTCTCATCGCGCACGATCGTGACCTCGAGCCGCGGCACGCGACGCTGACGTTGATCCGCCTACCGCCTCCGCGCTCCGCGCTACGGCAAGTCTCGCCGAAGCCAGCCGAAGGCGGAAAGGCGGACACTGCGTATGACATCGATCAGGTCGTCGCGACATACTTCCCTGCTCCAGCCTCCTACACTGGCGACGATGTCGTCGAGTTGAGCGCCCATGGAAGCCCGGTCGTGTTGCGAACGATCGTTGCAGCCGCGAGCGCGTCCGGCGCGCGGCTTGCCGAGCCGGGCGAGTTCACGTTGCGCGCGTTCCTGAATGGCCGGATCGATTTAATGCAGGCCGAAGCCGTCGCCGATCTGATCGACGCGGTGACGCCGCTGCAGGCGCGTGCGGCGTTCGATCAACTGCAAGGCACGCTGACGCGAACCATCGCCGACATCGACGCGACCCTCTTCGATCTCATCGCACGACTCGAAGCGTCCGTCGATTTTCCCGAAGAGGGCTATCACTTCGTCGAGCCCGGCGCGCTGGCGCAGAAAATCGATGCCGTGATCGATCGCACCAGGCGACTGCTCGCCGATGCGGAGCACGGACGCCTCGTTCGCGAAGGGCTTCAGGTGGCGATCGTCGGGAAGCCGAACGTCGGGAAATCGAGCGTGTTCAATGCGCTCGTCGGAGCAGCGCGCGCGATCGTCACCGACGTGCCGGGCACGACCCGCGATCTGGTCACCGAAGTGGTCGACTTCGACGGCATGCGCGTGACGCTCGTCGACACAGCGGGTCTGCGTGACACGACAGATTGCATCGAGGCCGAAGGCGTAGAGCGGGCGCGGCAGGCGCTGGCGGTGGCCGACTTGACGCTCGTCGTCCTGGACGGCGCGGCGCGCCTTGACGACGCCGATCGCGAGATATTGTCTGAAACAGCACATTCTAAAAGACTTATAGTCTGCAATAAGGCGGATCTCGAAGCTGCGTGGAGCGACGCCGATGTTCGCCGTGTGTCCGCTCGGACGCTCTGCGGGATTCCGGAATTGCGCGAAGCGATCCTGTCGGCGTTCGATGAGGCCCCGCTGCGGGACACGCCCGAGATCACCAACGTCCGCCACAGTACGCTCGTTGAACGCGCACAGGACGCGCTCGTGCGCGCACGAGCGGCGGCTGGCGCCGACCGAGGATCGCTCTCAGAAGAGTTCGTGCTCGCGGATTTGCAGGAGGCGCGCGCGGCGTTCGAAGAGATCGTGGGCCGGCGCGGTAGCGAAGATTTGCTCGCGCATATCTTCGCGCGCTTCTGTATCGGAAAATAAGACCGCGGAGCACGCAGAGGTCGCAGAGGAAGATCGAGGGGCGGTTAGAGGCACCGGTGAAGGATTCGTTCGACGTAATCGTGATCGGCGCCGGACACGCGGGCTGCGAAGCGGCGCATGCGGCGGCGCGCCTCGGCGCGCGTGTCGCGATCTGCACGCTGTCGGTGGACACAGTCGCGCAGATGCCGTGCAACCCCGCCGTGGGCGGGACGGCCAAAGGTCATCTCGTTCGGGAAATCGACGCGCTGGGCGGGTTGATGGGCCGCGCGATCGACGCGACCGGAAT
Source organism: Vicinamibacteria bacterium (assembly GCA_041485905.1). Taxonomy (GTDB): domain Bacteria; phylum Acidobacteriota; class Vicinamibacteria; order Vicinamibacterales; family CAVVIG01; genus JAHFUI01. The sequence continues at coordinate 10,637 of JBGPKK010000094.1, forward strand.
TCAATTCAAGCTGCTCAATTGCAGCCGCGGACCCGCGGTCTGGTCGCCGCGCGCGCAGGCGGACAAAAAGATTTACGGGCGCTGGGTGAAGCGGGCGCTCGACGGCGAGCCGAACGTCGAATGGTTGATTGGAAAAGCCGGACGCATTCTTATCGCCGCGGGAGCCGTCGCCGGCATCGGCATGGAGGACGGCGACGACTACGGATGCCGCGCGCTCGTCGTGACCACCGGCACGTTCCTGAACGGGCTCATTCACATCGGCCCGGAACAGCGTGCGGCGGGGCGCGTCGGTGAACCGCCGTCGCATCAACTCGCCGAGTCGCTGAAGTCACTGGGCTTTGAATGGGGCCGCCTCAAGACCGGCACGCCTCCCCGCCTCGATCGAGACAGCATCGATTTCAACCGTCAGGTTGAATGCGGCACGTTCGTTCGCGAAGGCGGCGACGTCCCGCCGGTTCCGTTCTCGTTCCTGACCGACTGCATCGATCGCCCGCAGATCGAGTGTCATCTGCTGCATACGACCGATCGTGTGCGGGACATCGTGCGCGCGAATCTCGGTCGCTCTCCGCTCTTTAACGGGCAGATTCACGGCATTGGCCCGCGGTATTGTCCGTCGCTCGAGGACAAGATCGTCCGCTTCCCGGACAAGGAGCGGCACCAGATCTTCCTCGAGCCGGAAGGAATCGACGCGCGCGAAATCTACGTGAACGGCTTCTCCATGAGTCTCCCGCGGGATGTCCAGGAGGAACTGGTCCACGCGCTTCCCGGTTTGGAGGATGCCGTCCTGCTGCGGCATGGATACGCCGTGGAATACGACTTCATCCAACCGACAGAGCTTACGCGGCGACTTGAAGCCAAGCGCGTCGCCGGGCTGTTTCTCGCCGGCCAGATCAACGGAACGTCAGGCTACGAGGAGGCCGCGGCGCAGGGGCTCGTGGCGGGCATCAACGCGGCGCGCGCCGTTGGCGGGCTGCCGGCCTTTGAGCTGCGGCGCGACGAAGCGTACATCGGCATTCTGGTCGACGATCTGATCACCAAGGGGTGCCTGGAGCCGTATCGCATGTTCACGTCGCGAGCCGAGCATCGCCTGCTGCTGCGGATCGACAACGCGGATCTGAGGCTGACGCCGCGCGGCCGCGAGGCGGGCCTGGTGAACGATGAACGATGGGAGCGGTTCACCGGGCGAAAAAATCGATTCGTTAGCAACCTCGCGGCGCTGGAGCAAACGCAGGTTCGTACTTCCTCCGGCGACCGCGTTGCCGCCAGTCAACTGCTCCGCCAGCCGGAGATTCGTCTCGAGCAGCTTGCAGCGGCCGGACAGGTCGTCTTGAATTTTTCAAACGCGAGCGATCTGATAAGCGTCGAGACCGCGGTCAAGTACGCGGGCTATCTCCATCGGCAGGAGCTCGAGATCGAGCGCGCTCGCAAAGAGGAATGGCGGCAGATTCCGGCGGACTTTCCTTTCGACCGGGTTCCGGGACTGTCGCGCGAGGTCGTTCAGCGGCTGTCACAAATCCGCCCTGACACACTCGGTCAGGCGCTCCGGATACCCGGCGTGACGCCGGCGGCCGTGGCCGTTCTTTCCTCGTTCGTTGGCCGTCTGCAGCCCTCGTGACCGCCGCCGATCGGTTTGGAGAGCGGCTGTCAGCTCGCGCGAGTCGCGCGGGTTTGACGGTTGCGGCTGCTGAGCTCGACCAGATGGAAGCGTACTTTCGTCTGTTGAGCCGTTGGAACGACAAGATTAACCTCACGGCGCTCGCGCTCGATCCGATTAGCGACGCCGGGCTCGATCGCTTGTTCGTCGAACCGCTCGCGGCCGCTCAACACGTTGCCGACTCCCCTGCAAACTGGTTTGATCTTGGGTCCGGAGGTGGATCGCCGGCTCTCCCTCTCAAGATCGCGCGTCCGCGGCTCAATTTGACGATGGTCGAGTCGCGCGAGAGAAAGGCGGCGTTTCTACGTGAAGCGGCACGAGAACTGGGCCTTTCGGACATCATCGTCGTCACGCATCGATTCGAGGCTTTAGCGGCGCAGCCAGGTTTTGCCCAAGTCGCCTCTCTGGTTACTGTTCGCGCGGTCAAGGTGGACGGAACGCTCCTGAAGGCGGGTCGGCAGTTACTGGCGCCCGGCGGTAAGCTCTTCCTTTTCGGCGATCATCCGGGGCTCGACACAGATGATTTCCGAAGTGTGCACGCCGTCGAGTTGCTCCCGGAGGAGCCTCGCGGTCTGATTATCCTTGCCGTGTCCAGTTGATGTTCCACGTGGAACGTCGTATCCTTGTGCGCGGTCCGGCACAACCTATAAATAGGTCATTAGACCAAACAAGCAACGCGAATGCTGTTGGGCGTCTGGCATTGAACAGCTTATGGCCAAGATCGTGGCGGTCGCGAATCAAAAAGGCGGCGTTGGCAAGACCACAACAACCATCAACCTGGCCGCATCGCTGGCGCTCGCCGACCAGCGCATCCTGCTCGTCGACGCCGATCCGCAGGGAAATCTCACTAGCGGCGTTGGTCAAAAGGGCAAGACCGCGCCCGGCGGCACGCTCTACGACGCCCTGACGACTCTCGAACCAATCGTCGATCCGACGCCGTTCCTGATCCCCACTCTCGTCGACAACATGAAGCTCATTCCAGCCGATCGCAACCTGACGGGCGCCGAAATCGAGCTGGTGAACCTGCCCGAGCGCGAGGCGCGCCTCCGCCGCCTGTTGACGCCGCTTCGTGCTGATTTCGATTACATCTTCATCGACTGCCCGCCCTCGCTCGGGCTGCTGACGCTCAACGCGCTCGTCGCCGCCGACGCCGTGCTGATCCCGTTGCACTGCGAATACTTTGCGCTCGAGGGCCTTGCCGATCTCGTCAGCACGATGCGCCGCGTGCGCGCCGCGTACAACCCGGAGCTCGAGATCGAAGGCGTGCTGCTCACGATGTTCGACGATCGCACCAACCTCGGGCAACAGGTCGCGACCGACGTGCGGGAATTTTTCAAAGAGAAGGTGTTTCGCACCGTGATCCCGCGCAACGTGCGGCTGGGCGAAGCCCCGAGCCACGGCATGCCGGTGATTCTCTACGACGTGAAATCGCGCGGCGCCGCTGCGTACCTCGCGCTCGCGCGTGAAGTGCTCGAACGAAGCGCCCCGACTGCCGCATGACGCACCCCACGCGGGCAGTCGTTCGAATCTGCGCCGCGAGCGAATGAGCGAGCGGTGGCAGGTGCGCGGGGGTGGGGCCCCGCGCACAGAGTAAATAATGGACAAACGCCCCGCTCTCGGCAAAGGCCTTAGCGCGCTGATCCCCGACGCCCCGGAATCACGGATCTCCCAGGCGGACGTCGATATTCACCGCCTCGCGCCAAACGATTTTCAGCCGCGCACGCATGTGGACGAGGGGCGCCTCGAGGAACTGGCCCGCTCCATCAAAGCTAACGGCATCATTCAGCCGATCGTCGTTCGCAAAGTCGGCGATCGATTTCAAATCATCGCGGGCGAGCGCCGGTGGCGTGCCGCTCTCAAGGCCGGCCTGCTTCGCGTCCCCATCGTCATCCGCGATGTCGCGTCCGGGCAGGAGCGGTCGCTGCTCGAGATGGCGCTGATCGAAAACATCCAGCGCGAAGACCTCAACCCGATCGAAGAAGCGCAGGCGTATCGCCGCCTCGCCGACGATTTCCAGCTGACCCAGGAGGACATCGCCGTGGCGGTGGGGAAGGACCGCGCGACGATTGCCAATTACGTGCGGCTGCTCAAGCTGCCCGACGAGGTCAAGGCCGACGTCGCCTCCGGGACGCTCTCCATGGGTCACGCCCGCGCGCTGCTCGGGCTGCCGTCCGACAGGGACCAGCGCGTTCTCGCGCGCGAGATCATCGCCAGAAATCTCTCGGTCCGCGAGACCGAATCGATGGTGAAGAAGATCGCGGATGGGGAAGCCGCGCGTGTCGCGCCCGCACCGCCGAAACTGGCCGACGTTCACACCCGCGCCGCCGAGGAACGTCTGCGCCTCGCGCTCGGCACCCGCGTCCGCATCGTCCGCCGCGGTCCACGCGGACGGATCGAGATCGACTTTAATTCAGAGGACGAGCTGATCCGGATTTACGAGCAGCTCACGGACAGGGGATAGAGGGCAAAGGGCAAAGGGCAGAGGCACAGGGCAAAGAAGAGCACAGAAAAATTTGCCCTCTGCACTATGCCCTCAGCCCTATCAGCGAAGGGAGAACATGTCCAAGCGCTTGACGCAAATGGTCGCCTCCGCCGGTTGAGCGAGCAAACTCGCCGCTGGCGAGCTCGCTCAGGTGCTGAGCGCCATACCCGCGAACGCTGACGACCGGGTCCTCGTCGATTTTCGGACCTCGGACGATGCGGGTGTGTACCGGTGGGAGGGAGGTCCGGCCCTGGTCCAGACCGTCGATTTTTTCACGCCGATCGTCGACGACCCGTATGTCTATGGACAGATCGCCGCAGCCAACGCCGTCGGCGACGTGTATGCGATGGGCGGCCGGCCACTCACCGCGCTGGCCATCGCGTGTTTTCCGGCAGGCACGCTCGACCGCGAGGTGATCCGCGCGATCTTTCAGGGCGGCTTCGACAAGCTGCGCGAGGCCGGCGTCGCGCTGCTCGGCGGCCACACCGTGCAGGACCAGGAAATCAAGTTCGGGTACGCCGTCACCGGCGCCGTCGATCCGGCGAGGGTGTTGTCGAACGCGGGCGCGCTGGCCGGCGACGTGCTGTTCCTCACCAAGCCGCTCGGCACTGGCGTGGTGGGCACCGCCATCAAATTCGATCGCGTGCCGCCGTCGGTCGCAGACGAGGCCATTGCATCGATGCGGATGCTGAACCGCGCAGCCGCCGAAGCGCTCGACCGATTTCCCGCGGGCGCGGTGCACGCGTGCACCGACGTGACCGGCTTCGGTCTGATCGGCCACAGCACCGAGATGGCGGCCGCCAGCGGCGTGACGATCGCGATCGATGCGGCGGCGGTGCCGCTGTTTCGTGGCGTGCTGCCGCTCGTGCGCGCGAATTCTTCGGGCGGCCTGGTCTCGAACCGGGAACACTTTGGCGGCGGCGTGCAGGCCGACCCGACCCTGGACCCCGACCTGCTGTCGCTGCTGTTCGACCCGCAAACCTCGGGCGGTCTCCTGATCGCCGCGGACAGGGAAGCCGCAGATCGCGTGGCGGTCGCGCTGGAACGCGGTGGCGTTCGGGCGTTCCGGATCGGCGAAACGCGCGTCCCGGCCCGCGGCGTTCGGGTTGTCGTCGGGCCGTGAGAATGGTATAAAGTTGGGCTGCTTGTGAAACTCTTCGCAAGCTCGGAACAACCACGTGAACAGTTGAGCTCGTGACCAACAACGCTGCCGCCACCCGTTACGCCCGCGCCCTCTTCGACGTCGTGAACACAGAGAAGGGCGACCTCGAGCAGATCGAGCGGCAGCTCGCTCGGTTTGTGGATTTGTTCGCGCAGCATCCGACGCTCGCGACGGTGCTGCTCAATCCGGCGGTGCCCGTCCCGCGCAAGCGGGCCACGGTGACCGAGTTGACCGGGCGCCTCGATGTCACGCCCGTCCTGGCAAAACTGCTCGCGATGCTGGCCGAGCGCGATCGGCTGGTGCTGCTGCCGAATCTGCTGTCGGCCTATCGTGACCGCCTCCTCGACCACCAGCACGTCGTGCGTGCGGAACTGACGACGGCCACGCCGCTGACCGACGATCGGGCGCGGGACATCGAGCGACGGCTGGCCGAGGTCACGGGAAAAACAGTCACGGTCACGTCGCGCGTCGATCCGGCGATCATCGGAGGCCTGGTCGCGCGCATAGGCAGCACCGTGTACGACGGCAGCATCACGCGGCAACTGGACAAGATTAGAAACAGGCTCATCGACGGAGGCTAGAGGCTGGGGCCTGGGGCCGGGCAAACGGTGAGGCCTTCCAGCCTCCAGACCCCAGCCCCAAGCCTCCACGAGGATTGAAAAGGCATGGACATCAAAGCTGACGAGATTTCGAAAATCATCCGCGAGCAGATCGGCAGCTACGCGGTCGACATCGACGTCGCGGAGGTCGGGAGCATCATCTCGATCGGCGACGGCATCGCGCGCGTGCACGGCGTCGAGAACGCGATGGCGGGCGAGATGCTCGAGTTCCCGCACGGCGTGTTCGGGATCGCGCTCAACCTCGAAGAGGAAAGCGTCGGCGCGGTGCTGCTCGGCGAGTTCCAAGAGATCAAGGAAGGCGACCTCGTCAAGCGAACGGGCCGCATCATCTCGGTGCCGGTGGGCGAGGAAATGCTGGGGCGCGTCGTGAACGCGCTCGGTCAGCCGCTCGACGGGAAGGGACCGATCGTCACCAAACAGTTCTCGCCGATCGAACGCCTGGCGCCCGGCGTGGTGGATCGGCAGCCGGTGAAGGAGCCGTTGCAGACGGGGTTGAAGGCCATCGACGCGATGGTCCCGATTGGCCGCGGGCAGCGCGAGCTGATCATCGGCGACCGGCAGACGGGGAAGACCGCCGTCGCCATCGACGCGATCCTGAATCAGAAAGACACCGGCGTGATCTGCATCTACAACGCGATCGGCCAGAAGCAGTCGACGGTCGCGCAGGTGGTGCGGACACTCGAAGAAGCCGACGCCATGCGCTACACGATCGTCGTCGCGGCGACGGCGTCCGATCCGGCGCCGCTGCTGTACATCAGCCCATATTCGGCCTGCACGTTCGGCGAGTTTTTCCGCGACAGCGGCCGGCATGCGCTTGTCGTGTACGACGACCTCTCGAAGCACGCGCAGGCGTACCGGGAGATTTCGTTGCTGCTGCGCCGCCCGCCGGGGCGCGAGGCGTATCCCGGCGATGTGTTCTACCTGCACTCGCGGCTTCTCGAGCGCGCGGCCAAGCTGAAGGCGGAACTGGGCGGCGGATCGCTCACGGCGCTGCCGATCATCGAAACGCAGGCGGGCGACCTGTCGGCGTACATCCCGACCAACGTCATCTCGATCACCGATGGCCAGATCTTCCTCGAGTCCGACCTGTTCCATCAGGGGGTACGTCCGGCGATCAACGTCGGCAACTCGGTGTCGCGCGTCGGCGGGTCGGCGCAGATCAAG
>JBGPKK010000095.1:0-17588 GCA_041485905.1 Vicinamibacteria bacterium
CGTTCTTGTTGGCCTGGATCATCACCTTTCGAGGCTGGCCGCCAACCTGAATATCGGCGAGCACGTTTTCGTCGGTACCGTCCACGTCGTACACGTCGTTGGGCGTGTATTGAAAATGACAAACAATCTCGCCCGTTTTCGGCCGGATCGCAAGCACGCTGGACGTGAACAAACTGTCCAGACTCGCGCGAGGCTTGGGATCGTACGGCTCCGCATTGCCCGTTCCCCAATACACGAGGTCGAGTTGCGGATCGTAGGAACCGGAGCGCCACGTCGGCCCGCCACCGTGCATCCAGGCGTCGCTGTTTTTGGGCCACGTCTCGGAGCCGGGCTCGCCGGGCGCCGGAATGGTGTATCTGCGCCACAGTTTCTTCCCGGTCTCCGGATCCCAGCCGTCGAGGAAACCGCGCGTGGTGGATTCTCCGCCGGCCATCCCTGAAATCAACACGCCATTGGCCACAATCGGCGCGCTGGTGGCGTAGTAGCCCTCTCGCCAGTCGGCAAATTTCTGGTTCCATATCTGTTTGCCCGTCTTCATGTCGAGAGCGAGCACGTGGTTGTCGATCGTCACGCGAAAGAGCTTGCCGTTATAGATCGTCGCCGCGCCTCTGGTGATGGCCGCGCGCTGTACCTCCGGTTCGAGTTGGACCGCCGTGCGCCAGATCTGCCTGCCGGTTTCAACGTCGATGGCAAAGGTCCACTTGCCGTTGATCGCGTACATGACCCCGTTGTACACGGTCGGCGCTGCAAGCTCGCCCATGTCATTCATGAGACTCGCGCTCCAGATGGGCACGAGGCGCTTGACGGTGGACGTATTGACTTGCTTGAGCGGACTGTAACTCTTTCGGTCGTAGCCCATGCTCTGAGTGGTGACGTTTCCCGTGTTCTTACCGTCGTTCACCAGTTCGTCCGTCGTCTGGGTCCATCCCAGCCCGGGCCATAGAGCGAGCAGGGTCGTTAGCAGCCAGATGTTCTTCATGATGCACGTCCCACTTGCTTTGCACATTCCACTTTGCACTTCGAACGTTTATCTGGCCATCGCTTCACGCAGTGCGGCCGCAGTCGGACGTGAACTGACGATGTTCATCCCTCTCTGAACGCCTTCGGCGATCGTCAACGGCGTCCAGCCTTTCTTGTTCTGCTGATTCCAGACCTCAATCCTGGCGCCCTTCCCGGCGAGGAAATGCACAACGGAGGGCACGTGCTTGTACGCCGCGCCGTGCATGACGGTCTCGCCATTCTTGTCGACCGCGTTGAGATCGTTGCCGAGTGCCAACGCCAGCGCGACGGCTTCCAGCACTTCCGGTTCGGTCCCCGGATCTTCCCCGGGCGACTGCGTGCCGATTCCCGCCGCCACCATCAAGGGCGTCGTGTTGTCCTCGTTTGCGAGCAGCGGATCGGCGCCAAGTTCGGCCAGCAGGCGCATGAGCTCGGTGTCGGCCGTTCTGGCGGCGAGCAGGAAGGGCGTTGCGCCGATCGAATTGAGCGTAGTGACGCCCATTCCCGGCCGCTTCGTCACTCGAGCGTTCAGCGCCGCTCCTTTGGCCACGAGCTTTCTGACAAACTCCAGACTATCCATGGTGCCGGACCCTTCGGGCGCGGGGTTGTTGCTGCCGGAAATGCCGGCTTTGCGAACCCACGACACCTGATGCAAGGCGGTCCAACCTTGGGGGGCCGCGTTGGGATCGGCGCCGCGGTCCAGCAACCACGCGGCGAGCTCATAGTGCGCGTTCGCGGCGGCGAGCAGGAACCCGTTCAAGCCGACCTCGGGCTGCGCGGGCCCGTTCGAGCGTCCGGCCCCAGGGGGACCGCCTGCCGTGGCCGCGCCGGCCCCCCTGGTCCTGACCGGCAAGGCGTCGTTCAGGTTCGCTCCCGCTTTCAGCAGCGCTTGAACGGCCGCGATCCGGCCCTCGCGGGCGGCAAACAGCAACGCCGTAAATCCTCCGTTCGAACGCGCGGGGATCTCCGCCCCGCGCTCGACCAGCGCCTCGATGACGGCGGGATGGCCCTCGGCCGCCGCCCACATCAACGCGGTTTGCCCGTGCCACCCTTCCTTCGCGTTCACGTCCGCTCCGTGATCGAGCAGCGCCTTCACGGCGTCGACGTTGCCGGTGCGCGCGGCCGTCATGAGCACCGTTTCGCCTTCCGGCAGCACCGTGTTCCCCTCGGCCCCGGCCTTCAAAAGCATGTCGATCGTGGCCGCATTGCCGTTCATGCTGGCCAGCCAGATCGGCGTCACGCCGTAGCGATTCGCTGCCCTGACGTTCGCGCCGGCGCGAATGAGCAGGTCCACTATTCCCGGATCGTCGCCGTCCGCCGCCCAGTGCAGGGCCGTCGTGCCGTCGGCCTGCGGGGCGTTCACGTCGACGCGTCGATTCAGCAGGGTCCGAACGGCCGCCTTGTCCGCGGCCTTGACGGCGTTGATCAGCGGAGTCTCGGCACCGGCGGCAGTCACGGTCCGGCTCAGGCCGGACCCTGCGTACGTGCCTACGGCAAGACCCACAAAGGTCGCGAAGACCACAAAGAACCGGTTCCTCACTGGCTCAGTCCTCACAGGCCGAGCGGTTCCAGCTCTGCGACCGTTCCACTGCTGTCGGCAAAGCGCTCCAGATGCACCCCGACCTTGTCGAGCAGGGTCAGATGGAGATTCGCCAGCGGGGTTGGCTCTGCGTATTTGATGTGACGCGCGCCCTTGAGCCTGCTGGTTCTCCCGCCTGCCAGGACGATCGGCAGGTTCGAGTGATTGTGGATATCCGGATTGCCCATACCGCTGCCCAGCAGGTAGATCGAATGGTCCAGCAGAGAGCCGTCTCCGTCCGGCGTCGCCTGCAGCTTCCCCACCAGGTACGCGAACAGCGACACATGGTGCGCGTTGATTTTGGCCAGCTTCGCGAGCTTCTCCGGATCGTTGGTGTGGTGCGACACCGGATGGTGCGGCTCGGGCACGCCGATATGCGGGTAGGTTCGCGTGCTCGTTTCGCGGGCCAGCTGAAACGTGATGACCCGCGTGATGTCCGCCTGCAGAGCGAGCACCTGCAGATCGAACATCAACTTCACGTGGTCTTCCCACACGGCCGGCACGGTCGCCGGACGCTCGAGATCCGGCAACACGATGCCGTCGCTTTGCTGCTCGGCCTTCTGAATGCGGCGCTCCACTTCGCGAACCGAGTCGAGATACTGATTCAACGTGGTTCGGTCGCCGGGCCCGAGCTCTCGTCGAAGGCGGGCCATATCGGCCGTCATCCAATCGAGAATGCTGCCACTCTTGCGCAGCTCGGCGCGGCGTCGCCCGGGGTCGCCGCCGTCGCCGAACAGGCGTTCGAAGACGACGCGGGGATCGGCCTCGGTCGGCAGCGGCGTCGTCGGCGACGACCAGGACAGGTTGTTCTGGTACGCGCACGCATAGCCGTTGTCGCAGTTGCCAACCTGCGCGATGAGGTCCGTTCCGATCTCGAGGGAAGGAATCGGCGTGACCTTGCCCATGCTCTGCGCGGCGATCTGGTCGACGGTCGTGCCCAACTGGTAGTCGCTGCCTTCGGTTCTCTTGGCCCGGGCACAGCTGAGGAAGGCGCAGTTGGCCGACGCATGGTTGCCGGTGGTATACGCGTTCCTGAGCTCGAGATTCGTGACCACCGTCAGTTGATCCAGGAACGGCATGAGCGGGGACAGAGAGGGCGACAGGTCGGTGATGCCGCCTTCGACGATGGGCGTCCAGGCCGCCGCGTTCATTCCCATCGGGATGTACACAAAACCCAGGCGCCGCACCGGGTTGGCTGCTGTCTGCGCCAGAGCGGACAAGGCCGGAACCATCGCGTCCAGCAATGGCAGCGCGAGCGCCGCACCCATGCCGTGCAGGAAGGTGCGCCGGGGCAGCGCCATTTTCGTGACGATCATGGCGACCTCCTCATCTGAAACGGGCGGCTGCTCACGACGCCGAGAACCAGCGACGAGAACCGGTAGTCATTCCCGCGCGCATCCCGCGTAATCGCGCGGACCGCCGGCGCATCGTAATAGTCGACGCCCCTGCCCAGCGCGTACGTCAGCAGCTTTTCGGTCACAGTCGACACAAACAACTCCGGACGATTCAGCAGCGCGCGGCGGAGCCCGGGCATGCCGTCGAACGTGGAGCCGTCGGGAAGGCCTCCCGACGAATCAACGGCCGTGCCCGCCTCGGTGCGGGTCCGCCACCGGCCGATGGCATCGAAGTGTTCCATCGACAAGCCGGCCGGATCCATGAGCTGATGACAGCCGGAGCACGCGGCATTCACCCGGTGTTCTGCCATGCGGTCCCGCATGGAGAGGGCCTTGCCGCCCGCATTGTTGTCCGCCAGCGGCGGCACGTTCGGCGGTGGTGGCGGCGGGGGAGTTCCGAGGATGTTCTCCAGAATCCACTTGCCGCGGAGCACGGGCGAGGTTCGATTCGCATACGACGTCACGGTGAGAATGCTCCCGTGGCCGAGGAGTCCGCCGCGGACACTGTCCTCGCCGAGCGTGACGCGCCGGAAGCGGCTGCCGTACACGTGGGGAATCCCGTAGTGCCTGGCCAGCCGTTCGTTGACGAACGTGTAGTTCGCCCGGAGCAGGTCGAGGACGCTGTGGTCCTCCTTCACGATGCTCTCGAAAAACATCTCCGTCTCACGCCGGAAGGCCTGCCGCAAGTTGTCGTCGAAATCCGGGAACATCCGAGCGTCGGGGCTCACGGCCGCCAGGTTTCGCAAGTACAACCATTGCCCGCCAAAGTTCGTGACGAGCGCTTCCGAACGAGGGTCGGCTAACATCCGCCTCGCCTGCTTGTCCAGCACTGCCGGGTCCTTCAGCTTGCCGGCGATGGCCAGGTCGAGCAGCTCCTTATCTGGAATGCTGCTCCACAAGAAAAAGGACAGGCGAGAGGCCAGCTCCACATCGCTGACGCGATAGGCGGTCTTCGGCGCGACGTTGGGCGGATCCCGTTCGATCCGGAACAGAAACTCCGTGCTCGCGAGAATGGCCCGGAGCGCCATCTCGATGCCGGCTTCAAAGCCGTCCTCGGATCGCGCAGCCTTGTAAAACTCAAGCGGAGTTTGGAGGTCCACGTCGGTGACCGGTCGTCGATAGGCGCGACGCGCCAGGGTCGAGACGATCGTCCTGGCACAGGCGGCTTCCGCGGAAGCAGTCGCGGGGCGGCCTGAGCCTGCCTGCCCCCGGTTTGAGGGGGTCGAAGGACGGCAAACGAAGAGGACGCGGCGGCTCGGCGTATCGGCAGGCCGGCCCGCATCGAAAGGTCCGGTGATCGAGACCGAATACACGGCGGGCTGAATGCGTGGATGCCGGTCCATGTTGAAGTGTGCCTGGTACGGCTGACGCTCCGTCTCTGGCAGCGCAGACGTCTTCCTCAGGAACGTGACGCCAAGCTCGTGAGGACCGGCCTGCACTGGAACACGGATGTTCAAATCCTTGTCGACCGCTTCATCAGCGTAGTAGGCCCCGCTCTGGTTCCGGTTCGGCTTGACTGTAAACAACTGCACGCGGTTTCCGTCCAACGTCAGCTCCACCTGGTGGGCGTCGGTCAGTCCTTCAACGTTTTCGTTGCGGTCTCGCGACAATCGAATCTGGATCTCGTACGCGCCGTCGAGCGGGAACGTATGGCGAACCGACGTTCCGCCGCGCGTGCCGAACGGCAGGCCGTCGACGTGGTCCTCTTGCGTGAGGTCCGCCGGCAGCACGACGACGTGGCTCGCAGGCGACGGCACAGGGCTCCCGACCGCCAGGCGGCTGACCTTCTGCGCCGCCGCCAGGTATCGCTCCAACAGCGTCGGAGAGAGTTCTGCTCTGCCCACGTTGTCGAAGCCAAGGCTCACATCGTCTTTCGGGAGAAGCGCGGACACATCGACCTCGAGCGCCAGCAAGTCGCGGATCGCATTCTGATATTCCGTACGATTGAGCCGGCGGAACGTGTCGGTCCGGCCGGGATTGGGGACGGCGGCGGCCGACCGGTCGAGTGACGCCTCCAGATAGGCCACCATGGAGTCGTACGTCGGCGCGTCCGGCCGCGGGCGCCCGGGCGGAGGCATCATGCGACCACGAAGCTTCCGCACGACCTTCTCCCACGCCTCCGCGTTCTCGCCTACGCGCTCCACATCGAGCGTATCAAGCGCGAGTCCTGCCGTTTTGGTTCTGTCGTTGTGGCAGCCGACGCAATACCGATCGATGCTCGCGCGCTGCTGTGTCACAGCCAGGGGCGACGAGCCGGTGGATGGCTGCTGAAGCCCCCCGATCGAGCTTCCAGATACGGAGAACACCGCCAGCCCGCAAGCAAGCCAACTCAGCCAGCGACTCACTTTGAATTTTCTACTTTGCACTTTGAACTTTTTGAGTGGTTCCAGCCCTTGCGCCGTGCTCGACGAGAAATGTGACGACGGTGTCGTACTTGAGTGCCTTTGCGGCATCGAGTGCCGTGCGGCCGTCGGTGTTGGCCCGATTGACGTCGACACCAAGTTCCGCCGCCAGCGTGACCGCTTCGAGCGTGAGGGCTTCGCGCTCGCTGCGGTCGGGTTGAACCCACGCCGCACCGCCGCCCATTCCCGTCGCGGCCATCAGCGCCGTCGTCACCTCCGTCCGGTGTTGAAACCCGGCGCCGCCTCGCCCCTCCACCACGCGGTCGCCATGGTGTACGAACAGCGGGTCGGCGCCGTGTTTCACGAGGAGGCCCATGACGCCCGATTCGCTGAAGCGTGCCGCGAGCCAGAACGGCGTCGCTCCCACCAGTTCGGGGGCGAAGTTGAAGTCATCGGATGACCGGCGAGTGGGGGTCCACGTCCGAAGTGGGGCGTTCGCGTCTGCGCCATGGGCGAGGAGAGCGCTCACCATCTTCTCATCGCGACGCATGATCGCCTCGTGCAGCGCGGCGAAGCCGGGCGCCGCAGCGTTGGGGTCGGCGCCTTTCTCGAGCAGCAATTCAACCAGCTCTGTGTACCCGGAGTGCGCCGCCAGAGACGTGGCGCTGACGCCCCAGGCGTCGGCATCGTTCACGGTGGCGCCGGCAGCCACGAGGAGCTTCGCCGACGCGAGATCGCCCACGCGCGCAGCAAACATCAACGCGGTCTCTCCCCCGGCCGGGATCGCCCGGTTGTACGGGAGATAACCATGCGGTGGCACGGCCATGACCTGGCTCCAGACGTCCGAGCGGGCATGAAGGTCGGCGCCGTGCGCGAGCAGCACCTTCACGACAGCGGGATGCTTCTGCGACACCGCCCACATGAGCGCGTTTTGGCCGCGCGCGGCGCGCGCGTTCACAACGGCGCCCCTGGCGATCAGTTGTTCGACGACAACGGGATTGCCGGAGCGAGAGGCGACCATCACGGGCGTTTCTCCAGCCAGGAGCGCCGCGTTGGGATTGGCTCCGGCCGAGAGCAACCGCCGAACCATCGCTTCGCTGCCGTTCAGGCTGGCCGACCAGAGCGGCGTCACGCCCAGATCGTTCGACGCGTTCACCTTGGCGCCGGCGCGAATCAGCAGGCCCGCGCTCTCAAGATCATCCCGGTAGCTCGCCCAATGCAGGGCGGTCGTGCCATCCGCTTCGGCAGCGTTGATGCTCGCACCTTTCTGGAGCAGCGCGCGGAGCGCATCCCGGTCGCCGTTTCTGGCCGCCTCCACCAGCGGCGGGCGAGTTTCGGCCGAGGCGATGGTGGCGAACAGGAAGACAGCCAGCAACGCCATCCTCGAAAAAGATGTGGCGCAGGGCTTCAGCCCTGCGAGCCGGCCGCGTTTCGCAGCCCTGAAGGGCTGCGCCACATCTGGATTACGGCGCATGTCAAACCCCCGAGAGCGTATCGAGCGGGAGCTTGCCCGTGCTGCCGCCGATCCGCTCGACCGGCACATCCATCTTGTCCATCAGCGTCACCAGCAGGTTGGCCATCGACGGCTTGTCGGCATATTTGATGTGCCGGCCGCCCTTGATTCGGCCCGCCCCGCCGCCCATCACGAGCAGCGGCAAGTTGTCGCCCGAGTGCCGCGTGCTGTTGGAGATGCCCGAGCCGTACAGGATCGTCATGTGATCCAGCAGCGAGCCGTCGCCGTCAGGCGTCGCGCGGAGCTTCGCCAGATACTGCGAGAACAACTGGGCGTGATAACGGTTGATCTTCGACATCTTCTCGACCAGCTCGGGAACATCGTCGTGATGCGACAGCGGATGGTGCGCTTCGGGCACGCCAATTTGAGGATACGGGCGCGCGCTCTGTTCCTTGCCGATCATGAACGAGATGACGCGCGTGAGATCGGACTGAAACGCCAGGAGCTGCAGGTCCAGCATCAGCGCCAGGTGATCTTCAAAGACAGGAGGCGCGCCCTGGGGCTGCTCGATCGTCGGCAGCTCGAGGTCGCGCTGTTCCTCGGCTCTCTGGACGCGCCGCTCGACGTCGCGAACCGCCTCGGTATATTCGTCGACCTTCGCCTGGTCCCGCGGTCCGAGATCCTTCTTGAGGCTCGCCAGCTTCTCCGCCACCGAGTCCAGCAGGCTCTTGTGCTGCCGCAGCCTCGCTTCGCGCGCGGCGTGGTCCGTGCTGCCGCTGTCGCCAAACAGCCGCTCGAACACCGCCCGCGGATTCCACTCCATCGGCAACGGCTGCGTGGGGCTGCGCCACGAGAGCGTGTGCGTGTAGGCGCAACTCAGGTTGCCGGTGCACGCCCCCGCGTTGGCCGGGACATCCATCGACAGCTCGAGCGAGGCCACCTGCGTCTCTTTGGCGAAGTGCCTCGCGAGCAGCTGGTCCATCGACACGTCGGCGATGATCTCGACTTCGGTTTTTCCGCCGCGCGCCGTGCCTGTCAGAAACGATCCGGACGCGCCCGCGTGGATGTAGTTCCAGCTCGCTTTGATGCCCGACAGCACGAGCATCTGATCCCGGTACGGCGCCAGCGGCTCCAGAATGGGCGAGAGCTCGAAGGCCGTTCCCTCGCCCTTCGGCAGCCAATAGTCCATGGCCATCCCGTTCGGCACATAGAACGCCTGGAACCGATGCACCGCCTTCGCGGCCGCGCGCCCGCACAGCGAGAACGGGGGCAGCATCGCCTCGAGGAACGGCAGCGACATCGCCGCACCCAGCCCCCGCAGGACGGTCCGGCGCGGCAACGATTTCGTGAGGAACGCCATGGCTATCTTCTCCCTAGAAAAGCGGGACTGTTGACAATCCCCAGAATGAGCGACGACCACCGGTAGTCATGCGCCGCTGCGTCGCGGACGATGGTTCTCACCGTCGGCTGATCGGAGAACTCGACTCTTCGCCCGAGCGCGTAGGCCAGAAGTTTTTCGGTGACGGTACGGGGGAATTGTTCGGGCCGATCGAGCAGCAGCGCCCGCAGTCCGGAAAGCCCTTCAACCTTCGCACCGCTTACCGTGGTGCCACTCGCGTCGACCGGCTGGCCCGATTCGTCGATGGTACGCCATCCCCCGATGACGTCAAAATTCTCCAGCGCGAACCCGAGCGGATCGATGACCGAATGACAACTGTTGCAGGAGGGATCCTGACGATGTCGCGCCAGCTTCTCGCGCATCGACTTCGGCGCCGCGCCCGGTTTGTTCTCCGTCAGGTTGGTGTCAACCCCGGGAGGGGGCGGCGGCACAGGCAAGCCGAAGATATTGTTCAGCAGCCATTTGCCGCGCAAGACCGGCGACGTGCGGTCAGGGTAAGACGTGGTCGCCAGCAGTGCTCCCTCGGCGAGCAGCCCGCCGCGCTGATTGTGATTCGGGAGCGTGACCTGGCGGAAGCGGCTGCCATAGATCCCGGGAATGCCGTAATGCCGCGCCAGCCGTTCGTTGACAAACGTATAGTCGGCGTTCAAGAGATCCACGACGCTGCGATCTTCGCGGATGGTGCTGCCGACGAACAGCTCCGTTTCCCGCTGGAATGCCTGCAGCAGACTCAGGTCGTAGTTGGGATACCGCTCCGGATCGACCACGACTTCCTCGACGCGGCGTAGATTCAACCACTGGGCCGCGAAGTTGTCCACGAGCGAACCGGTGGCGCGCGGGTCGGCCAGCATTCGCCGGACCTCCTTCCCTAAGGTCGGCGGATTCGTCAGCTGTCCGCGCTCGGCCAACGCGAGCAGGCGCTCATCGGGGATGCTGCTCCACAGGAAGAACGACAAGCGCGACGCCAACTCGAGATCGCTGGCGACTGTCGACTGTCGATCGTCGGCTGTCGACTGTTTATGGACGCGCAGGAGGAAGTCCGGATCCACGAGCAGGCGTTCGAGCGCGAATTGAATCCCCGCCTCAAACGTTCCGCCGTCGTGCCGGCCGGTCTCAAAAAACTCAAGCAGTGTTCCCACGTCCGGGTTCGTCACGGGCCGGCGATAGGCGAGCCGGGCGATTCTTGACAGGATCTTCGTGGCGCAGGCCCGGTCGTTGTTCACTCGCGGGGGCCCCTTTATCCCGCTCGGCTCGCTTCGCTTGCGGGGACCCCCAAGCCCCGCGCCGCTCCGCTCGCTCGTGGGCTGGCAGACGAAAATCGCGCGACGGCTGGGCGTGTCCTTTATAACTGCTCGCGGGGCCCCACCCCCGCTCACTTGGCGCTCCGGCGCCTCGCTCGGGCCGCTGGCGCTCGCGGGTCCTGACTTCTTGTACGGACCGCCGATGTGGACCGAGCCCACGTTCGCGTAATCCATGTACACCTGGTCGTTCGTGATGACCCTGCCCCGTTGCAGGGGTTGGGGCAGTCCTTCCGGCTCCCACAACTCCCTGACGAACGACACGCCGACGATGTGCGGTCCCGCCTCAATCGGGACGCGGATCTCCAGCCCGGCGTCTCCGCCGATTTGCATGTACTTTTCCCATGAGTCATCGCCGGCAAAGCCCGGTTCACCGTCGCCGGCGTAGCTCGCCGCGGCGGGCCTGCCCTGGGCTTTGCCTCCGACGGTGAACCGTTTCAGCAACCGGCCATCGAGGCGGACGTCGAGTTGCTGCGGCCATCCCATGCCTTTGAGGTAGTCCTGATACTGGCGCTGGAGGCGAACGGTGATCAGGTACTCGCCGTCGACCGGATAGTCGCGGCGAATCGCCATGCCGCCGCGAGATCCGATCGGCAGATCCTCGCTCTGCCGATCGTCCTGCATCACGTGCAGCGGAATGTCGAATGTCTCAATCGTCGGACTGGCAGGAGGAAGGCCAGTCGCGAGCCGCGTGATCTGGCGGGCGACCGACATGTACCGCTCCAGGTGGGCCGTCGAGATCGAGAGGACATCCCCGAAGTTGTCGAAGCTGCCGTCCGCAGTCTCGTCTCCGGGCAGCAGCGGCTTCACGTCGAGGTCGAGCGCGAACAGGTCGCGAATCGCGTTGTGGTATTCCGCGCGATTGAGGCGGTGGACCGCTGTGATCCTGCCGGGATTCGGACCGGCCGCCGCCCATGCCCGGTCGATGTCGTTCTCCAGACCGCTCGCCACAGCGTGATAGGTGGCCGCGTCGGGCCGCGGCCGTCCGGGCGGCGGCATCGAGCCCGCCCGAAGCTTCGCGATCACCTTTTCCCACACCTCCGCATTGGCGCCGGGGCGCGTGACGTCCAGGCTGTCGAGCGCAAGTCCGGCGGTACGGAGTCTTTGGTTATGGCAGGCGACGCAGTACTTGTCGAGGACCGCCTGGGGCCGAGCGGACGCGTCCGGGCGGGCCGGCGCCGGTTGCGTCTGCCGGGCCGAGGTCTGAACGCTGGAGAGCGCCACGGCCATCGACCCGCTGATGAAGAGCGCGAAGATCGGTGCGCGCGCGTCCATTCTGTCACTGCTTTTGTAGCACCCGACTGCCCCCAGCATCCACAAGATTCGACATGGTCCACGTTTGAACTCCCACCCGCCAAGGGGCATAATCCGCGCGTCAAGATAGAAGAAGTCCATGCCCGAGAACGTTGCGCTTCGCGGCGTGCCCGAGACGCTGCTCTGGCCGCTGTACAGTCGGGCCGCCTTTGCGCGCCGGCCAGGGGCGCTGCTCCACGATCCAAGAGCCGTCGAGATCCGCGACGCGATCGACTATCCATTCGAGCGTCACTTCGGAAAGCCGAACGAAGCCCACGCGCTGCGGGCCCTCCGGTTCGACGATGAGGTGCGCCGCTTTCTGAGCCGGCATCCTGACGGGACGGTGGTCGCGCTGGGCGAGGGGCTCGAGACCGGTTTTTGGCGCGTCGACAATGGGCGCGTACGCTGGCTCGCGGTCGATCTGCCTGAGACGATCGCGCTCCGCTCACGCTGGCTCCCGGATACCGACCGACACAAGAGCCTCGCCTGCTCGGCGCTCGATTTCCGCTGGATGCACGAAGTGGACCGCTCGCGTGGTGTTTTCATCATGGCCGAGGGGCTGCTGATGTACTTCGAGCCTCGCGACGTCGAGCGTCTGCTGGCCGCCTGCGCCGAACGATTTCCGGGAAGCGAGATGATGTTCGATGTCCTCCCGCGGTGGCTGAGCCTCAAGACGCTTCGCGGCTGGCAACTGACGAGGCACTATCAAACCCCGCGCATGCCCTGGGGCATCGACGTGAACGAGCAAGCCGGCCTCCGCGCGATTCACCCGAACATCGTCGGCGTCCGCGACGTCGATGTCGGACGCGGGCAGGGATTCATGTTCGGCTTCCTGATCCCCCTGCTCAGTCGCCTGCCGCTGCCGGCCTTCATCGCGAACAAGCGGCCAGCGTTCGTGGTCGTGCGCTTCGGGGATGCGGTGGAGAAGCTCTGATGCCCGGGAAGAAGATCAGCTTTGACACGGTCCTGAAACTGGGCCTCGCGCTGCCTGGCGTGGAGGAAGGCACGTCCTATGGGGCGCCAGCCCTTAAAGTTCGCGGGAAGATGTTCGCGTGTCGTCCAGTTCACCCGTCGGCGGAACCCGACTCCCTTGCGGTTCGCATCGATTTCGCTCAGCGAGACGAGCTGTTGGCCGCGGATCCGGAGACCTACTACCTGAAGGATCACTACGTGAACTATCCGGTGATGCTCGTGCGATTGTCTCGCGTCCACCATGACGCGTTGAGAGATCTGCTGCTCATGGCGTGGCGCTTCGTATCGGCCAGCGGCAAGCGGCAGCCTCGGCGACCAAGGAGCCGTGCACTCTGAACTTCTGACTTGCCTCTGTACTGGGTCGGCGGACGCCGAGGTCAGGGCAGGGCTGGTAGTGCTCTTCCGAGGATGACCACCCGCGGAACGCTGGCGTATAATTGCCGCTTTACCCTGCACCGATGCTTGGCGTGCGGGGCCTGGGGGATGCGTGAAGGTCGGTCAGACCGTCTCACACTACCGCGTGCTGGAAAAGCTGGGCAGCGGCGGAATGGGCGAGGTCTACCTGTGCGAAGACCTCACGCTCGGCCGAAGGGTCGCCCTCAAGTTTGTGGCCGGTGCGGACCGCACCGATCGGCAGTCGATCGAGCGATTCTTCCGCGAGGCGCGCACCGCGTCGGCGCTGAACCATCCCAACATCTGCACGATCCACGAAATTGGCGACCACGACGGCCACCCGTTCCTGGTGTTGGAGCTGCTCGAAGGGCGGACGCTGAAGGCCGAGATCGACCACAAACCGCTGTCGATCGATCGCGTGATCGCGCTCGCCATCCAAATCGCCGACGCCCTCGACGCGGCGCATTCAATCGGCATCGTTCATCGCGACATCAAGCCGGCCAACATCGTCGTGACCAAGCGTGGCGAGGCCAAAGTGCTCGACTTCGGCCTCGCGAAGCTGGCGCCACGGCGGGGTCCTGCGGGCGCATCGAGCGTGGCGACCGCGCTCGTCGATGGGCAGGTCACGAGCCTGGGCATGACGCTGGGCACCGTGGCGTATATGTCGCCCGAACAGGCGCGTGGCGAGGAGCTGGACGCGCGCAGCGACCTGTTCTCGTTCGGAATCGTGCTCTACCAGATGGCGACCGGCCGTCCGCCGTTTGGCGGCCAGACGACGGCGGTCATCTTCGATGAGATTCTGAACCGGGTGCCGCTTCCGGCCCTGCGGTTCAACGCCGCACTGCCGCCGGAGCTCGATCGCATCATCAGCAAGGCGCTCGAGAAGGACAGGGACCTTCGTTACGACAGCGCGGCCGAGATGCGCGCAGACCTCAAACGGTTGAAGCGCGAGACCGACTCGGGCCGGACCGCAGCCGCGACCCAGCCGCTCGGTGTGCCGGTATCAGCGCGCGTCGAGCCGACGCGTCGCGCAGTCTCGCGGCCCGTCATCTGGATGGCGGCCGTCCTCGCCTGTGCTCTGGCGGCAGGCGGTTCCTACATCTACCTGAGCGGCCGAGGGGAGCAAATCGACTCCATGGCAGTTCTGCCCTTCGTCAACAGCAGCGGCAATCCCGACACGGAATATCTGACCGACGGCATCACGGAAACGCTGATCAACAATCTGTCGCAGCTTCCCGGCCTGCGTGTCAGCGCGCGCAGCCTGGCGTTTCGATACAAAGGCCGGGATGTCGATCCGCTCAAGGCGGGGCAGGACCTCAACGTCCGGGCAGTCATCACAGGCAGAATCACCACCCGCGGCAACAGGCTCATCGTTCAGTCGGAGCTGGTGGACGTCAGAAACGGGTCGCAGCTCTGGGGAGGACAATACAATCGGCCGCTGGCCGACATCCTGGCCGTCCAGGACGAGATCGCCAGCGAGATTTTCGAGAAACTTCGTCTCCGCCTCACGGGAGAAGACAGGAAGCGCGCGACCAAACGGTACACCGAGAACGCCGAAGCCTATCAGTTGTATCTGAGGGGACGGTACTACTGGAACCAGGGCACCATTGCCGGCTTCAAGAAAGCGATCGAGTACTTTCAGGAGGCCATCACCTCGGATCCGAAGTACGCCCTCGCGTACGCAGGGCTTGCCGATTCGTACCTGTTTCTGGGCTCGTACTGGGTCGAAGCGATTCCCGAAGCGAAGGCCGCCGCGCTCAAAGCCCTCGAGCTGGATCGGACGCTCGCCGAAGCGCACGTCTCGCTGGGACACATCAAGCTGTGGCTCGACTGGGACTGGCCGGCCGCCGAGGTCGAGTTCAAGCAGGGCATCGCATTAAACCCCACCTCCGCGCTCGCGCACAACCAGTACGCCATGCACCTGGCCGCGATGGGACGCCTCAACGATGCGATCGCCGAGGTCAAGCGCGCGCAGGAGCTCGATGCGCTCTCACCGATCGTCAACACCGACCTGGGGTGGTACTTGCTCTACGCTGGCCGAGGCAGCGAGGCCGTCGAGCAGTTCCGCAAGACGCTGGAGCTCGACGCCAACTACCTGTCGGCCCGCTGGGGCCTGGGCGCCGCCTACACGCAGCAACAGCTCTATGCCCAGGCGATCGAAGAATTGAAGAAGGCGGTGAGCCTCTCGGAAGGCAGCCCCGTTCCCATGGGTCATCTGGGTCTTGCGTACGGGCTCAACCACGCGGCGGCAGAGGCCAAGAAGACGCTATCCGAGCTGAGTACGCTGGCCAAGCGCCAGTATGTGCCGTCGTCGACGGTCGCGCTCGTGTACACGGGGCTGGGTGACAAGGTCCAGGCGCTCGACTGGCTGGAACAGGCCTATCAGGAACACGATTTCTCGATGGTGTTCCTCGACGTCGTCCCGTGGTTCAAGGACTTACGCGGCGAGCCTCGCTTCGAGCAGTTGGTTCGCCGCATGCAGCTGCCTGCGCGATCCGGCCCCCGCTGATGGCTTGAGAAGGTGTCTTCGCTGCGCCTCGGAGCGGCCGCCTCGAAACGACGGTTCGCCGTTCTGGCGCGTCGGCCGTCACACGGCGGTTTGAGGCGAAGCTTCGTTACCGCAACACGTAGCCCGTCTCGCCGGGAGCGCGTCCGTCGATCTTCACGACCTTGAGGCCCTTGCCCACCAGAGACGCATCGACGAACGCGATCGCGCCCGGGAACCGGTTGACCATCGCGACGGCCATTTCGGCGGAGTAGACGATCTTGGGCGCCAGGGCCGTGTCCGCCCGAAAGACTTTCCCGATCCAGTGCTGGCGGAACTGCGCCTCCGTCATCTGGCACAGGTTCTTCAGCACGACGTCGCGCTCGTGCGCGACCGGCGCGCGGAGCAGCAGCGTGATGCGCGCACCCGCCGGCCAGAACTCGCGGTCCCCCAGCACCACTCGCCGCAGCTCGCTGACCGTGAGGTTATCGACGGGCACGTCCGGATGGACCACGACCGCGACGTCACCTGTCGCCTGCGCCGCTGCCGGCGGAGGCAACCGGCCGAGAAGGAGGCCGGCCATCACCGCCAGCAGCGTCCACCGTTTCAGTTGTCGCGTGGTTCGCAGCATGGGCGTTCAGAACGTGAAGCAGATCTGCAGGAACCACCCGTTGGTGCGCGGCTGATCGCTCGCGCGCCGCCGCACGCGCACTTCGCTCTTGACGGCCGCGTAGGTCGAGATGTCGTACCGGACGCCGAGGGTCGAGCCGACCAGATTTGGCACACCTGCGAAGACCGTATCGGTCGGGTCGATGTCGATGTGCTCGAAACGGTAATATGGCTTCCAGGACCGGCCGAAGGACGGCAGTCGATACGCTGTTTGAATGTAGTACGCCAGACTGGAAGACGCCAGCGTCCCGCCGACCGGCTCGTGACGGACATCGGCGATCTCGGCGATCACTTCCGGGTCTTCCCGTTGCCAGACGGCATGAGCTGCCGTGATGCGCTCGTCAAACTCGGGCCCGCCCGCCAAACTGACTCGGTCGAGATAGAGTGAACCACCGAACTGAAGTCCGAACGCGGGATCGGGCTTGGTGAAGACGTTGAGGACATAGGCGGGGCGCGCGTTGTTGTCGCCGGCGTCCCCCCCGCGGCTGATCACGTTGCCGCGGCCGTTTCCGATCCCGACCTGGTAGTTGACGTTCCAGCCGGCCGCGGGGACGCTGCCTTCAACCAGCGCACCGACGAAGTGCACCGGAATGACGCGCCCGCCGAACTGGGTCATTTCCGGCCGGCTGATGGTGGTCTGCAGCCATTGCCCGTGGTGAAAGGCCGTGTTCCACCAGTTGATCGGTGTGTGATACCGGCCGAACGACACCTTCAGATGATCGCTCTGGTCGAATCGGATGATGACGCGCTCCACCTCCGCGTTGAATCCCGTGGCGACCGGAGCCGGACTGCCGGTGCCCGCGTCGGCGCGCGGGGTGAACGACAGCTCTCCGAAGAAGTTCACCCGTGGCGACAGCGCCGACGCGAGGTGCAGCACGAACTGCCCCTCGTTGAACCCGCGCGGCCCCTCCGACTTGTTCTGCGCGGCAAAGTCCACGTTGCCGAAGCCGGATAGCCGGAGCGACGGATACTCGGCGACCGGGGCTTCGGACCCCGGCTGGTCCGGATGTGCCGCGTGGCTGTCCTGCAGGCTCGGGCCGCCGGTGCTTGACGAGAGGGGCCCTGTATTCTGAGCCGCCGAGAGCTCGGGCGACCCGAGCCACACAGCCATGACGAATGCAACGGCAAGGTCGGGGCGGAGACGACGTGTCATTTCGGCGCGCAGATTATATCCTAGCCCACGATTGACTCGGCTCGCGTGACGGCGGACACTACCGGTAACGAAGCTTCGCCGAGGCTCGCATCATCCCGCGGGACGGGCCTCCGCATATCGGCCAGAACATTCGCCAGCCTATGGGCGACGCGCGTGGCC
>JBGPKK010000096.1:0-17552 GCA_041485905.1 Vicinamibacteria bacterium
CGCGGCAACGCCCGTCCCGCTGACGAGCGGCGCCGGCATCGAGTGGAGTCCGGTCGTGACCGGCGATGGTCAAACGGTCGCGTTTCTGACGTCCGACGCGCAGCGGCCGCCGCTTCCTGGAGCGGTATCCCTGGCCGGCGGCAGCGCGCGCCTGATTGCGGCCGATCATCTCGCCGCCGACTTCCCCGCTCCCGGACTCGTGACGCCCGAGCAGGTGTCGTTCCGCGCCAGCGACGGCGTCGAAGCGCACGGCCAGCTGTTCAAGCCGGCGGGCGGCGACGAGCGCAAACCTGCCGTCGTGTACGTCCACGGCGGCGGGCCGCGGCAGATGCTGCTCGGCTGGCACTATCGATGGGAGTACGCCAACGACTACGGCGCCAACCAGTACCTGGCCAGCCGCGGCTTCATCGTGCTCTCGGTCGACTACCGGCTGAGTGTCGGGTACGGCCAGGCGTTTCAATTTCCGGAACACACCGGCGCACGCGGTGCCTCCGAATATCTCGATGTGCTCGCCGCGGGTCGCTATTTGCAGAAGCGGAGCGACGTCGATCCCCGGCGAATCGGCATCTGGGGCGCGTCCTACGGCGGTTATCTCACGGCGTTGGGCCTGGGTCATAATTCCGACGTGTTCGCCGCCGGCGTGGACATCCATGGCGTGCACGATCGGCTGCCGGCGATCAACCCCACGCAGCTGGCGCATGCCCTGGTTGGCGACGGCATCAACGAGGCTGATTTGCGGCAGGCGCTGAAGGTCGAGTTCGAGTCCTCGCCGATTTCGGCGGTCGCGACGTGGAAATCGCCGGTGCTGCTGATTCACGGGGACGACGACCGGACCGTTGACTTCCGTCAGACCATCGACCTCGAGCGGCGGTTGCTGAACAAGGGCGTCAAAGTCGAGCAGTTGGTCCTGCCTGACGATGTGCACGATTCGTTGTTGTGGAGGAACTGGAGAACGGAAATCACCGCGATGGCGGAGTTCTTCGAGCGAACGCTGCACGCGCGTTGATCGTCGCGGCGACTGACCTCTATAATGTGGACCGACGAGCGGGCTTAGTACAATGGTAGTACAGAGGCTTCCCAAGCCTCGGACACGGGTTCGATCCCCGTAGCCCGCTAACCTCACCGCTTCTTCGCAAGAATCCGCTCCATCTCGTCCATCACCCGGTTCATCGCCTTCACCGTCAGCTCGAGCGGCTCGTCGGTCGTCATGTCGACACCGGCGTCCTTCAGTAACTCGATCGGATACTTCGATCCGCCGGCGCTCAGGAACGCGAGGTATCGCTTGATCGCGGCGGCATCGCCCGTTTTGACCTTTTCAGCGAGCGCTTCGGACGCCGTGAACGAGGTCGCGTACTGGAACACGTAGAAGTCCCGATAGAAATGTGGGATGAAGCTCCACTCGTGTGCGATGTAATCGTCGACGATGCAGAGGCCCTGGTCGTGGCCGTAGTACTTCCTGGTGATGTCCATGTACAGCTTCGCGAGCGTGTCGCCAATCACCGGCTGGCCCTTCTGCGCCATCTCGTGCATCCGCATCTCGAATTCCGCGAACTGCGTTTGACGGAAGACGGTGCCCTTGATGTTCTCGAGGTAGTTGCCCAGCAGCGACAACCGCGTGTCGTCGTCCTTGATGTTTCGCAGCATGTAGTCGATGAGCAGCGACTCATTGAACGTCGACGCGACCTCGGCAACGAAGGTGGGATACGAGGCGAGCGGGTACGGCTGCGTCTTATTCGAGAAGTAACTCTGCATCGTGTGGCCGAGCTCGTGGGCCAGCGTGCTGACGTCCGGATACTTCCCGTTGAAGTTGATGAGCATGTACGGGTGCACGTCGTACGCGGCGCCGTCGGAATAGGCGCCCGATCGCTTGCCGTCGTTGGGCAGCAGATCGATCCACCGCTCGTTGAACGCACGACGGATCACTGAGGCGTACTCGGCGCCGAGCGGAGCCACCGCCGCCAGCACCTGCTCTTGCGCCTCCTCCGGCGTGTACTGCAGGTTGACCGATGCCACCAGCGGCGCGTAGAGGTCGTAGTAGTGGAGCTGATCGACCCCGAGCATCCGTTTGCGCAGCGCCAGATAGCGATGGAACGCCGGCAGGTTGCGGTTCACGCCGTCGATCAAACGCGTGTACACCGACGTCGGAATGTTGGGACCGTCCAGCGACATCTCGAGCGCCGACGGGTACTTTCTCGACTTGGAGAAGAACAGCACTTTCTGCACCTCGCTGTTCATCGTCGTCCCATAGGTGCGGCTGAAGCCGGCCAGTGATTGAAAGAACGCGGCCATCACCTTCTCGCGATCCGCGCGGTTGGGCAGCATGCGCAGATCGTTGTAGGCGGCCTGATCGAGCTTCACGGAGCGGCCGTCGCCGAGCGAGACCGTCGGATAGGGGAAGTCCGCGTTGGAAAAGATGTTGAAGACGCTTGACGGCGCGCCAGCCAGCGGCCCGGCGTCGGCGAGAATCTTCTCTTCAGTCTCGGTGAGGGTGTGCGGCGCGCGCCGTGCGATGTCGTCGAGGTAGAAGCGGTACACCCTCAGCCGCGGCTCCGCCGCGATGAACCGCTGGAGCACTGCCCTGTCGGCGCGCAGGATCTCCGGCTCCATGAAGGCCGCTTGCGCGCCGAACGCGGCCGCCAGTTGCACCATTTCCTGCCGCATGCCCTGGTGCGCGCCGCTGCGCGTGTCCTGATCGGCGGACAGGCTTGCGTAGACGTAAAGGCGCGATACGTCCTTGTCGAGCGCTGACTCCATCTCCAGGGCGTCGGCGAGCGTCGCGGCTGACGAGGTCAGTGTCCCCTGGAACTGACCGAGCTTCGGCACCTCAGCGCCGACCTTGTCCTTCGCGGCCCGCCAGGCCGCCTCACTGGGATAGATGTCGTCCAGGTTCCACTTGTACTTGCCGGGAATCTTTTCGCGATCGCGTTCCTGCGCAAGGCCGGCCAATGTGAGTGCGAGGAGGGCGCCGACGGTGAAAAGCATTCTCATCCTTCACCCGCGAAGGAGCCGCACCGCGTTGTCTCGGTCGATCCCGCGAAGCTCCTCTGCGGTGAACCCGCATTTCTGCAGCGCGTCCACATGATCGACGATCGTGCTGTAGGGATAATCGGCCCCGAACACGATTTGCGGGGCGCCGACGAGGCCCTTGAGCGCCTGCATCAGCACCGGGTTGGTCGCCTGGGCCGTGTCGTAGTAGAACCGGCGCAAGTGAAACAGCCGGGAGTTCGGCTCTGGCGGCCGTGTCAGCACATCGGCGCTCTGCGCCGCGCCGAGAAACCGCCCGCTCAACCCGACGAGGGTGCCCCCCGCGTGCGACCAGATGAATCGGATGTTCGGATAGCGGGCCACAGGAATCGGCACGCCGCCGCCATCGTTGATCAGGCTGAAGATCGCGCGGCTCGTGTCCCTGTTCCACTCGATCGTCCCGGGGCTGATATTGCGGAACAGCGCACTGCAGCACGGCGGATCGGTGGGGTGCGAGTACACGACCGCGCGGCGCCGGTTCAACTCATCGAACACCGGTTGAAAGGCCTTGTCGCCCAGCCACATGTTGTCGTAGCTCGTCAACAGGCCGACGCCTGCGGCCTTGAGCGTGTCGAAGGCGTACTCGATCTCGCGGAGACTGCCGTCGATGTCCGGTAACGGCAGGACGGCGAACAACCCGAAGCGTCCCTTGTAATCCGACACCATCTTCGCGCCGAAGTCGTTGAGATCGCGCGCGAGGCTGCGGGTTTCGTCGCGCTCTTTCGCGAAGTCGGTGCCGAAGGTGGCGCCCGGCGTCGTGCAGGAGATGAAGGCCGTGGCCACGCCGGCTTTGTCCATCGCGTCGATCGATTTGGCGGGCAGGAAGTTCTGGACCTGCTGCGCGCCTTGCCGCCCCGAATCGCTCATCTTCTTGAGCCATCGCGGCGACGCGAAATGATGATGGACATCGAGACGACGGGGAGATGCGCCCTGGGCCCACACATCGCGCCGCGCAAGCGCGCCGGCCGCCGCCGCCGCAAGTTCTTGCAGGAAACGTCGTCTGGATTTCACTCTTGCCTTTCGCTTTTGTCTTCTAAGCTAAGTTCTAAGTTCTAAGTTCTAAGTTCTAAGTTCTAAGTTCTAGGGCCTCTGACTCGCCGGCGGCACGACGCCGTTCAACCGCAGATACACGGCCATCTGACCGTAGATGTCCCAGGTGTGTCCGATCAGAAAATAGATGACTCGCGCGTGCGACGAAGGGCCGAGGTACTGATTCGTCTGCACTGTCTGCATCATCGACTGATCGGTCTGCTCCTTGATGAGCGCGGTGCCGTAGTCGAACGAGTCGGCCAGCGCCTTGAGGATCTCGGCTTTCGCGGTCGCGGTTCGGTTGATCGTCGGCGCTGTCGCCTTCCCGCTGAAGAACCGCAGATACATGACGTTCGCGCCGGCCACGTGCAGGATCTGCTGGCCGTAGTCGCGCTGCGGCGGAGTGCTCTTGTAGGAGAACTTCTCCTCCGGCATCGCGTCGGCAATCTTCAGCATCATCGCCTTCTGATCGGTCCAGTCCTTCAGCAGCTCGGCGTTCAGGTTCGCCGACTGCGCGGCAACAGTCCCCGTCATTCCAAGTGCCGCACCGATGAGTACACCAGCCACAACCACACGCTTCATGACGTTTCCCTTTCGACCTTACTCTTGCCTCTTGCCCACCAACTTCCGCGCGGCGCGGCTCTCACGGCAGTCCCAGAAGCTTCGCGGGGTTCTGCTTCGACATCCGATCGAGCTCCTGATCCGTGAATCCTCGCGCCTTCAAAGCCGCGAGGAACGCGCCGTAGCCGTCCGCCGGCAGCGGATTGCCCTTCTGTCCCAAATCGCTGGACATGATGCAGAACTCGGGTCCCACTTTACGGATCGCGTCCGCGAAGCGATCGACACGAGCGGCGGCGTCGGCAGACAGCATCGTGCCGCCGACGAATTCGATGAACGCTCCCTGCTTCGCCGCTTCCTGCATCTGGGCGACGGCCATCTCGACGGGCGTGTTCATCGCGTGCGTGACCACCATGTGCTGCACGCCCTGACGCCGGCCCTCGCGCAGGAGCATGAGGCCTTCCTCGGCAGACACGTGGCCTGTGGCCAGCGCGAGCTGGTGTTTCGCGATGACCGCGATCACGTCCTTCGTCGCCTGCAGCAACTCGCCGCCACGCGACACGCTGACGAACGGCCGGTTCTCCTTCGAGACGCGGACCTGGTTCTCGGCATCGAACGTCGACATCCACACGATGCGGCCGTAGCCGCCCAGCACCTGCGTCATGTGTTCGACGGCGGCCGGGTTCATGCCGCCGACGGGCAGGTTCAGATCGACGCCGCCGAACACCTCGAAACCGGGAACCTGCCTGCGGACCATGTAGACGAGGCTAACCGTTGAGTCGTAATGATTTTTCAGCACGATGCCGCGCATGCCGTGCGCGCGCGCCATGATCGCCGCATCGAGGGCGTCGACCGAGCGTTCCCGATCGTCAGGGGTGCTGTGAACGTGGATGTCGATGGTGCCCGTCAGGAGCCTGTCGAGGTTCTCGGCGCGCGGCGCCGCGGGCTGCTGGCCCGCGCGCATGGATCCAGACGAGGCCGTGAGCACGCCTGCTGCCGCGAGCGCCGCGAGAACATTCCTCACCGCCACATGTGGTTTCGATGCGATCGCCATGCTGACGTCCTCCTGATATCGAGAAAGGTCCGCCGGTTACACGGTCCCACGTACGCAGGTCTTCTCAGTTCCAAGTTTTCAGTTCTTACTTCCGCTTCAACCCGCAGGGTTGAAGCGGTACCCGACCCACGGCTCCGTGACGAGATATCGTGGATTGGAGGGGTCCGCCTCCAGCTTTTTCCGAAGCTGTCCCATGAACACGCGCAAGTACTCAGGTTGTTCCTGCGACGCTTCGCCCCACACCGCTTCGAGGAGCGTCCGGTGCGTGAGCACACGGTTCGGGTGGCGCGCCAGATAGAGAAACAAATCGAATTCCTTGGGCGTCAGCCGGACCTCGCGTCCGCTGATGTGGACCCGGCGGCCGTCGAGATCGATCCGGAAGTCTCCAGCATCGAGTGATGCCGGGGCTTCCGATGGGGGCGCGCCGCTACGACGCAGTGCCGCCCGTACCCGGGCCAGCAGCTCGTCGGCGCCAAACGGTTTGGTGACGTAATCGTCTGCGCCCGAATCGAGCGCCTCGACTTTCGCGCGCTCCTCGCCCTTCACCGACAACACGATGATCGGGACGCTCGAGACGGCGCGGATCCGCCGACAGAGCTCGATGCCGTCCATGCGAGGCATGTAGAGGTCCGTGATGACCAGCTCCGGGCGCCACTCGCTGAGGGTCGACAGCGCCGTCTCCCCTTCCGCCGCCGTGCGCACCAGATATCCCTGGCTGGTCAGCACCGTCTTCAGCACGCGCGTAATTTGCGGCTCGTCGTCGACAACGAGAACTCGGGATGTGTCCATGGCCCTTCCCCCTGACGTTCGTGGTTTATGCCGCGCCGACCGATGCCGATTGCGGCGCGTCTTCCATGGCGGCGATCGGCAACATCAGCGTCACCGCCGTCCCGACACCGGACGGCGGCCGTTCAATCCAGATCTTACCGCCCTGCGCTTCAACGAGGCGCCGCGCGATCGGCAGTCCGAGGCCAATCCCGAGGCGTCGCGGATCGCGCGGTTGCCGCGCGGGAATCCTGAAAAACTTTTCGAACACGCGCTCCCGGAGCTCCGGCGGCACGCCCGGACCTTCGTCGGTCACAATTATCGCCACGAAGTGATCGTCGGCAACCGAAGCGGTCACCCGTATGGTCGTGCCGGCCGGCGCGTACTTGCTGGCATTATCGAGCAGCATGTACAGCACCTCGATGATCGATGCGGGGTCGACCGCGACGCAAGGCAGCGCGGCGTCCAGGGCCACCATCACGCGCTGCTCGCGCGTCAGATTCTCCGCACGCGCCACGCTGGCGGCGACGATGTCGTCGAGCTGTTCTCTGCGCAACGTCGGAGCCTGCGACGCGTCCGGCTGATCGGCGGATGACAAGCCCTCGATGAAGCGATTGAGGCGGTCGGATTCTTCGTCGATGACCTGCAGCAGCTCGCGCCGGCTTTCAGTCGGCAGCTCTGAGGTCGGGACCCGCAAGCCGGATCCAATCAGCGCCGTCACGGCGGCCTTGATGGCGGTCAGCGGCGTGCGGAGGTTATGCCTTAACGCGTCGAGCAGTGCGGCCTTGAGCTGCTCGTTGCGGCGCGCCGCCTCCGCCTCGCTCGCACGCTCGAACGCCGCCTGCAATTCCTCGAAGAGCCGCTCGATTTCCTGGCGTCCCTGTTGGGCCTCGGCCGCCCGGCGCTCCGCTCGCGATGCGAGCTCACCGGCCACGATCGCAGTGACCAGGAACGTGACGAACGCCACCCAGTCGTCGGGATCCTCGATGCCGAAGCCCTGCGGCGGCAGAAAGTAGTACGACAGGCTGAGGCCGCCGGCGGCTGCGGCCAGGAGCGCCGCGCGGGTGCCCCAGAATCGCGCAACGACAACGACGTCGAGGAGCAGTAACGGCGCCGCAATGCCCGCAGCCTCGACCGACGCCAGCCGCAGCGCCGCAACCAGTGCAACGACCGTCAGCCCGGCGCCGACGTAATTGCGCCACCGCATGTCAGTATCCGCTCGTCCCCGCCGTCCCCGGCCTTTCTCCGCGCGCCTGCTGAACGATCTTCACGCCTGCGCTGGCGCCCACGCGCGTGGCCCCGGCAGCCACCATCGCCTGCAGCCCTTCCAGATCGCGGATGCCTCCGGCCGCTTTCACGCCCATCTCGGCTCCCACCACACGCCGCATCAGCGCGACGTCAGCCGGCGTCGCGCCCCCCGGACCGAATCCGGTTGACGTCTTCACGTAATCAGCGCCGGCGGCCTTGGCCAGTGTGCACGCCGTAATTTTCTCGTCGTCGGTGAGCAGCGCCGCTTCGATGATGACCTTGCTGATCGCGCCGCAGTCGTGGCACGGGCCGGTGACCGCTTCGATGTCGCGCTGGACGGTGTGCAGGTCGCCGGATTTGAGGGCGCCGACGTTGATAACCATGTCGATCTCGTGCGCGCCGTCAAAGATCGCGCGGCGGGTCTCGTATCCCTTGACGTCGGACGTGGTGGCGCCCAGCGGGAACCCGACCACCGAACACACCCTGACGCCGCTGCCGGCCAGGAGCTTCGCGCAGGCGGCCACCCAGGTCGGATTGACGCAGACCGTCGCGAACTTGAACTGTGCCGCCTCTCGACACAGATCTTCGATGTTCTGGCGGCTCGCGTCGGGCCTGAGCAGCGTGTGATCGATCATCGTCGCGACCGACGCCGGCGCGCCGCCGGTCGCGTGCAGGCCGACGCGCGTGGCTCCCGCGTCGAGAACGCCGCGCAGCCGGTCGGGACAACAGTCGTCGACCACCCCGTGGCACCCACACAGTCCGCGTGGCCGCCCGCTGGCCGCGGCCACTTCCCGCACGATGAGATCGATCAGCCGGCGCAGCTCCTCGCGAGTCATTGATCAGGTGTTTTCCAAATCGCGGATCTTGGCGAGACGTCTGATGTATCGCGGCTCCCGCATGGGTGTGCTCAACCAGGTGGACACGATCGCCCGCGCCTCGTCGGCACCGAGAAGCGTCGCGCCGAGCGTCAACACGTTCGCCCCGTTATGCTCCCGCGAATATCGCGCGATGAGCTCGGAGGTCGCCATCACCGCGCGCACGCCGGCGATCTTATTGGCCGCAATCGCGGATCCGATGCCGGCGCCATCGATCACGATGCCGGCATCGGCTTCGCCGCGCGCGACGATGCGCGCCACCGAGGCGGCGACGTCGGGGTAATCGACCGAATCGGTTCCGTCGGTTCCCAGATCCTGCACCGCCAGACCGCGGCTTCGCAGATACGAGGTCAGGGTTCGCCGGAGCGCGACGCCCGTGTGATCGCAGGCGATGGCGATCGAGCGAATGTCGGCAACAGGCGCGAGCGTCGCGTCGGCCGCCGAGACACGCCCTTCCTGAACGACGGTGATCCGCCGTTCCCTGAGCGTGTCCTGCGCGAGCGGCGTCACGTGCCCGCCGCGAGACAGCTCGATCGTCTCGCCGTGCGGGAGCACGCGCGCATCGGCCTCCGTGATGATGTCAAAGCGCTGCATTGAGGTTAGAATCTGGCCCCTATGTCCGAGCGGAGCCCGTCCGAGATCCTACTCTCTAGCGACCAGATTCAAAAACGCGTCGCGGAGCTGGCCTCGGAAATCCGGCGGGATTTCCCGGACGGCCTCCATCTCATCGCCGTGCTCAAGGGCGCCTTCATCTTCCTCTCGGACCTCGTCCGCCACATGACCGGCAACGTCTCGCTCGATTTCATGGCGCTCTCGAGCTACGCGAAGGGGACGACCAGCTCCGGCGAGGTGAGGGTGTTGAAGGATCTGGATACGACGCTCGACGGCAAGAACGTCGTAATCGTCGAAGACATCGTGGACACGGGGCTCACACTCACCTACCTGCAGGACATTCTCCGCGCGCGCAACCCGAACACGCTGCGCACGGCCTGTCTGCTGAGCAAGCCGTCCCGGCGTCAGGTCGACGTGAAGGTCGAATACATCGGCTTCACGATCGCGGATCGGTTCGTCGTCGGATACGGGCTGGATTACGCCGAGCGGTACCGCAACCTGCCTCACATCGCGGTGTTGGGATCAGAAGATTGACATCGTTCGCCCTCATGGCTTCACCGCGTCCCGGACGCTGACGGCGAGACGCTTCGCGGCGGCAATGACCCCGGCGCGGTCGAGCGTCGTCACCTGTCGATTTCTCATCAGCACCCGGCCGTTCACAATCGTCGTCCGGACATCGTCGCCGCGGGTGACGTACACCAGATGCGACACCGGATCGTAGAGCGGCGTCTGGCGGGCCGCCCTGGTGGACACCGTGATCAGGTCCGCGCGCTTGCCCGCTTCGAGCGATCCGATCGCGCCCTCCATCCCGAGCGCTTTCGCTCCGCCGATGGTCGCCAGATCGAGCGCCGTCCTGGCCGGCACAACGGTGGGATCGCGCGTCGCGTGTTTCGCGAGGAACGACGCCTGCCGCATCGCCTCGAACATGTCCAGATCGTTGTTGCTGGCGGCGCCGTCGGTCCCAAGACCCAGCGCGACGCCAGCCGCCAGGTATTTCGTCACGGGCGCCGCGCCGCTCGCCAGCTTCATGTTGCTTTCCGGATTGTGCGCTACTCCCACGGCACGCCGCTTCAAGATCTGAATGTCCTCGTCGGTCACCCAGATGCCGTGCGCCGCTAGCGTTCGCGGACCCCAGAACCCGATCGACTCGAGGTAGCCGACCGGCGTCAGTTGATGCTGTTGGCGGACGGTCATCACCTCGTCCTCGGTCTCGGCCAGATGGATGATGAGCGGCACGTCGTAACGGCGCGCGAGCGCCGCGGCCGCCTTCAGGGTCGCCTCGTCGTTGGTGTAGATCGCATGCGGCGCCACGGCGGGAACAATCAGGCTGTCCCCTTTGAACGACTTGATGAAGCGTTCGGCGCGAGCGAGCCCCTCTGCCGGCGTCCTGGCGTCGGCGACGGGAATCCCGATGATGGTCTGACCGAGGATGCCGCGCAGCCCGGCCTCGCGCGTCGCCTTGGCGATCTCTTCTTCGAAGTAATACATGTCGGCATACGTCGTCGTCCCCGACTCGATCATTTCGAGAGCGGCGAGGCGCGTGCCGATTCTGACCATCTCCGGCGACACCGTTTTCGCCTCCGCCGGGAAGATGTACTTCTGCAACCACTCCATCAGTGCGAGGTCGTCGGCCAGGCCTCGAAACATGACCATCGGCGCGTGCGTGTGGGTGTTGATCAGCCCCGGCAGCACGATGTCGTCGCGCGCGTCGATCGTCTGAGCGGCTCTGTATCGCGCGGCAATCACGTCGGGACGATCGACATCGATGATGTCGATGCCCGCAATCGCGACGGCGCCCGGCGAGAGGATCTGGCGGCCCGCGTTCTCGGTGACGATGGTGCCGCCGATGACGACGAGCGACGCCGGGCGACGGGTGGATTGCGCGGCGGCAAGCGCTCCAATCGCCAGCGCGAGCACCGTAATTCGTGCACCCATGTAACGGAAATTGTATAGTGTGACACCGTGCCGGTCCATCTCGTCGACCATCCGCTCGTGCACGACGCGCTCGTCGCGCTGCGCGGCGCCCACACGCCATCGGAACAATTCCGACAGGCGGCGAGACGCATCAGCCTCCTGCTCGTTGCCGAAGCGCTTCGCGATCTGCCCACGGAGAATTTGAAGGTGCAGACGCCGCTCTATCCCCCGGCCGCCGAGGGCCGCCGCGTCAGGTGCGGTGTCGTCGTCGTGCCTGTGCTGCGCGCCGGCCTCGGCATGCTCGACGCGGTGCTCGAGCTCATGCCGTCGGCGCGCGTCGGCCACATCGGCCTTCAGCGCGACGAGCTGACGGCGATCGCGGCACAGTACTACTCGAAGCTGCCGGCCAGGCTCGACACGAGCTACGTCGTGATGATCGATCCGATGCTCGCGACGGGCGGAAGCGCGGTGGCGGCGCTCGATGTGCTTCGAGGCGCCGGTGCGCGCGCGATTCGGCTCATCTGCATCGTCGCCGCACCCGAAGGGATCGCGCTCGTCGAACGGCATCACCCCGACGTGCTCATCTACACCCCTGTGGTCGATCGCGGATTGAACGGGCAGAAATTCATCGTGCCAGGGCTCGGCGATTTCGGCGATCGGCTGTACGGAACCATATGACGAACCGCACACTCACCGAAAAGGAACGGCACGCCCAACCGCGGACGGCGTCCAACGAACGCTGGCAGACGTCGCTGACGTTCACCGCGCCGAATCAGATCCTCGTTCGCGGCTACCCGCTCGACGAGATGATGGGCCGGTTGTCGTTCGCCGATGCGGTCTACGTCCTGCTCATGGGCGAGCTGCCGACGCCGGCCATCGGCCGCATGCTCAACGCCGTGCTCATCTCCTCGATTGACCACGGCGTGACGCCGCCCTCGACGATGGCGGCGCGAAACGTGGCGACCTCTGGCGCGCCGCTCAAGGATTGTGTGGCGGCCGGCATTCTCGCATTCGGTCCGCATCATGGCGGCGACATCGAGTCGTGCATGCGGTTTCTCGACGCGGGGCTGACGCTGGTCCGCAGCGGTCAATCGCTTCAGGTAGCGGCCGACACCATCGTCGAGGAATGCGCGCGCGTCAACCAGGTCCCGCCGGGATTCGGTCACCGCTTCCACACCCGCGATCCCCGGGCCGGCCGGCTGTTTCAGATGGCGCTCGAGCTCGAGCTCGAAGGGGAGCACGTGCGGCTGCTGCGCGCCGCCGAACGCGCGATCGAGGCGCGCAAAGATCGGTTTGGGCGGGCGCTTCCGGTCAACGTGGACGGCGCGATCGCGGCCATCTCCGCCGACCTTGGCTTCGCGTACGAGCTTGGCAATGCCATATTCCTGATCTCGCGTCTGCCCGGGCTTATCGCGCATGCGCACGAAGAGCGCACACGGCAGACACCGATGCGGCAGATCGACCCGAAGGGCCACGACTACGACGGCTCGCGCGAGCGGCGGT
This sequence comes from Vicinamibacteria bacterium, assembly GCA_041485905.1. GTDB lineage: Bacteria > Acidobacteriota > Vicinamibacteria > Vicinamibacterales > CAVVIG01 > JAHFUI01. Next base: position 12,583 of record JBGPKK010000096.1, read on the forward strand.
TGCCGGAGGGCAGGAAATAGGAAAGAATTAATTGCCCACCGGTGGCGCTTAGCTCAGCTGGTTAGAGCGCGTGCTTCACACTTGTTGATGAACAGCGTTTCCCGCCGCACTGGATCGTTCAGTATCCCCGGTGTCACGACACGCGGAGAGATGTAGACGCCGAAATAGAGATTCACGTCGAGAGCTTCCCGCAGGTCTCGTTTCGACTGGGTCAGCCATCAAAGCTTCGAGTGAGGTGTGCCTTACTGTCGAGGTCGTGACAGATCGTCACTGAAGCGTCAGGAGGGACGGCGCCGCGTGCTAGACTTGTTTTCCAAGGACCCGATTAAGGATAGCGATGCGCATCATGTTTTTGCGATGGTCGGTGCCGTTCCTCGTGGCCTTGTCCGCGGCGGTCTGCGGATCCACGCCGACGCAGTCCACAACGAGTAGTACGACCCAGTCGCCGGCGACGAATGTGCGCGCGACCGGGAATCTCACCTTCGCGAGTTGCTCTTCCGAGGGCAGGTGCACCTATCAGGGGCTGATCACCAACGACGGACCGGACTGTGCCAGCAACGTTCGTGGCGTCACGCATCTATTTGACGCGTCGGGTAAGGAAATCGAGACGCAGCAATGGGACATCCTCGGCCGAGTGCGCCGTGGGGAGACCTCCTACACCGGGTGTTGCTTCTCCCAGACAGCCGTCAATACCTACCGCACCTATCGGACCGACGTCTCCTTCGACGCCCTGCTCTGCATCTAGAAGAACTTAGGATCATTTTCGGTTCGTCGCGTTCCGCAAAAGTCATCTCTTCGTCATTCCCCTCTTACTTGCCATCGCATCATCGGGATGCTAGAGTTCGCCGGTTCGCTCAACTGATCGGGCCCACGCTGTCCGCCACATCCGAGATTTCTTGATCCCGGACTGTTTTGGCTGACAGGTCGATCTGCGAGAAATCCGCTGCCAGGAGGAGATGCGATGCGAAGGCAACCTTTGAAGATTGCGTCGAGACTCGTACTCGCGCTTATGGTCCTTGTGGGCTGGGCGTCAGTCGCCGACGCACAATGGACCACGCTAGCCAATCCATTTCCTGGCCGCCCCGAACATTGCCTTCTGCTGACCGACGGCACGGTCATGTGCCACGAGTACAACACCGTCCATTGGCACCGCCTGAAGCCGGATATCTTCGGCAGCTACCAGAATGGGACGTGGGACGATCCGGGCTTCACTATCGCGGACATGCCAGCTGGCTACAGGCCTCTCTTTTTCTCGTCAGCCGTGCTGCCCGACGGCCGCGTCGTCGTCATCGGCGGCGAATACATTAATTTGGTATCCGTCTGGAGCAACCAAGGGTACCTGTACGATCCGGTGGCAAACACCTGGTCGGCGGCACTGACGGAACCATTCGGCCTCGGCAATATCGGTGACGCTCAGTCCGTGATTCTGCAAAACGGCACGATGCTCCTGTCCAATATCAGCAACACGAACATCGCGTCGTTCAATCCTGCGACGCTGACCTTCACAGCGCTCGCCCCGACGGGCAAGGACGACCGCAATGACGAGGAAGGCTGGACCATCCTTCCGAACGGGAAAGTGCTGACTGTGGATGCCTTGACCGCCCAGCGTTCCGAACTCTACGACCCCGTGGCGAACGCATGGGAAGCCGCCGTGGACACGCAAGTCAACCTGTCGGACATTGGCCCCGGCACCAAGGGCTCGCAGGAAGTGGGACCCGGGGTCATTCGGCCCGATGGGACGGTCATTTACTTCTCCGGCACGAATTCAGGGCTGAACTCCATCTACGACATCAACACGGGGACCTGGACAGCAGCGCCAGCGTCGGCCAATTTCCCGGTCAGCGGTACGGGCCATTTTGGCGTCGCTGATGGGCCGGCGACGTTGTTGCCCAATGGCAGTGTGCTCGTCATGGCCAGCCCCGTCTTGTCGACTGGTGTCTTCAACACACCCAGCCACTTCTACGAGTTCGACGGCACCAACCTGGCCGCGGTCGCGGACTCGGCGAATGCAGCCAGCTTCAAGAGTTATCAGGGGCGCTTTCTGCTGCTTCCCACCGGCGAAGTGCTCTTGACGGCCTACAATCAGTGCCCCGAGTCGTGTGGTGCCGGCGTACACCCCGCCGTATTCACCGTCGAGCTCTACTCGAACGGAGGGGTGCCCCAGAACGCGTGGAGACCGGTCATCACATCCGCTCCGGGGGTTGTGAACGGCGGGACCACCTATCCGATCTCGGGCAAGCTGTTCAACGGTTTCTCGGAAGGGGCTTCCTACGGTGACGATGCCCAGATGGCGACGAACTACCCGCTGGTGCGTATCATCAATCACGCCACTGGACACGTGTTCTACGCTCGCACTCACGACCACAGCAGGATGGGCGTCGAACTAGTGGGCGACCCGACAATCGTGACGACGCAGTTCGACGCGCCGGCTGGCATGGAGTCCGGTCCGAGCGATCTGGTGGTTGTCGCAAATGGCATCCCTTCGGAGCCGGTCGTCATCAACGGCGTCGACCTCACGATTGCCAAGACGCACTCTCCCTCGGTCTTCACACAGGGAGACACCGGCGACACGTTCACGATCACGGTCGGCAACAGCGGCGCCGCGTCGACCACCGCCACCGTGACCGTCGTGGACACGCTGTCGCCATTTCTGATGGCGACCGCCATGACCGGCACCGGCTGGAGCTGCACCGTCGGCACGCTGACCTGCACCAACGCCAACCCGCTTGGCCCGGGAGGGACGTATCCGGTCATCACCTTGACGGTCAACGTTGCGAACAACGCGCCGATCTCGGTCACCAACACGGCGACGGTTTCCGGTGGCGGGGAGGCATCGACCATCAACGTCACGGGTAACGACACCGCAACCGACACCGTGAGCGTCAGACAACACACCACCACCACGGTCGACGCGGCCACCGAGGACTACCACGACGACGTCACACTCAAAGCGACCGTCGCGCCGTCGGGCGTTTCCGGTTCCGTGGCATTCCAGATCGACGGGGTTCCGGTCGGCGCGGGAACGTACATCAGCGCCACGGGGGTGGCCACTCTGGTGTGGAACGTCAACGTCGCCTCGGGCCCACACACAATCCGAGCCGATTTCACCAGCTCGGACCCGCTGTATCTGAACAGCTTCGGGACGAACATTCTGACCGTGACCAGGGAAGAGACGACGACGACGTACACGGGGCCGACCGCGATCGCCAATGGCCTCAGCGTCACGTTGAGCGGAGTGCTCAAAGAGGACGGCATCGTGCCCATCGCGGGGCGCACGTTGACGTTCACCCTCGGTACGGGTGGGAGCGTTCAGACCTGTAACGGTGTGACGGACGCGAGCGGAGCCGCGTCGTGCGTGATCAACCCGGTCGCGCAGCCCTTGGGACCCGGTGTGGTGGCAGTCGACTTTGCGGGAGACCTCTTCTATCTCCCGTCGTCTGACAGCGCAACCACGATCCTGTTCGGCTTCCTTGCGAACGGTGCGTTCGCGGTGGGCGATCTGAGCGCCCTCGGGAACCCCGTGACGTTCTGGAGCTCGCAGTGGTCGGGCAAGAACTTGCTGAGCGGCGGGTCCGCGCCGAGTGCCTTCAAGGGCTTCGCCAATCACACCGCAGAACCGCCGGCCTGCGTCGGCAGCTGGACCAGCCAGAACGGCGGCAACAGCACGAATCCGCCAGGCACCGTTCCGTCGTACATGGGCGTCATCGTGCCGACCACGGTCGCGAAGTCGGGCCCGAATGTCAGCGGCGACATCCTGAAGATTGTCGTCGTGCAGACCAATCCAGGGTACGGACCGAACCCGGGGCACGAGGGCACCGGTCAGATCGTCGCAACGTACTGCGTGCGGCCGTAGACCTCCAATCGTGTTCGAACGCCCGGGTCGCCGATCGCCGGCGGCCCGGGCGCCGTTCGAAAACACGGATCCCGGGCCACCTCACCTCGCGCGAAGCTCGATCGCGGGAGAGCGCCCTCGCTGACTCCAATCCCGTCGACGCACGTCCCTGTCCGAAGGCGTTCGCCGGCCGTCGCTGGCCGACGCCAACCCGAAGCTCCGGGCGCTGATCATCGCGGCGCTAGAGACCGGATGCCGCATCGGCGAGCTGGTCGCGCTTCGATGGCGTCAGCTTGGGAGAATCTGCGGCTGCGTATTTACGCCCATCGGGTGACGCGGCTGGCCAATGGCAAGCTGGCGCCGTGCTGCCGCGCGAAGCTCGCGGCCATCAACTTGCGCCTCCATGATCTGCGGCGCGAGTCAGGGTCGCGTATGCTCGAGCGGGATGCCCCTGAAGATGCGCGACGGGGCACAAAAGGGGCACAAACAGGTCGAGCTGATGTAGAATCGGTGGTCCATTCAGCCGTCGAAGAGGCGCCTAAGCCTCAGGGTCACCAGCAGTTACGGTCCACCAACGGGCGCTTAGCTCAGCTGGTTAGAGCGCGTGCTTCACACGCACGAGGTCACAGGTTCGAGTCCTGTAGCGCCCACCACGTAAATAATAGTAAACAAAATACTTAAGCACACTCATCCTTCGGCGCGGCCGGGGGATGGTGGTCTCGACCACGGCTTCATCTTCTTCCTCCCGATCTGCAGGTCGAAACCGTCAGGGTCCTTCACGTGGAGGCTGTTTTCCGTGTAGACCCTCGGGTTGAGGCCGCGGCGAGCTCGCCCTTCACCTTGTCCTTCTCCCAGTCAACCCGATTCGGGACCGAGATTCGGAGGTTCAACTCGGGTCACTCCGACCAAGACTTCCCTCGCATCATAAGGCGACGGCTTCACTTGATGGCGTCTTCCAATATAGGTATAGGCACAATGACCACATGGCTCCGTCTACGATCCGGCAGTCGGCACGCGATGCGGGCGAGGGGTACAATCGCGACGCGGCCCGGCATTACGCCTCGTGCCGTACTCGAATCGAGGAAGCCAGATGGCAGACGAGGACTTGAAAGCGGAACTGGAACGTCTCAAGACCGAG
>JBGPKK010000097.1:0-17449 GCA_041485905.1 Vicinamibacteria bacterium
AATTTGACGCATCGCACGGGCAGCCAGGGCGAAGAAGTGTGTTTTGTCCTCCCATCCGACCGGACGCCGAACGAGCTTGAGAAACGCCTCGTTGACCAGGGCTGTCGGGGTCAACGTCTCCCCGGGACGCAGGGACCGGAGCTGACGGCGGGCGAGGCGCCGCAGTTCATCGTAGGAGGCTTCGAAGGCCCGCGAGAAGGCGCCGCCATCGCCGGCTCGGGCGGCGGCCAGCTGCGCCGACCACTCCGTGTTCATCTCGGGTAACGATAGACGCTCGCACGGGCTCACGCAAGCTCGCGGAATCCTTCACGCCCGGCAGGGCTGCGAACGCGGGCGGCTCGCAGGGATGAAGCCCTGCGCCACATCGCCGTTTTTCAGCGCAGACACGCCGTTACATTAGCCGAGCGCAGCCAGGCTGTCGTAGACCTTCTGATAATTCGGCTCGTTCCTCGCGTCGTCAAGAACCTCGCGATGGCGGATGACGCCGTCCTTGTCCAGGACGAACACCGCGCGCCTGGCGATGCCTTTGAGGCCGATCATGTCCTCGTTGAACACGCCGTAGTCGCGGATGACCTGCTTGTTGAAATCGCTGAGCAGCGGAAAGTTCAGCTTCTGCTGATCCTGGAACGCCTTCAACACGAAGAACGTGTCGACGCTGATGCCGAATACCTGCGCGTTCGCTTTACTGAGCTGGCCCATCGAGTCGCGGAACGTGCAGAGCTCTTTCTGGCACACGCCGCTGAACGCCGCCGGGAAAAACGCCAGGACCACCGGTTTGCCGCCGAGCTTGCTGAGCGTCACCGGCTCGCGATCCTGATTCATCAGCGTAAAATCCGGAGCTTTCGATCCCACATCTGCAGCCATGTCGTCTCCTCAATCTGAGCTCATGTGCGCGTCGCGCTGGTTATTGCGTTGCGGAGCGCTCATTGTAGTGTGGGGACCACGGGGTGTTTAGCGTTTCGTTACAACTTGCCCATTTTCACGACATTCGGTTAGCATTTTCGGTTGGCGCTCGGCGGATCGCGCTCGCCTGCCCCGGCGAGCGCTGCTAGGGGCGGGTAGGCCGGGTCGGTCTGGTAGGGCGGGTATACTCGTCAACGTACCTGACCCACCTGACCCACCTGACTTACCTGACAGTGAACAGGAGCCGGTAAAGTGATCGAGGTTCAGCACCTCACGAAACGCTACGGCCGCGTCACGGCCGTCGAAGACGTCACCTTCCGGGTGGAACGCGGAGAGATCCTCGGCTTCCTCGGGCCCAACGGCGCCGGCAAGACGACGACGATGCGCATCCTGACCGGGTTCATGCCGGCCACGGAGGGCAAGGCGATCGTCGCGGGATTCGATGTGTTCGAACAGCCGCTCGAGGCCAAGCGCCGGACGGGGTACCTCCCGGAAACGCCTCCGCTTTACCCCGACATGACCGTCGTGGAGTATCTGGACTTCGTCGGCAAGCTGAAGGGCGTGCTCCCGGCAGACCGGCAGCAGCGCGTCCGCGCGGTGATGGCGCGCACCCGCGTCACCGACATGGCCGACCGTCAGTGCTCCAAGCTGTCGAAGGGCTACCGCCAGCGGGTCGGGCTGGCGCAGGCCATCATCCACAATCCGGACGTGCTCATCCTGGATGAACCGACGGCCGGCCTCGATCCCAAACAAATCATCGAGACGCGGGAGCTCATCAAGGAGCTCTCCGGCGACCATACAATCATCCTCAGCACGCACATCCTTCCGGAAGTCTCCCAGACCTGCGACCGCGTCGTCATCATCAACAAAGGGCACGTCGTCGCGGTTGATACGCCCGCCAATCTCACCGCACGGCTCCGCGGATCCGAGACGATGTATGTTCAGGTCGAGGCGCCCGGGGCCGACGCCGCCGCCGTGCTGGAACGACTTCCCGGCATCACGCGCGTGGTCGAATCCGACCGGCGCGACGCGGTCGTCGGGTTCGAGGTGGAGAGCGCGACGGGGCACGACGTGCGCAGGGATCTCGCGCGTGCGGTGGTGACGAGCGGCTGGGGCCTCCTGGAGCTCCGGCCGATGCGCATGAGCCTCGAAGACATCTTCCTGTCGCTCACGACCGACGAAACACCCACGGCTGCCGAGGAGGGAGCGGTCAATGCGTAACGTCCTCGCGATCGCGCACAAAGAGCTGCGGTCGTACTTCGCCTCGCCGATCGCGTACATCGTCATCGGCGTGTTTGCGCTGCTCTACGGCTATTTCTACGTCGCCATCCTGGCCTACTTTGTTCGACAGAGCCTGCAGATGGGACAGTTCGGAGCGGGCGGCGGGCAGTCGATGAACGTCAATCAGCAGCTGATACGCCCGCTGCTGCAGGACGTCCTGATCCTGATTCTGTTCATGTTGCCGGCGATTACGATGCGCACCTACTCCGAGGAGAAGCGATCGGGGACGATCGAGCTGCTGCTCACCTCGCCGATCACCGACTTCCAGATCGTCATGGGGAAGTTTCTCGGCGCGCTGGCGCTCTATGCGGTGATGCTCGGGGTCTCGCTGATCCACATGGGCATTTTGTTCGTCTACGGCCGTCCCGAGTGGAAGCCGCTCCTTACGGCCTACCTGGGCCTGCTGCTCTTCGGCGGCTGCTTCATTTCCATCGGCCTGTTCATCTCGACGCTGACGAAGAACCAGGTGGTGTCGTTCATGGCCACCTTCGGCGTGTTCCTGTTCCTGTGGGTGATCACGTGGCTGGGGACGTCGTTTCCCTCGCTCGAAGGCTTGATGACCTATCTGTCGATCGTCGACCACTTCGAAGATTTCAGCAAAGGAATCATCGACACCACGCACGTGATCTACTACGTGAGCTTCATCACGTTCGGCCTGTTCCTGACTGCCAAGTCGGTCGACAGCGAACGGTGGAGGGGTTAAAGGCGAAGGGCTGAGAGCAAAGGGCAAGCGGCAAAGAGCAAGAGCTGAACATATGGTGAATCGCATTTTGAGTCTCGTCGGCTGGCTCGGCATGCTGCTGGTCTTTGCGGCGCTCGGCATCCGCTTCGGGATGCCGGCCAAGGAACAGTACGCGTACTACCTGTCGTGGGCCGGCCTGGTGTGCGTGCTGGCCTACGTGCTCGGCCAATGGCGCGAGATCGCGACGGTGTTCACGCGCCGCCAGGCCCGCTACGGGACGCTGGCCGGGGTGAGCATCCTGGTCGTGCTCGGCATCCTGGTCGCCATCAACTACATCGGGTCGAAACAGAACAAACGGTGGGACCTCACGGTCAACAAGCAGTTCAGCCTCTCGGATCAGAGCCGCAACGTCGTCGCGAAGCTCGACTCGCCAATGCAGGTCCGCGTCTTCGCGCAGGAGCCCGAGTTCACGAGCTACCGGGACAAGCTGAAGGAGTACGAGTACGCGTCGAAGAAGGTGTCGGCGGAGTACATCGACCCGGACAAGAAGCCGACGATCGCGAAGCAGAATCAGATCCAGCAGTACGGCACGATCGTCTTCGAGTACAAAGGGCGAACCGAGCGCATTACGGCCAGCACCGAGCAGGATCTGACGAACGCGATCATCAAGGTCGTCTCGGGCCAGCAGCGGAAGGTGTACTTCACGCAGGGCCACGGCGAACGCGATACGAGCTCGTCGGAGCGCGAGGGCTACAACGCGATCGCGGCGGCCCTCGGCCGCGAGAACTACGCGGTCGACAAGACCGTGCTGGCCCAGTTGGGCGCGGTGCCAGACGATGCATCCGTCGTGATTGCCGCAGGGCCGCGGATCGATTTCTTCCCGAACGAGATCGACGCGCTCAAGAAGTACCTCGGGAAGGCCGGCAAGTTTCTACTCGAGATCGATCCCCCCGACAAGATCGAAAGCCCGCCGCTCACCAACCTCATCGCGCTCGCCCACGACTGGGGCATGGACGTCGGCAACAACATCGTCGTGGACGCGAGCGGGATGGGACGCCTGATCGGCACCGGCGCTGAGGTTCCGGTGGTCATGAGCTATCCGCCGCACCCCATCACGCAGGGCTTCAGTTTCATGACCGCGTTCCCGCTGGCGCGATCGGTCTTACCGGTCATGGGCGGCGTCGACGGCCACATCGCGCAGACCTTCATCGAGACGAGCGCGCGGAGCTGGGCGGAAACCGATATCAAAGGGTTGCTGTCGTCCGGCCAGGTCTCGCTCGACGAGTCCAAGGGAGACAAGAAGGGGCCGATTTCGATCGGCGCCGTCGTCTCCGCCGCCTCCGGCGCCGCGGCGGACGCGGGCAAGCCGCCCGCCGACGCAGCCGCAAAGGCCGAAACGCGTGTCGCGGTGGTCGGCGATTCGGATTTCGCCGCCAACGCCGGCCTGGGCATTCAGGGGAACCGCGATCTGTTCATGAACACGATCGGGTGGCTGTCGCAGCAGGAAAATCTGATTTCGATCCGACCGAAGGAAGCCGACGATCGCCGCATCACACTGACGGCGACGCAGCAGAACAACATCATGTGGCTGTCGCTGCTGCTCATTCCCGGATGCGTCTTCGCAACGGGCGTCTATACCTGGTGGCGGAGACGCTAGATGAGGGGACTGCGAAGCACGATCGCGCTCGTTGTCGTTCTCGCCGGCCTGGCGGCCTACGTCTACTTCGTCACGTGGAAGAAGCCTGCCGAGGCGCCCTCAAAGCAGGAGAAGGTCTTCGCCGCGGTGCAGGCGGACAAGATCGACGAGCTGAAGGTCAGGTCCGAGAAGGGCGATGTCACCACGCTCAAGAAGGAAAACGGCACCTGGAAGCTGGTGGCGCCGGTCGCCGCGAAAGCGGACGAGATGGAAGTCTCGGCCATCGCCAATGCGCTGGGACAGATCGAGATCGTCCGCGTCGTCGACGAGAACCCCACCGATGTGAAGGATTACGGCCTGGCCATGCCGCGCCTCGAGATCGATTTCAAGGTCTCCGGCGACAAGGACTACCGCCGGTTGCTGGTCGGCGAAAAATCGCCGACCGGCGGGGATCTCTTCGCAAAGCGCAACGACGAGAAGAAAGTCTTCCTCATCCCCGCGTCCCAGGACTCGACGCTGAACCGATCGACCTTCGAGCTGCGCGATAAGACGGTGCTCAAGGTCGAGCGCGACAAGGTGGACGGGGTCGTGGTGAACGCGGGGGGCAAGACCTTTCACCTCGCGAAAGACAACGCGGACTGGAAGATCACCGAGCCCGTTCAGATGCGCGCCGACTATGGAACCGTCGAAGGGCTGATCGGCCGCGTGCAGACGGCGGCCATGAAGTCGATCGTCACGGAAACGGCGACTGCGGCCGATCTGAAGACATACGGGCTCGACAAACCGGCCGCCAGCGTCGATCTGCAGTCGGGCAGCTCCCGCGCCACGCTCGTGCTCGGCGGAAAAGCCGAGAACAATACCGTGTACGCGCGCGACGCGTCGTCACCGATGGTCGTCACCCTCGACGGCACGCTCGCCGACGAGCTGAAGAAAGGCGCGGACGAATACCGGCGCAAGGACATCTTCGAGTTCCGCGCATACAACGCGACGCGCGTCGAGATTACCAGAAGCGGCCAGACGGTCGCGTTCGAAAAGACCAAGGGACAAGGCAAGGACGCCACCGACAAGTGGCGCCGCGTGAGCCCGAACGCCGGCGACGTCGACAAGGACAAGATCGAGGCGCTCCTCAGCCGCCTGGCGAACATGCGGGCCGCCTCGTTCGTCGAAGCCTCGACGAAGACCGGCCTCAACATGCCGGCGATGACCGTCCTGGCCAAGTTCGAAGACGGCAAGAAGGAAGAACGCGTCACGTTCGGCAAGGTGGACGCCGATGTCTACGCGGGGCGCCCCGGCGAGCCGGGCGCCGCGAAAGTCGATGCGATGGACTTCACCGAAGCCAACAAGACGCTGGACGAGCTCGCCAAGTAGGCCGGACCTTATGAGGTCGGACCTGCGGGTACGTAGGCCGGACCCTCTTGGGTCCGGCGAACTCCTGAAGACGTTCGCTACTTCACTGCTCATCGTCCTCTCTCTCTCGGCCTGCCATCCGGTGGCGAGACCAGCGGTCCCGCAATCCTCCGCGCCGGTAGACGCGGTCGCTCGCCTCCAGCACGACATCGACGGGATCCTGGCTGCGCCTGGGATGGAGCGCGGGTACTGGGGCGTTGTCGTGCGCTCGCTCGTAACGGACGAAACGCTCTACGCGGTGAACGCGGGCAAGCTGATGATGCCGGCGTCGACGCTGAAAGTCGTGACGCTCGCCGCGGCCGCGGAACGCCTCGGTTGGGACTATTCGTATGAAACGCGGATCGTCGCCGATGGCGTCGTCGAAGGAGACCGGCTCGACGGGAACCTGGTCATCGTCGGCGCCGGCGATCCCAGCCTCGATCGGCGGACTCTCGATTCGTGGGCGACCGAGATCAGAACGCTCCGGATCGCGAAGGTAACCGGAACGGTGCTCGCCGATGCCCGCGCCTTCAGCGGCGAGCGCCTCGGCTTCGGGTGGTCGTGGGACGATCTCGCCTACTACTACGGGGCGCCCATCGCGGCGGCGCAGTTTCGCGAAAACGCCGTCGATATCACCCTGCGGCCCGGGCCGTCGCCGGGCGCGCCGGCGGCGTACGAGCTGACGCCGGCGGGCATCAACGGATTGCGGGTCGAGAATCGCATGACGACCGGCGCGGCGACGGCGGCTCCGGAATTCGTCGCGCGCCGGGCGCCCGACTCGCCGGCGGTCGTGATCGAGGGCATCGTGCCGCAGGGAAGTGCGCCGATCGTGCATTCGCTGTCCATCCACGATCCGCCGCGCTATCTCGCGGCCGCGTTTACCGAAGCGCTGATCGCTCACGGTGTGGAGCTTGGAGCGCCGCCACCAATCGAACTGCCCGCCAATCCTATTGGCGACCGGTCGCGCGCCTCGCTTCTCGTCACCCACCGATCTCCACCGCTTCGAATACTCGCCCGCCGGCTCATGGAAGTGAGTCAGAACCAGTACGCCGAAACGCTCATCAAAACGCTGGGGGCGCAGGCGGGCACGCCGACGTTCGAGGGCGGCCTGCGGGTAGTCGAGGCGGTCCTGGCGTCCTGGGGAATCGACGCGGACGCCGCAGTCCTGCGCGACGGCTCCGGCTTGTCGAGATACGACTACATCACGCCGGAATCGCTCGTCCGGGTGCTCGCCCACATCCACGCCGATCCCGCCGGATGGACAGCATTTCTGTCGTCGCTGAATGTCGCGGGCCAAAGCGGGACGATTGCGACGCGCTTGAGGAATACGCCGGCTGCGGGCAATGCACGAGCGAAAGACGGCTCCATGGCTGGGGTACGCGCGCTGTGCGGGGTCGTGAACACGGCCGACCAGGAGCCACTGGCGTTTGCGATCTTCGCGAACAACTTCGCTGTTCCAGGGCCGACCATCACAGCCGCCATCGACGCGGTCGCCGCGCGCCTCGCGTCGTGGTCGCGGCGCTAATCCTTCAACGGCTCATTCACCGCGCGGTCACGGCCGGGCCCACCGTTGACGCCATTGGCCGACCCCCGTCGGTAGCCGGTAGCTCGAAGAAGAAGGTCGCGCCGCCCGATTCGTTGCCGTGATACCCGATGGCGCCGCCGTACGACTCGACGATGCCGTAGCTGACTGACAGCCCCAGACCTGTGCCCTCGCCGACCGGCTTGGTCGTGAAGAAGGGCTGGAACAGCTTGGGCTCATGTTCGGCGCTGACGCCGGGACCGTTGTCGACAACCTCGACACGAACGCGCTGGCCGACGTCCGAGAGACGGATGGCCATCCGTCCTTCGTGCGGGCCCGCCGCCTGGATGGCCTGCTGTGCATTGATGACGAAGTTCAGCACCACCTGCTCGAGCTCGGTGAAATTCGCAAACACCTTCCTGGTCGACAATGCCTGGACGTCGAGGGTGATCTCGGCGGCGTCGAGGTTGGCGCGCCGGAGCTGCACGACTTCGGCGATCACGTCGCGAAGGTCGACGGCGGTGGGCGGTCCGGACTGCTGGCTGCTGAACCGCGATAGATTCCGAATGATTTCGCGCGCGCGGGCGCTCTGGGTCTTGACGAAGCTGACCTCCAGAAGCGCCTCGGGCGACAGGTCGCGGCGGCGCTCGAGCAGTTCGGACGCGCCCAGAATCGCCTGGAGCGGATTGTTCAGCTCGTGGGCAACGCCCGACACGAGCACGCCGACGGCGGCCAGTCGCTCCTGGCGCACGACCTGCCGCTGCAGCGACTCGAGGGTTTCGCGCATCTTGCGCTCCTGCTCGACCTGCCGGTCCAGCGCTTCCCGCGTGCGCCCGAGGTTCTCCGCCATGCTGACGAACGCATCCTGCAGTTCGCCGAGCTCCTGATTGAGGACGTCCGCCATGCGGGGCGGCGGCGACAGATCGCCCTGCGCAATACGCTGCGCCGCGCCACGCAGGTGATTGAGCTGGCTCGACAGACGGCTGCCCATCCATAACCAGAAGAACAACGGCATCAATACCGCCATGGCACTGATGGCGAGATTGCGCGTATACAACGGCCAGAGCCGCGCGGCGACGACCGTCCTGGGAATGCCGACCGTCATCACCCATCCGCCGCGGTCGACGATGGCGGAGGCGAAGAGGCGATCCACGCCGTCGATATCGGTGCCGGCCGACGCTCGCGGCGCGGCTCCGGGCTCCGTTGGCGCGGCGACGGCCATCGTGGTGCCGATGTATCGATCGGCGTCGCGGCTGCGCGCCAGCACGAGACCTCGGCGATCGGTCAGCGTGACAACCGATCCTTCTGCCAGGGGAAGGCGGGCGAAGAGCGTTTGCAGCTGGGACAGATCGATGCCGAAGACCAGCACGCCGACAATCGAACCGCTGTCGGCCCGGACAGGATACGCGAGCAGGACGGTGGGTTTGTGTGAGACCGGACCCAGCGTCAGGTCACTGACGACCGGTCGCCCCGACGAGATGACCTGCTGCATGTACGCGGCGGTCCCAGCCGGCCCCCCAAGGTCGGGAGCCTGTAATCCGGAGCCGTGCAGCGTGCCGTCTGGCGCGCGCAGCACGACGTTCAGCAAGAGCGGCTGATCGCGCAGCACGCTGGCGAAGAGCCGATCGCATTCCTCACGGTTCAACGCGATCACCGCGGGGTGACGCACGAGGACCGACGCCATCGAATCGAGACCGTGCAGATACCGATCGAAGTAGGCGACTGACGTGGCGGTGATGGATCCGGCCTCGGCCTGCACCTCCGCCCGACGCTCGAGGCGGGTGCGGTTCGATGACCACGCGGCGCCGAGCAGAAGCGGCAGCAGCAACAGGACTGCGGACACGAGGACCTGCCGCCGAATGGGTTGTGAGCTGAGAATCTTCAACGGTCGTGAAATTCTAGCGCAGGACCAGCGGATCGGGGACGCCGGCTTCACTGAATCCTTTGGCGCGAAGCACGCAGCTGTCGCAGTGCCCGCACGGCTTCCCGCCGGCGCCCGGATCATAGCAACTCGTCGTCAGACCGTAGTCCAGGCCCAGCTCGATACCGCGCCGGACGATCTCGGCTTTCGTCATCGAGATGAGCGGGGTGTGCACGCGAATACGCGCGCCTTCGACGCCCGCGCGCGTCGCAACGGAGGCCAGCGCCTCGAACGCCGAGATGAACGCGGGACGGCAGTCCGGATAGCCGGAATAGTCGAGGGCGTTGACGCCGATGACGATGTCGCGCGCGTCGAGGACTTCGGCCCAGCCGAGGGCGAGCGCGAGGAAGATGGTGTTGCGGGCTGGCACGTAGGTCGACGGAATGTCGGTCGCCGCCAGATGGCGGTCGCGCGGCACGGCCTCATCTGAGGTCAGCGACGATCCGCCGATGCCGCGAAGATCGATCGACAGCTCGAGGTGCTTCTCGACGCCGAGCTGCCGCGCCACGGCGCGCGCCGACTCGAGCTCGCGCGCATGGCGTTGGCCATAGTGGACAGTCAGCGCGTCGAGGGTGAAGCCCTGCGCTCTGGTCATCGCGGCGGCCGTGTACGAGTCCAGGCCGCCACTCAGCAGGACTATCGCTCGCAACTTCAGACTCCTCGAGTGGTTGGCGTCCAGATGTATTTGTGCAGCTGAAGCTGCAGACGCGCGGGGAGGCGGTCGGCGAGCAGCCACTCCGCCAACAGCCTGGCCTCGAGGACCCCGTGCACCGGCGAGATCAGCACGGCGGCGCACCGTGACGCGAGATCGCGGCGCTCGACAACGTCGCGCGCAAACTCATAGTCCGCGCGGTCCGCGACGACGAATTTCACCTCGTCGTGAGGCGCGAGACGATCGAGATTCGCCCAATCGTTCTTGTCCACCTCCCCGCTGCCTGGGCACTTGACGTCGACGATCTTCACGACATCGACCGGCACACGGTCGATCGGGACGTGACCGCCGGTTTCGAGCATCACGGTTCGACCGCCCGCGAGCAGGCGATCCATCAAGGAATAGACGTCTTCCTGCAGCAGGGGCTCGCCGCCGGTAATCTCCACGAGCGGGCAGTCGTGCCGTTCGACGGCCGCCATCACCTCGTCCACCGATTGCTTGCGCCCTTCGTGAAAGGCATAGGGCGTATCGCACCACGTGCAGCGGAGGTCGCACGCGGTCAGCCTGACGAAGACGCAGGGCCGCCCGGCGCGCGTCGATTCGCCTTGAATCGAGTAGAAGATTTCGTTAACCGTCAGCATGGCGGATTGAAGATTGAAGATTGAAGATTTAAGATTGAAGATTCAATGCCGCAATCAATCTTCAATCTTAACTCTGCAATCTGAAATCTCTACCATGCCATCCAACCTGCGCATCGGCACATCAGGCTGGAACTACCCCGCTGGCCGCGGCACCTGGAACGGGATCTTCTATCCGCTGCCTCGCGCGCGCCGGAAGGGGTTCGACGAGCTGTCCTTCTACGCCGAGCACTTCAACACGGTCGAAGTGAACTCGACGTTTTATGGACAGCCGCGGGCAGCGGTCTGCCGCGCATGGGCCGATCGCACGCCGAATGGCTTCGAATTCTCGGTGAAGCTGTATCAGAAGTTCACGCATCCCGGGATGTTCAGGAAGACGCTCACGAAGAGCCTGTCGAAGGCTGTCGCGACTCCCCTCCTCTTTTCCGATCGCGAGATCGTCGATGCCCTCGCGCGCCCCAACGACGCGGATCTCGACGAATTCCGCAGAGGGATCGAGCCCCTGGCGGCGACCGGCAAACTGGGCGCCCTGCTCGCGCAGTTTCCGCCCAGCTTCAAGGATGCGCCGGTCTCCCGGGAGTACCTCACGCACCTGCTGCGCGCATTCCATGGCTATTCGGTCGCCGTGGAGCTCCGGCATCGAAGCTGGAGCGACCGCATCGGGGACACCCTCGCGCTGCTCAACGAATTCGCCGCCGCATGGGTGCAGATCGACGAGCCGAAGTTTCGCTTCTCGATCCGGCAGAACTACCTGCCCAACGCGCAGGGCTGTTATTACATGCGCCTGCACGGCCGGAACGCCGCGAACTGGTGGCACCACGACACATCAGAAGACCGGTACGACTATCTGTACTCGGCCGACGAGCTGAAGGAGTTTTCGGAGACGGCCGGCGCGTCCAGGCGGCTGGTGAAGAAGCTGTATCTCTACACGAACAACCATTTCTCGGCGAAGTCGGTCGCCAACGCCGCCATGATCAAAAAGCAGCTCGGCGAGCCGATCGAGGGCGAATACCCGGACGCATTTATTTCGAGATATCCCGAGCTCGCGGACATCGTCACTCCCGCACGTACATCTTCCGAATGACGTCGCCTCTCTGAATTTTGTCGACGACGTCCATGCCGGACACGACACGGCCGAACACGGCATACCTGCCGTTGAGGTCGGGCCGATCATCGAGCACCACGTACATCTGGCTGTCGGCGAGGGCCGGATTGCCGAGATGCGACATGGCAACGGCGCCTCTGCGGTGCGAGTGCGTCCTGCTGATTTCCGCCGCGCCGATCGCACTGCCGCTTCCCGCTCCGGCCCCGCGACCCCAGACGGCCTCCTTGGAGAGATCGCGCGACTGCGGGTCGCCCCACTGAACGACGAACCCGGGCAAGGCTCGATGGAAGCGCTGGCCGTCGTAGAAGCCGCGGGCGACGAGCTCCAGAATGTGCTTCACGGTCTTCGGCGCGTCTTCGGGAAACGTTTCGAACGCAAACGTGCCCCTGGGGGTATCGACGATGATCACCGGCGCGGCGCTGTTCTGCGCGGACACGAGCGGCACACAACCGCACGCGAGCACGAAGAGGGACGCGCACAATGTGGCGCAGGACTTCAGTCCTGCGGGTTCGGGCGCGACGCGAGGACTCATACGGCGACCGTCTTCGGAGCGGCCTTGTCGGCGCCGACGCCAATCTGTGGACAGTGTGCTCTGATCACGCACTCGCCGCACCGCGGAGAGACGGGCCGGCAGACGTTCTGGCCCCAGGTGACGAGATAGAGATTGATATGCGGCCACCATCGCTGATCCGTTGCGGCATAGAGCGCCTGCTCGGTCTCGTCGGGCGTACGCGTGGTCACCCATCCGAGCCGATTTGAAATCCGGTGGACGTGGGTATCGACGCAGATGTTTTTCAGGCTTTGGAACGCGAGAATCAACACGAGGTTCGCGGTCTTGCGGCCCACCCCCGGCAGCGTCAGCAACTCCTCCATCGTGCCGGGTACGCGTCCGTGGAAGCGATGCACGAGGATCCGGCAGGTCGCCTTCACGTGACGCGCCTTGTGGCGATAGAAACTGACCGGATATATCAGCCGCTCAATCTGTCGGACGGCGAGCCTGGCCATCGTTCGCGGCGTGCGCGCGACTTTGAACAGCCGGGTGGAGGCCGCGAGAGTCGTCGCATCCTGCGTGCGGGCCGACAGCAGCGTCGAGATCAGAACCTGGAAGGGATCTTCCTCCTGGCTCTGCGAAATCTTCTCGATGGCCGGCAGATCGAGACCGTCGATGGCCCGCGCCAGCTTGCGCATGACGGGTTTGAGGGTCTTGACAGTCTTTATTGCGGGCGGGGCCCCGCTCCCGCCCGCCAAAGACCTCGCGCTCGAGCGTAGACTCTCGCGCTCGGGTTTCATTCCAAAACCGGGGTGAGTGGCGGGCGCCCGGCGAGTACGGCCGCGACGTTGTCGACGGCAAGATTGGCCATCGCGGTGCGTGTTTCGGTTGTGGCGCTGGCAAGATGCGGCACGAGCAGGACGTTCTCGAACGATAGCAATCGGGGGTGAACGGCGGGCTCGTTCTCGTAGACGTCGAGCGCCGCGCCGGCAATCAGGCGCTCCCCGAGCGCCCAGACGAGCGCGGCTTCCTCGACGACCAGCCCGCGTGCCGTGTTCACGAGGTACGCCGATCGTTTCATCCGCGCGAGGGCCTGCTTGTCGATGAGATGGCGCGTCTGCGGGGTCAGATTCACGTGAAGCGATACCACGTCGGACGTATTCAGCAGGCGATCCATCGACATGTGCTCGAACGGCCCCTCGAACGTCGCGACGTCGGTGTAGGCGACCTTCATACCGAATGCCGGCGCCCGAGCAGCCACGGCGCGCGCGATTCGGCCGAAACCGACGAGCCCGAGCTGTTTGCCCTTCAGCTCGGTGCCGAGCATGAAGTCGAGCGCCCAGCCTTTCCATTCGCCGCGGCGAATGAGGCGATCGCCTTCCGCCAGCCGCCGCGTGATCGCGAGGATCATCGCCCATGTGAAGTCGGCGACCGACTCGGTCAGCACATCTGGCGTGTTGGTGACCACGACGCCGCGCGAGCGCGCGTAGGCGACGTCGATGTTGTTGTACCCAACGGCCACGTTCGCCACAACCTTGAGCCGGGTTCCGGCGTCGATGACGCTCCTGTCGATGTCGTCTGACATCAGACAGATGAGCGCGTCCTTATCGGCGATGCGCTGCTTCAGCACGTCGGCCGGCATCGCCCCTTCCGTGAAGAGATCGACGGAGCCAAGATCGTGCAACCGGCCCATGACGAAGGACGGGAGATTTCTCGTGACGAGAATGTTGATTGGTACAGTTTATCGGTTTTTTGATGTAGGTTGATCGGGCGCCAAGCCGCGAATAAGATCAGCTTTCGCCATCTCACAAGAAACAGGAAGGACACGGATTCAAGATGAGTGTGCAACGGGTGCAGACCGCGACGGCGTCGACGCTGCCGTACGACCGGCAACGAATGGAAGACGTCGGCTTCATGACCTGCATGACTCTCGTGTGGCTCGGTAACTATGCTCAAACCGGCCATTTCGGCGGGCCGCTGGCCTATACGCCGTTCAACGTCGTCACGCACCTTGCCGGTCACGAGAGCGGAGGGCTCCGTTACGATTACCGTCGTCCCAAGCACCCCTATAGCGACAAGTTCATGCTCGCGGCAGGCCACTGCGCGCCCACCTGCTATGCCTTGTGGATGATCATGGGCGAAGCGCTCTTCCGCAAATATCAGGCAACGAGGGATCGCCGCTTCTACGTCGCCCCCGACGTCGCGATGCTGCCGGTCGATGCGTTGGGATTCCGCCGCGGCGCCGGTGCGCTGAAGACTCTTCTTGCCGATCACGGGCTGGCCGACGATCCACGGTTTGCCCAGGCCAGGGGACGAGGCATCCGGGCGCTTTCCGGGCATATCGAGTCCACGGATGTCACCAACGACGTCAACGGCGGACCATCGGGCATCGGCATCGCCACGGCCGCTGGAAAAGCCGCGTTCTGGGACATTGTCGGCGCTCCAATGGGTTCACCGAAAATCGTTGCGTTCGAAGGGGAATTCGCCATGTGCGCCGGCCACGCCCAGGAACTGAAGACCCAGGCCATCGCGCTGCAAGCCGGCAAGCGGCTCCGAATTTTTTTCTCCGACAACAACGCGGGCATCGATGATGCGCTGATCGGCGGCGTCGTGCACAGCAAGTTTGACGGCTACCGATTGTCCGACCAATGGACGTCGTACGGATGGAACGTGTTCTCCATACCCGATGGGCACGACTACGACCAGATCCTGGGCGTCCTGAAGACCATGGAAGACTGGGATCCAGGCGATCGCCGGCCGATGGTGGTGTTCGGCAAGACGACGAAAGGGTACTGGCCGGCGGCGGTGGGCGGAAAAATTCCCGGCGCCGGCGATCAAATCGTCGGCTTCCCGAGCCATCCGTTCGGGTTCAAGATGAACTCGCAATACATCGTCTCGCTCGCGAGGACCTTTGAGGAGCGCTACGGTGTCCAGTTCCAGGGGCTCGGCGACGGTCCGGTGACCGATCCGCGGGAGCGGCTTCTTCAGTTCAAGACGAACATCGATGTCGCCATGTCCGTGCTCGAGCGGAATGGCCTGGGCGACTGGCTCGCGGATCGCCTCGTCGCGATTGGAGATTCGATCAAGGATGAGTTCCCGCTGCGCATCGATGCTACGCGCAACCCGTTCCTCGACGAGCGCCTGCGCGTCGCGAATTTGCCCGAAGAACCGCAGACGCTGACCGTGCGGAACCCGGTATCGGGCGCTGAAAAACAGGTCAACATCGCGCTGTTCCGCAAGGCCGGCGAAGCCGCGGGGGCCCGCAGGGGAATCTCGGAAATCCTGAAGTGGCTGAATTACGTGACGGGCAACCGCGTGCTGACCGTGGCTGCGGACCTGTCTGAATCGGTCAACCTGGAGCACGGCAGCATCTGGGGTCATTACGATCCCGAGACCAACCCGTGTGGCACCCGTCTGAAAGCTGCGATTCAGGAGGCCGGAAATGTGTCAACCGCGATTGGTCTGGTCAGCCAGAACGCATCCGTCGACCCGGACAAATTCGCCGGTGTCTGGGCGTTCAGCGGCACCTATGGGGCCTTCACACCGCTGATGTATCTGCCGGCGCGAGTCTGGAGCCAGCAGAATCAGGACAGCAAGTTCCACACGGGAGTCCTGCACATTCTGGCGGCTCATTCCGGTCCCGAGACCGCCGCCGACGCGCGAACGCACTTCGGCATCTTCTCGCCGCAGGTGTGGAAGCTGTTTCCACGGGGACATGTCATCAATCTGAGCTTCTGGGACTACAACGACGTCGCGCCGGGGTACTTCGCCGCAGCGGAGATTGCCGCACGCAACAAGCAGGTGGGGATCATCACACTCGAAGTGGCGCGGCCGGACTTTCGCGTGGCCGACCGCAGCACGTTCGCCGACACGAATCTCCGGGCCGCCGCGAAGGGCCTCTATGTCATTCGCGACTTCGCGCCCGGCCAGCCCAGGCACGGGTACGTCGTGGCGCAGGGATCGAGCGCGACGTTCAACCTGGTGGACGTGCTGCCGAAACTGATAACTGCCGGCGTCAACGTGAAGGTGGTCGCGGCGATCAGCGAGGAGCTCTTCGACCACCAGCCGGAAGCCTATCGAGATTCTGTCCTGCCGCCTGGAGCACGGCAGGACCTCATGTTCGTCACCGGTGGCACGCGCCGCATGTGGCCCCTGCGCAATGTGGGCGCACAGGCCGACGAGTATTCCCTCACCGCCGACTGGGACAATCAGTGGCTGACCGGTGGACTCGAATCGGACGTGATTGCCGAAGCGCATCTCGACAAGGACTCGATCCTCGCGGGCGTACAACGTTTCGCCGAGGAACGCTCGCAGCGCCTCGGCCGGCAGCGCTCGCTGCTGGAGGCGCTGGAATAAGGCAGAAATCTCGTACGGCACTCGTGCTCGCCTTCCAGAAGGTGGACCGCCGCCGAAGCTCCTCGATCGCGTGCGTCAAGCGATCCGCTTGAGGGGCGAGCGGCGGCGGCATCACTTGCGCGAATCCGTCCTGCAACGAGCGGTCAAGGATGCCGCGCGGGCTGCCGCCATTACCCGTCCAGCCACGTGCCATTCGCTGCGCCATTCATTCGCGACACATCTGCTTGAAGCCGGGTACGACATCCGGACGATCCAGGAACTGCTCGGGCATCGCGACGTCAGTACGACGATGGTGTATACACACGTACTAGACCAGGGCGGGCGGGGTGTGCGGAGTCCGCTCGATCAACTCGGCCCAGGTCAGAACCGCAAGTGAACCCCGACATCTCGCGACCGCCGCAGGCGTATTCGCGCTATCGAGTTCCGCATATCCCGCCGCCGTCTCCTCGCCAGTCGACGGCAAGTGACGGTCGTGGCGGCACTTCAATCGAATTGAATCCGACCGTCCTCGGCGATACACTGCAGCCGCCACTCGAACATTTGGATATCGAGTTCGGCCGACTATTTGTAGACGGCACGGCACTTGGGTAGCAAGGAGAGTCCAACTATGAACGATCAACTGAAGCACTACTTAGACAAGCTCGAGTACGAGATCGACTCATGGGACTTGAAGGTCGCCAGAGTTGCCGGTGAAAACGTTGCCGTTGTCGACGCGCGTTCGCCCGAGGCATTTCAGCGTGAACATATCCCCGGCGCGATCAACATCCCGCATCGCACAATGTCTCCTGAGACCACGAAGCACGTCGACAGGAATGTTCTCGTGGTCACCTACTGTGATGGGATAGGTTGCAACGGGTCCACGAAAGGGGCCGTCAAC
>JBGPKK010000098.1:0-17085 GCA_041485905.1 Vicinamibacteria bacterium
GCTAGTGGAGTGTCCACACTGATTTACTACCGCCACGTCGGCGGTCATCGATCGGTTTTTCTCCACCAAGGCCGATGGCACCGGGCTCGGACTGCCGATCGCCCGCCAGATCGCCACAGCGCACGGAGGCTCGCTCAAGATCGAGAGTGTGGCTGGAGACGGCGCGCGGGTTGAGGTGCGCCTGCCGCTGGCCGCGGCGCGTCGTGACATATGTCATACCTACCGGCGCTTGCTGAAATCCCGGAGACGCTGGGAGGGATCCGAGCCGCTGCGCGCGCCAACGGGATCGCGCTCTGCGGGCGAACCTGCCGAACGGGTCTCAGGATCGGCTCGCCAGGGCCTCTTCGGGCGTTCGGCAGGTCGTGATCGCCGCCCCGCGTGTGCGCTGCTCCTGGTCTCGAGAGACGAGCATCGCGCCGTATCGACGCGCGACGATCAGATACACGGCATCGGCACCTCGGAGCCGGTGCGTGGCCGCCAACTCCGCAGCCTGTCGGGCCAGCCGAGGTGTCAGCGACACCAGCGTGAGGTGGGGCAACGCGGAGGCCGCCAGCGCATACTCCACCGCCCCCGCGGCGTCGCCACTGGCTCGCGCAACCGCCGCGGCGACCTCGGCCACCATCAACGTCGGGACCAGGATGGGATCGCCGGCGTCGCGAGTGGTCGTCAGGAACTCGAGGCTCCGGGCATGTCCCTCTTCGTGGGGGTTGAACGCGTTGACGAACACGCTCGCGTCGATCGTGTACCGAGTCACCGGCGGCCGGCGGGTCTTGCCCGCCCGGCGCTTCCCGGGCTTCTGTGGAGCCACGCGCTACCGGCGCGCCTTCGAGAGGAGGGCGACGCCGCTCACGCCCGATCGGAAACGACGCTCCAGCCGACGGCCGGCCGCCAGGAAGGCCTGCCACGCGTCGGAAGCGTCGAGATCATCCGTCAGCGGCTCGGTCAGGTCGGCCATCTCGATCGGCAAGATCACGCCCACCGCGCGGCCGCGGTGGGTCACGACAAAAGACGCCCGCGCGTCGCGCACGTCGCGAACGATTCGGGCGGCGTGCGCCTTCAAGTCCCGGACGCCGACGGTGCCCTGCGGCCGTCGCCCGGCGCGCTGCGCCCTGAAGTGGTCTCTCATGTGGCCACATTAGCGAAGATCGGTGTGGCCCGTCAAGCACGGTGCGGTGAGCTTGATCAGAAACCGTGGACATCTTCCGATAGGTTGAGGTGCGGCCGGAACCGCGGACCCGCTGGCATCGCGAGGAGAAAGGCCGCGGCGGGGGGCCCGCTCCTTCAACGCATCCGCCACGAGTTGCGCGCCCTGGCTAGTGGAGCGCCCGCGCGACGTGCGGCTGCGGGGCAATACCCGGCTCCGCGGAAGGCGCCAGGTCGTACTCGTCCAGATAGTGCGCTGGATCCATCAGGCGCTGTGTCCGCCTGAGGGCGCGGAGAAGGAAAAGCGCGTTGCGCGCCTCCACCTCACGCAGCCATTTCCACACGCTCTTGCGTCCCTTCAGGTTCAGCACCGACCGTCGCCACGTTTCGGAATACAGCTCGAAAAATCGGCGCGGTCCAAGCGCCGGCTCCCACAGCAGGTGATGCATGTCGAAATGCGACCAGCGGCGCGCCCGCACCTTCTGCCGCATCTCCTCGAAATAGGCCGTGCCCGGAAGCGGCGTCAGGATGGTGAACCCGGCCTGAAAGAGCTGGTGCTGCTCCACGAACGCCCAGAGACGCTCGAAGTCGGCCTCGCCCCACGCCGGATCGACGACGAAGTTGCCGGTGACACCGTACTGATACTGCCTCGCAACCTCGACGCCACGGGCCGTCTCGCTCACCGTGGCATCTTTCATCAGCCCGTCCAGCCCCTCGTTGGTGGCCGCCTCCAGCCCGAAGAAAATGTCGAACTCGCGCGCAAGCGGCCGCCAGGCTTCGAGCAGCTCGGGGTGGCGTCCCACCAGATCGACGCGACTCTGCACTAAAATCCATTGCTTGCGAATGTGGCGGCGGCGGAGCTCGTGGGCCAGCGCGAGGCTCCGCGACGGATGGTGCCAGAACAGATCGTCGGCGACAAACACGTGGTCGCCCACCGACGCGAAGTCCTCGCACACCGAGTCGATCGAGCGTTCGCGCACCGCGCGCGCGTGCAGCTGCCAGATCGAGCAGAACGAGCACCGGAACGGACAGCCTCGCGCGGTTTCAAGGAGCCACGCCGGGCGGTGCGCGAGACACGCGTATTGACGACGCCAGCCCGCGACGTGGTGTCGCGCCGGCAGCGGCACCTCGTCCAGCGCAAGCGTTCCCGTCTCACCGGGCGTTCGCATCACGCCGCCCTCGCCGTCTGACAGCGCCAATCCGGGCACGTCCGTCACCGGCTGACCGCGATCGAGCGCGTCGCACAGATCCGGCAGCGCGCGTTCCCCGTCGTCGAGTACGACGGCGGTGATCTCGGGCACGAGGAACGGGTCCGGATAGGCGGCGGCCGTATGACCGCCGATCACGATGGGCACATCGGGCGACAACGCGCGCACGCCGCGCGCGAGGGCGACGACTTCGTCGGTCTCGAGCGCGTGCATCGCCGCGATCCCGACGAGACCGGGACGCGTCCCCGCCATCTCGGAGGCGAGCGATCGGCTGAAACGCAAATCGGCGAGCGTGACGCGGTGTCCGCGAGCTTCGAGCGCCGCCGCAATGTATTCCATCCCGAGCGGCTCGATGCGAAAAAACGGTCCGAGACCGAATCGCTCGTTCGCCGGAACCGGACGCAGCAGGAGAATATCCATGTGCGAATTGAAACGTGAATGTAGCATAACGGCTGCGTGACTTTCCTGATCGGCGTCATCGTCAAGTGGGCCCATCGCCAGCGGCTCCTCGTCGTCGGCGCGGTACTCTGTGCGTTGCTCGTGTCGCTCCTCGGGCTTGAGCGGCTCTCCTTCGATGCCGACGTGTTGTCGCTGCTGCCTCGCGACAGCCGGGTGATCCAGTCCTTTCGAGACTACCTCGCGCGATTCGGGAGCCTCGAGGGTTTGTACGTCGTGTTCACGGCGCCGGAGGGCCATTCGATCTCGGAGTACGACGAGGAGATCGGTACATGGGTGGAGCGACTGAGGGCGGCGCCGGAGATCGGCCGCGTCGACCCGGGCGTCGTCGACCGGTCGAGAGATTTTGCCTGGCTCGCCGATCGGCAGCTGCTCGCGCTGCACGATCGACCGCTCGACGAGGCGCTTCGGCGCCTCCATCCTCGAGGCATGATGGACGCGGTCGCCGCCAGACGTGAGCTGCTCGCTGTGCCGTCGCCAGAAGTCGCGGAGCTTATCAGACAGGATCCCGCGGGGCTCTTCGACCTGTTGCGGGATGCGCTGGGAGGCACGCAGGCCGGCTTCGGCGTGGGTGTCGGCGGAGGTGGCTACGTGACGCCGGACGGCCACAGCCGGCTGATCATCGCGCGGCCGAAGCGCCCGCCCTACGACGCGGAATTTTCACGCGCCCTCGACGCGCGCTTGCACGACATCGAGGCGTCCATCAGCCACGCCTCGGCCCAAAGCGCCCGCATCAACGACACGGCCGGCGACGCCGACTCGCGGCCACCACTCGCGATCGGGTTCGCCGGCGGCCACCGCATCGCTGTGGAAACCGAAGCGTTCGTGCGGCGCGAGAGCATTTTGAACACAGTCGAATCGCTGGCGCTGATCCTGCCGCTGCTCTTTCTCGTGTTTCGAAGCGTCTGGCTCGTCGTCGTCGGATCGCTGCCATCCGCTCTGTCGCTCGTGATCGTCCTGGGCGCGCTGGGATTTGGCGGCGCCACGTTGTCGGCGGCGGCCACCGGCGCCGCGGCGATGATCTTCGGTCTCGGCGTCGACGGCGTCGTGCTCCTGTACGTCGCGCACCGGCTGGCCGTGGCTGACGACCCTGCCGCGGACGTGCCGGCGGCTCTGTCGGGACCATCCAGCAGCATGCTGCTCGGCATGTGGACCACGGCGGCGACCTTTTACGGCCTGATGTTCGTCGACTTTCCGAGCCTGCAGCAGCTCGGCCGGCTGATCGGCCACAGCATGTTCGTCTGCGGCATCCTCACGCTGGTGATGGTGCCGGCCCTCCTGCCTCGTCGCTCGACCAGGCGGCCCGCCCGCGCCCTTCTGATGCCGGGACTCGCCCGATGGATCGAGCGTCGCCGCCTCATGATCCTGGTGGCGAGCGCCGTGCTGACGTGCGTGTTGGGCTTCTTCGCCGCGCGCATTCACGTCAATCCAACGCTCGAGCGGCTGCGGTCGGTCACCGATGCGGCACGGCTTGAAACGAAGATCGGGTCGGTATTCGGTCTGCCCAGCGATGTTTACGTTGTCTTCGCCGAGGGTCCGCGGCTCGAACCGCTCCTTCAGACCAACGAACGGCTCGCCGATCGGCTGTCGGCCGAGGTCCCCGGTCTTCTGTTTCAGCCGCCGACGCGGCTTCTGCCATCGGAGGCCGCCCAGGCGCGTACGATCGCGCGCATCGGCCAGGCCGAGCTGTCGCCGGCAACCGTTCGGGCTGCGGTGGAGCAGGCGCGCGTGGCCAGCGGCTTCGCGTCGGGCGCGTTCGATCCGTTTTCAGCGCGTGTGCCGCGACTGCTCGATCCGACCGAACGTCTCAGCTACGACGGATACGTGGCCCACGGCCTCACCGCTCTGATCGATCGCTTCGTCGTCCACGACCGCGATCGCTGGACCCTCGCGACATACGTGTTCCCCGCCAACGTCGATCAGTCGTCGCGCGTGCAAACGATCGTTGAGGCGGTGGATCCCGCGCAGACGCTCACCGGCTTGACCTTGGTGAACCGCGAGCTGGCGCGAAGTTTTCTCCCGCAGTTCATCAAAGGCCTGGCGATCGGGACGCTGATCGTGATCGCGCTCGTCGTCGCGGCGTTCCGGCAATGGCGCCTGTCGATGTTCGCGCTGCTGCCCACGGGCGTGGGCCTGGTCTGGACCGCCGGATCGTTGGCAGTCGCAGGCGTCGAACTGGATCTGTTCGCGGTCTTCGCGGTCGTCACCTTCGTCGGCATCGGCGTGGACTACGGCGTGCACCTCGTACATCGGTATCAAGAGCGGGGCGACGCGTCCCGCGCGACCGCGGAGCTGGCGCCCGTGATCCTCGTGGCGGCGGCCATCACACTGCTCGGCTATGGAACGCTGATCACCTCGTCCTACCCGCCACTGCGCTCGATCGGCGTGGTATCCGCGGTCAGCGTTGTGGCGCTGGCGGCCGCCTCGGTGCTGCTGCTGCCGGCGCTGCTCGTTAATTCTTCCAGGCCTTCCCGGCACACCCCGCGATGACTATTCGGGCGGCTGCCGTCATCCCGGCGTTCAACGAGGCCACCTCCATCGCGACGGTTGTCGAGGGCGTCCGCCGCACGGTCGCGCACGTCATCGTCGTCGACGATGGGTCAACCGATGGTACGGCGGAACTGGCGGCAGCGGCCGGCGCAGACGTCATCACGCACCCCGTCAATCGGGGAAAGGGGCACGCTGTGCGGACGGGCCTCGCGCGAGTGCTCGCGGGGACCTTCACGCACGTCCTGCTGCTCGACGGCGATCTGCAGCACGTCCCCGAAGAGGCGTCGCAGCTTCTGGCGGCTGCGGCAGACACGGGCGCCGATGTCGTCCTGGGGACGCGCCAGTTCGACCGATCGCGCATGCCTGCCTCGCGCTACCACGCGAACAGAATCGGCAGCCGTGCGCTTTCGTGGTTTGTCGGCGCGCCCGTCGAGGACACGCAGTGCGGGTTTCGGGTGTTCCGGGTCGACGCGCTGAGGCCGTTGCGCCTCGTCGCCGCGGGATACGACATCGAAACCGAGATGCTGGTGAAAGTGCGGCGGCGCGGTGGCCGCGTGGCAAGCGTGCCGATCACGGCGGTGTACGACGGTCAACGGAGCAAGCTGCGCCCGGTCCGCGACACGACGCGGACCTGTTTCCTGGCGGTGTACTATCGTTTCCTTGAACGCCTCTGATCCGATCGCCGACGCCGCACCACCGGCCGCGTCGGACCGTCGCGGCGAGACGCCGCGCGCGTGGACGCGCCATGGCCTCAACAGCGGCCTGATCTTCAGCGCCACCGTTCGCGGCGTGAGAGTGTTTCCACGAACGCTCTCGTACGCGCTCGGGGACGCCGGCAGCTGGCTCGCCTGGCGGCTCATGACCGAGACCCGCAACGCTGTGGTGGAGAACCGGCGCGCGATCTCGCCCAGGGAGACCGAAGCCGGGCTTCGGCGCGGGGCACTGGCCACCTTCCGGTCGTACGCGCGAGACGTCGTCGACTTCCTGCGCGCTCTTCGCGCGACGGACGAGGAATTACGCGGCGTTTTCGACTTCACGCGCGCAGACGTCCAACTCTTCACCGACCTCCTCGCGAAAGGCCGCGGCATCATCCTCGTCAGCGGTCACTACGGCAACTGGGAGGTGGGCAGCGTGTTCATGCGACGCACCGTGGGCCTGGGCGTGACCATCATGGAGATGACCGAAGCGAGCCCGGAGGGCAATCGCATCCGCCGAGACATCCGCGACCATCTCGGCGTCGACACGATCGAGGTCAGGAAGTCGCTCGACACGGCGCTGCAGATTCGCCGGCGCCTGGCGGACAACCGTATCGTCGCCATGCTGATGGACCGCCACATCGAGCGGGATCGCGTCGAGGTGCGTTTGCTTGGACGCCGCACGTGGTTCCTGAAGACTCCAGCGCTGATGGGATTCTTGAGCGGCGCGCCGCTCGTGCCCTGCTTCATCGAGCGGACGGGACCGGCCAGGTTCACGGTGCGGGCGGGCGAGCCCATTGTCGTGTCGGCCGATCGCTCTCGGGAGGACGCGATTCAGCAGGCCGCGCAACGATTCGCGGATCAGTTGGGCGCGCGGATTCGCACGCATCCTGAATACTGGTACCACTTTTACCGGTACTGGAAGGACGCGCCGGACACCGACGATCGCCCCGCCTGAACCCGACCGCCATGGATCCTCTCCCGCACGAGGCAGGGCGGTGCCCGCCGAATCCGCGCTGGAAACGCAGGAGGTCAAGGTGGGCCGCTGGGTGCAAACCCGCGCCGCTCCGCCGTCAGTCGAAACAACAGGTTCGCGAACGGCAGTCCGTCGCTCGCGCTTTGGACGTCCGCGCGCAAGCCGTGGCGGGCAAAGCACGCGCACCAGTCCGCCTGCGTGCGGAAGTGAAACGTCTGGCGCCAGGCGCCCACCAGAAGCGCCTTCAGCCGGTTGACCGCTCGCACGGCCGTAAACCGCCAGCCGGCTGACGCATCCGCTTCCCTGACCAGAATCACGCCGCCAGGCTCCAGCGCTGCCGCGGCGCGCGCAATCAGCGCCTCCTGCTCCTCCGGACCCATCATCTGCAAGACGTCGAACAGCCACACGGCGCGGACTGCAGCGAGCGACGCGACGCGCGCATCGGTCTGGCTGATCTCTGCGTCGGCTGCGAGTGCCTTGCGCGCGATCGCCGCGATATGGCGGCGCGTTTCGATACCGATCATCCGTTCGAAGCGCGGTGGGGGCGGCCACGCCGCCGGCCACGCGCCCCGGTCGAATGCCCGGCGCGCTTCCGCGAGGAGCGCCAGCGCCAGCCCTTGTCCACACCCGATGTCGAGGATGGTCCCACCGCATCCTGATCCGACGTCGACGCCCAACGCGGCGCGATACACCGGATCCTTCTGCAACTTGTGCCGCGCGAATTCCCACGCGACGATGCTCGTGCCGACGTAGCGGTCCGATGCGCGGCGCACGAGGTCGGCAAAGTCGCGATCGGCGGCGGAGGCGCGCAGCAGCGCGTACGTGCTGCCGGCCGCGACCGCAGCCAGCGCGGCGCCGACCGACGCGCTGCCGACGAGGAGATCGGCCCCGAAGACCGAGAGCGCGGTGGTCCTGATCGCGAAGGGCGCGAGCGACTGGAACGATCCGTGGCGGACCCACGCGCCGACCTGCAGCTCGGTCAGCAGCAGCCACGGCGCAACCAGCGGATTGGAGATGTTCGCCGCCAGATACATCTTCAGGCGGTTCAGCCGCAACACCCATCCGACGGTCCAGCAGATCGCCAGGTGAAACCCGTAGCAAGGCAGGCAGCCGATGAACACGCCGAGGCCGACCGCGGCCGTCTCGCGGCCGGCGCCCTCGCCCTCCGTCCGAAGATGGTGGAAGTACGTGTGGTGGGCCTTATCAGGCCCGCCAAGCGCGCCGGACACGACAGGGTCCGGCCCGCTAGCCGGCAAGGGTGAGGCTGCCTGACGCGACAAGGAGACCATCCGCGGTGACTTCACCTTCAATCTTGAACATGGCGCCAAGACGGCCCGCCACACGCGCGCGCGCTTCGAGCACGGCGCCCGGGCCAGCCGCGGCAGGAAACTTGAACGGTCCGAGCGCGGCAACCCTCAGCTGCAACGGTTTGACGGCCGCGTCCGGTTGTGGCGCGGCGGCCGCCAGACCTCCCGCCTGAGCGAGCATCTCGACGAGGATGATCGCCGGCACGACCGGATGGTCGGGGAAGTGCCCCTGAAAATAAAAATCGTCCGGTTTCGCGATGCGGCGGCCGGTCGCGCTCTCGCCGCTCTTGACCTCGACGACCTCTTCGAGCAGCCGCATCGGCGGCCGGTGCGGCAGACACTCGATCCAGGGGATCATGCGCGTAGAATATACTTTTTCCTCTTTTCAGACCTCCCGGACCCCCATGTCAGACTCCGCGCTCGCGGCGCTGTTCTTCCTGCAGCTCACGTGCATGCTCGTCGTCTGTCGCGGGCTGGGTTGGTTCACGTCAAAGGTGCGACAGCCTCAGGTGGTCGCCGAAATGGTGGCGGGCTTTCTGTTAGGGCCGTCGGTGTTCGGATGGGTCGCCCCTGCCCTGCAGACCAGGCTGTTCCCGGCCGCGACACTCCACGTCCTGTATGTAACGAGCCAGATCGGGCTCGTCCTCTACATGTTTTGCACCGGTCTCGAGTTCCGGCGGGACCTCCTGGCCCGATACGGACGGCGGGCGTTGAGCGTGTCGGCTGCGGGAATTGCCGTCCCCTTCGCGCTCGGGGCGGCGCTCGGCTTGTACATGCTGCGGAGCGGCGCGTTCTTCACCGGCCGCGTGTTGCCGGTCCACGCGATGCTGTTCCTCGGAGCGGCGATGTCGATCACGGCCTTCCCGGTACTCGCGCGCATCATTGCCGAGCGCGGCATCGCGGGCACCTCGGTCGGATCGATCGCGCTGGCGGCCGGCGCCATCGACGACGCCGCCGCCTGGATCATTCTCGCCATCGTCCTCAGCAGCTTCGCGGGAAGCGCCAACCTGGCATTGACCGCGGCCGGCGGCACAATTGTGTATGCGGTGTTCGTGTTCGTCGGGTTGCCGCCGCTCTTCGCGCGCCTGGCCGCCGCGGCCCAACGCCACGAACGGGTGACGCCGCCGGTGCTGGTCGTGGTCCTCGCACTGGTGGCATTCGGCGCGTGGTTCACCGATCAAGTGGGGATCTACGCCGTGTTCGGCGCGTTTCTCCTCGGCGTCAGCGTCCCGCGAGGCGTCCTGTCGCGCGATCTCCACCGGCTCATCGAACCGCTGACGACGGCGCTGTTCGTCCCGCTGTTTTTCGTCTATTCGGGGCTGAACACGCAATTGACGCTGGTCAACTCGCCAGGCTTGTGGATGATGACGGCGCTGGTCTTCATGACGGCCTGTGTGGGGAAGGGATTGGCGTGCTGGGCGGCCGCGCGCCTGACAGGCGCGAAATCGCGCGATGCCCTCGCGGTCGCGACGTTGATGAACGCCCGCGGCATGGTGGAACTGATTCTCATCAACATCGGATTTCAGCGCGGCCTCATCACGCCCACGATGTTCACCATCCTGGTGCTCATGGCCATCGGCACAACCCTGATGACCGGTCCGCTCTTCAGCGTCGTCTGGGACCGCGAGCGCGAACCGGCCGTGGACCCGTGGCGGGCCGCGAACAGGCTGCCCTAGTGAGCGCGATTGTCGCGCGGTTCGCCCAACTGCGCCGCACCGACCCTGACCGTCCGCTGATTCACCTGCCGGGTCCCGACAGCACGTTGTCGGCGTCCGACATCTGGGCCTCGCATCTCGAGTACGCCGATCGGTTATCGCAGGCGGGTATCGGCCCGCACCAGCTGATCGTCTCCGCCTGTGGCAATAGTCCGGCAAGCGTGGCGTTTCTCCTGGCGTGCCGCGTGCTCGATGTCGCCGTGATGCCGGTGGACGCCGGAACGACGGTGGCCGAAGTTCTCGAGCTCGCCGCACGCTTCGGCGCGGCGGCGCTCGTCACACGATCCGCCATGGCGTCCGGCGTGAGGCAGGCGGGGACCGGCCGCGCGCTTCCCCTACCCAGCGGTCTGTGCCTCCTGCCGCGCGACGGACAGACGCCACACCTCTATCCGGACGCGGCGCTGCTCAAGCTGTCGTCGGGCTCGACCGGTGCGCCGAAGGCCGCGCTCACGAGCGACGCGCAGCTCGCCGCCGACGGCATGCAGATCGCGGCGGCGATGGGGACCGGACCCGACGACACGCAAATCGCCGCCATTCCGCTTTCCCACGCGTACGGTCTCAGCGTGTTGGTGATGCCGCTGCTGCTCCAGGGCACGCCGTTTGTCCTTCGCGAATCGTTCGTGCCGCATCAGATCCCCGCGGATGCGCGGCGGTTCAACGCGCGGCGGTTTCCCGGCGTCCCGTTCATGTTTCAGTACTTCGTCGCGAACCCGCCGGCCGACGGGTGGCCGCCGGCACTCGCGCGTCTCGTGTCCGCAGGCGCGAAGCTGCCGACGACGACCGTCCGCGAATTTCACGACCGGTTCGGCGTGAAGATTCATTCTTTCTATGGCACCACGGAGGCCGGGGGCATCGCGTTTGACGACGGCGAAGACATCGACGAGCGCGCCACGGTCGGTCGCGCGATCGAGGGTGTCACGATTACACTCAGACACGAATCCGGCCTCGCGCCAAACACTGGCCGCGTGCACGTGCGCAGCGCCGGGGTGGCCAGTGGATACGCCGGCCACGCCGGCGGGGGCTTCGAGGACGGCGGCTTCCTCACGGGCGATTACGGGATGTTCGACGGCGGGCGGCGGTTGACGCTCATCGGTCGCGTCTCGTCGTTCGTCAACGTGGCCGGCCGCAAGGTGGAGCCCACCGAAGTAGAGGACGTCCTGCGATCGATGCCGGGCATCGTCGACGTCACGGTGGTGGCTGCGCCGGAGGCGCGCCGCGGACAGCAGGTTGTCGCCTGCGTCGTGACCGACGCGGCAACCAGCGGACCGAGCGTGCTCGAGGTGCGACGCTTCTGCGCAGCGCGGCTGGCGCCGCACAAGATTCCTCGCGCCGTCATTTTCCTGAACGCGATCCCGCTGACCGCACGAGGTAAAACGGATCGGACTGCGCTCGACGCGATCGTGCGCGCGCACCTCGGCGGGTAGCGTCGGACCTTGTGGTATATTCACCGCGGCGTGAGAGGTACCGATTGAACGCGTGGAAACCAGTCGAACATGCGCTGACTGGCGGGGCCAGGCTCTTGTGGCCGGCGTTTCAGGCCATCAACCGTCGGTTCGAAGGCAAACCATTCCATCCGAAGTGGGCGCCGGCGCCGCTGCTCAAGAGCCGCGAGCGCACCAGGCCGCAGTTTGGCTGGCCGCGCACCACCGACTCGCTGTGTCCGACGTGCGTGCGCGAGACGCGCGCGAAGATCCTGTCCGGCGAACAATCGATCGAATCGCTGGTCGATAAACAGGTCGGCGAGATCAAGGCGCAAATAGTCGAGCGGGACGGCAAAGTCGTCATCGAGAAGACGTGCCCGCTCCACGGTACGTTTGTCGACACGCTCGCCATCAACCCGGCATTCCTGCGCCGGTTGGAATCGCTCTTTCCGGGTCGCGACTTTCCTGCGGTCACCAACCTGCACAACCACGGCACCTCGTCGATTCAGTACGGACGCGGCGCGGTTCTGACGATCGATCTCACGAACCGCTGCAACATGATGTGCGACCCGTGCTTCATGGACGCCAACCAGGTCGGCTACGTGCACGAGCTGACCCTGCCCGAGGTCAAGGGGTTGCTCGACGATGCGGTGAGCGTCAAGCCGCGGCGTCAGATGACCGTGCAGTTCTCGGGCGGCGAGCCGACGATGTCGCCGATTTTTCTCGACGCGGT
Source organism: Vicinamibacteria bacterium (assembly GCA_041485905.1). Taxonomy (GTDB): domain Bacteria; phylum Acidobacteriota; class Vicinamibacteria; order Vicinamibacterales; family CAVVIG01; genus JAHFUI01. Next base: position 12,145 of record JBGPKK010000098.1, read on the forward strand.
GCGCTACGCGCGGGAGGTCGGGTACTTCAGCGTCCAGGCGGCCACCAACGGGATCCGCTTCGCGCAGGAGCCCGAGTTCGCGCATCAGGCCCGCGAGGCCGGCATGCGCATCGCGTACCTGCAGTTTGACGGCGTGACCGAGCAATCCAACTCACACCGCAAAGTCGGCAACCTCTTCGACGTGAAGCTCCGGGCCATCGAGAACCTCCACGCGGCAGGCCTCGACGTCTGCCTCGTCGTCACGATCGTGAACACGGTCAACAACGACCAGGTCGGCCCGATTGTCAAGTTCGCGCTGCAGAACTGCGACAAGGTCAGCTTCGTCTCCTTCCAGCCCGTGTCGTTCACCGGCCGTGACGAAGGGATCAGCGACGAGGACCGGCACGCGCGCCGCTACACGCTGTCGCATCTCGCCGAGGACATGCAGCGCCAGACAGGCGTCAGCGAGCCGCTGCGCGACTGGTTCCCGCTCTCGGCGTCGAGCGCCATGTCGCAGGTGACCGATTTACTGAAAGGACCCGGGGCCGATTGGGGGTCCCTCAGCTGCGGCTGCCATCCCGACTGCGGTGTCGGCATGGGGTTCATGGTGAGCAAGAAGACGAAGAAGTGGGCGCCGCTCTCCGAGTTCGTCAACGTCGAACGCGTGCTGCAGGACGCGCAGATGATCGCCGACAGCGCCCGCGGGCGCGCGCTGACCATCGTGCAGACCGCGCTCAGCCTGCTCCGCAACTATTCCCCGGCCAAGGCCCCTGACGGATTCCGTCTCGTCGACCTGCTGCACAAGTTCGACAAGCAGAGCGGAGGACAACTGGGCGGCCGCCTGGGCTCGCGCGACAACGAGAACCGCAAGAACGATGAATGGCTGCTGATGTTCGTCGCAGGCATGTGGTTTCAGGATCTGTGGACCTACGACTTCCGCCGCACTGAGATGTGCATCATCCCCTACGCCACGCAGATGGGAGAAATCTCGTTCTGCGCGTACAACACGGGCGTCGGCTGGCGGCAGATCGTCGAGAACATGTATCAGAACGCCAAAGTGGCCGATTGGTACAAAGAACACGGCAAGCACGCCGTCTACGCGAACGCCCGCAAAATGGTGCCGCTGCCGTCCAATGTCAAGCCGGTCACGCTGCAGGTGCCGAAAGACGGACGGCTTATTCAGTGGGCGCCGAAGCCCGTGGCGCCGACCCCCGAACCTGAACCCGTCGCCTGACCTGACCCGTTCCCGGTCCGCCATATCCCCCAGCCTCGCCTTTCGTCCACCAGGAACGACCCTTCGTCGGAATCCCCGACCTATCCTCAGACCAGCTCGCTACCGTGAATGGCGGAGGGACTTTCTATGCGACACACCACTCTTCGAGCAATCGTGCTGGCTGCTCTACTGACCGCGATCGTCAGCGTTCCCACGGTGTTGACGACGACTGTTCGCGCGCAGAGCCCGCCGGGGGGATTTCCGGACCTGGTTGCCGGGCTCAAGGCAACGCCGGGCTGTCTGGGCGTCGAGACGGCCCGCACCGCGTCCGGCAAGCAGGTCATCTTCGCCTGGTTCGCGAACAAGAAAGCCGCGCTGGCCTGGTATGACAGCGACGTCCACCAGATGGCCAAGCGGATGGTCTTCCCGAATGCGCCGGCGCGCACGCCGATGGCCGACGTGCCCGACGACGGGACGCCGATCATGGCGATCGCATCGCTGACGCCGCCCGACAACACCGTCGCGGGCCAGGGCGGCGCTCCGTTTTCGCAAATCGCCATCGAGCTGTATCGACCGCTGCCGGGCGGGATCGCGCTGGGCGGGCGCTTCGCGCCGAGCACGGTGACGGTGCCAGGGATGCGGGACATCCCCTGGTCGGTTTTCGCGGCGCGCAATCAGCAATAATCGACCGTGGATCAGGCCGTGGATCAGATCCTTCCCGGGCACCGGCACGGCTGGCCGTACTGGGGCCGCATCCTGATCGTCAACGCCACCGGAGCCATCGTGGCGTTCGCGGTCAGGGGAGGTCTGGCCCCCGGTCTGTCGTGGGCGGCGCGCCTCGGCGACCTGACCGGCTCGTTCGTGGTGGCCAACTGCATCGGGAGCGTCATGGCGCTCCTGATGCCGCCGATCCTGCATCGGCTCCACGGGCGAAGCCGCGCGATCGTCTGGGGCGCGCGGCTCGTGGCGATTCCGGTGATGATCGTGATCGGATGCGCGTTGGCCGGCGGCGTGGCGGTCCTCATCGGAGCGGGCGGTGCTGACCAATATGTCGCATTCGTCCGAGGGTCGCTGTGGATTTCCTTCGTCGTGGGCACGGTCGCCTGTCTGGCCGTGATTGCGTATGAAACGCTTCATGGTCAGCTCGACGAGACGACGTTTGCGCTGCGCACCAAGGAACGCGACGAGGCCGACGCGCGGCGGGTCGCCGCCGAGGCGCAGCTGGCGTCGCTCGAGTCGCGGGTCAATCCGCATTTTCTCTTCAACACGCTCAACTCGATCGCCGCGCTCACGCACGACGACCCGGCCGCCGCCGAGCGCATGACCAATCAGCTCGCGTCGCTGATGCGTTCGTCGCTGGACACGGCGTCCACCCCGCTCGTCCCGCTCGAAGAGGAGCTTCGCGTCGTCCGCGACTACCTCCAGATCGAGCGCGTGCGGCTCGGCGACCGTCTGCGGTTTACCGTCGACGTCCCCGCCGCGGCCGACGCCGTGCTCGTGCCCCGGCTGTCGCTGCAGACGCTCGTCGAAAACAGCGTCAAGTACGCCGTGTCGGCGCGGCGCGAAGGCGGCGCGATCGCCATCGGTGCGGCCGTGACGGCCTCGGGCGTGCGGCTCGAGGTCGAAGATGACGGCCCCGGCTTCGATCCAGCGTGCCTCCCCGAAGGACACGGGCTTGCGCTCCTCAACGCGCGGATGGCGATGATGTTCGGCGAACGGGCGCGGTTCGACGTGGATAGCCGCCCTGGGCGAACGCTGGTCGCGATCGAGGTGCCTCGGTAGAAACACGTGCGTCGGGTGGCCGGCACAGAAGATACCTATGCTCCTCGCATACGTCGTCGACGATGAGCCGCTGGCCGTCCAACGCCTCACGCGGCTGCTCGAGGCGACCGGACGCGTGGAGATTGCCGGCAGCACGATCGATCCCGAGGCCGCGCTGTCGTATCTGCGCGCCACCGATGTCGACGTGCTCTTTCTGGATATTCAGATGCCCGGCCTGACCGGATTCGAGCTGCTGGACCAGCTCGATCGCGACGTGCGGGTCGTCTTCACGACCGCCTACGACCGCTACGCTGTGGACGCGTTCGCGGCGGTGAACTCGGTCGACTATCTTCTCAAGCCGATCGAGCCCGAACGGCTCGACCGCTGCCTCGACAAGCTCGAGCGGCTTGCCGGCCCTCCGCGGCCCGACGTGCGAGCGCTCGCCCGCGAGCTGGCGGCGCAGCTCGCACCCGGCCGGCGGCTGGAACGGATCCCCTCCCGCGTGGGCGAGCGGACGACGCTGCTGGACGTCGCGCGGATCACGCATCTCTTCTCGAAGGACAAACTGACATTCGCGGTGGTCAACGGCCGCGAGCACGTGGTCGACTACACGTTGACCGAGATCGAAGCGCGGCTCGACCCGCGGCGCTTCGTCCGCATCCACCGGGCGACGATTGTGAACGCGGCGTTCGTCCAGGAGCTCTATCCCGGCGTCGAGGGCGTCAGCGTCCGACTCAAGGACGACCAGGCGACAGAACTGTCCGTCGCGCGCGACCGCGTGCGGGCGCTGAAGGAGCGACTGGGGATCTGAGCCAGCGGCTACCCGCCCTACCCGCCCTGCGGGAAGCCTTTGACCATCCAAAGCTGTAATGGCCCGTTCGGGGGTCCCCACCGACCGTTCGCTGAAAGTTGACAGGCCAAGCCTTTATTCATCTATCATTTAGCGGAAATCAAACGTCCGCCGCACCCGGCGGATCGAGGAGAGAATCGCATGCACGCACCCATCAAATACGTCGAGAAGGGCCTGGCTCTGGCGGCCAACGGCGCCTGGGTGATCTTCAACAATCTGAACAAGATCAATCAGGCCCCGGCGTTCACGCCCGCCTGGTCGGACAAGCCGCTGCTGAAGTCCTACGAGAAGACCAAGCCGCCGCTCGGCTGGCCGCGCGAGACCGACTCGCTCTGCCCGACGTGCACGCGCGAGGCGCGGCAAGCGATTCTCGACGGCAAGCAGGACGTCAGCGTGCTGCTGAACGAGAAGGTCGGCGAGATCAAGGCGACGATTCTCGAGCGCGACGGGAAGATCCTGATGGTGAAGGATTGCCCCATCCACGGCCACTTCGAGGACGTGATGGCGATCGACACGGCGTTCTTCAAGCACCTCGAGGACGTGTTCCCGGGCCGCGACATCCGCGCGCACAACGACGAGAAGCTGCACAACCACGGCAGCAGCACCATTCAGCACGGCCGCGGCTCGGTGCTCACGGTCGACCTGACCAACCGCTGCAACATGATGTGCGATCCCTGCTTCATGGACGCGAACCAGGTCGGCTTCGTGCATGAGCTGTCGTGGGACGACATCAAGACCGTGCTCGACAACGCGATCAGCATCAAGCCGCGCCGGCAGATGTCGGTGCAATTCTCGGGCGGCGAGCCGACGATCTCGCCCCACTTCCTCGACGCCGTCCGCTACGCGCGCAAGGTGGGCTACAACAGCGTGCAGGCGGCGACCAACGGCATCGAGTTCGCGAAGCGCCCCGAGTTCGCCAAGGAGGCGGCCGAGGCCGGCCTCCGCTACGCGTACCTCCAGTTCGACGGCATCGGCAACGCCGCCAACGCACACCGCCGCGTGGGCAACCTGTTCGACGTGAAGCTGCGGGCGATCGAAAACCTGCACAGCGCGGGCGTGGACATCGTCCCGGTCGTCACCATCGTGAACGGCGTCAACAACGAGCAGGTCGGCCGGATCATCGAGTTCGCGCTCGACA
>JBGPKK010000099.1:0-16785 GCA_041485905.1 Vicinamibacteria bacterium
CTAGCGCGGCACCTCGACGCCCGCCACTCTCGCCCGATCGAGTGAGGCTTTCACGAAGCCCGACGCGAGCACGTCGGTCAGAAAGCGATTCACTTCTTCGAGGCGCGACGCCTCGCCCTTCTCGACCACGATCGCCTGGCCGACCACGAGAAAGTTGTCCGCCAGCAGGCGCAGCTTCGAGGAGGTGCGGGCGACCGCCTCCATCCGGGCGCGATTGGCGGCAAACGCGTCGAGCTCGCCGCCGAGGATCATCCCCGCGACGGCTTCGTCGGGCGGCATCAGCGGCAGCACCGCGACCTTGGCCTGCTTCAGGTTCGCGCTGACGTAGATCTCCTGACTCTGACCCTTGACGGCGCCGACCTTCACGCCGGCACGATCGACGTCAGCCGAGCTCTTGATGGCGGAATCGGCGCGCACCAGGTAGCCATTGGCCATCAGCGCATATGGCTTGGAAAAGTCCACTTGCGCGGCCCGTGCCGCTTCGAGGGCGAGGAAGCCGATGTCGGCCCGGTGGGTCTTGACGGCGTCGATCACCGCGGCCGCGTCGGCGACGGGAAGGATCGTGAACGGCACGCCCCGACGCTCGGCGAGCTCGCGCACCAGATCGGCCACCGGCCCGGTGACGGCTCCCGTTTGCGGATCGACGCGACCCTGGACCGGATTGGTCGCGAGGAACACCGCCCGCAGCGTGCCGGTCGGCGCCAGATCGGCGGCGGGCAGCGGCAAGGCGGTGACGAAGGCCAGCAAGACAAATTGAAGCGTCAGCATGAGCTCTATTGTAGCCGGGCCCCGTCAGGCCCCGGACTTGTTCGACTGCGCGGCCAGTACGCGATCGACCATCTGGCCCGACAGCCCCAGGTAGTTCGCCGGATCGACGAGCTTCGCGAGCTCCTCGCGCCCCACATGCGGCGCAACCCGCTTGTCGTCGGCCAGCACGTCGAGAAACGAACGGCCGGTCGCGATGACCTGACGGCAGACGTCGTACACCACGTCGTGCGCACGCTGCCGCCCGAGCGCGGGGCCAAGGCCCATCATGACCGCCTCCGACGCGATCAGACCGCGCGTCAGGTCGAGATTTTTCCGCATCCGCTCGGGATCCACCTCCAGCCCGCCGACGAGCGTACGGGTTTGTCCGAGCACACCAGCCGAGAGCAGAAAAATTTCCGGTACGGCAATCCACTCGATCTCCCACGGGCCGGTCGAACGCTCGTGGTCTTCGACCATCGCGTCGAGGAGCGCGGCGACGTGTTGACGCACCATCGCCGTGCCCGCATGAATAATGTTGCAGGAGATGGGGTTGCGTTTCTGCGGCATCGTGCTCGACGAGCCGCGGCCCTCGGCAAAGGGTTCGTACACCTCCTCGACCTCGGTCTGCATCAGCAGCTTCACGTCCATCGAGATCTTGCCGGCGGTGCCAGTGACCAGACCAAGGAAGCACCCGACCTCGGCGATGCGGTCGCGCATGGTGTGCCACGCGATCTCCGGCTGGCCGAGGCCGAGCTCCTGGCAGAGCGCCGCCTGCACAGTGAGACCGTCCGCGCCAAGCGAGGAAAGCGTGCCGGCGGCGCCGCCGAGCTCCCCCACCAGCACGCGCGGGCGCAGCTCGCGGAGACGCGCGAGATGCCGCTCGAAACCGGCCAGCAGCACCGCCATCTTGTAGCCGAAGGTGACCGGGACGGCGTGCTGCAGATTACTGCGTCCGGCCATGGGGGTGTCGCGGTAGCGTGCCGCGAGGCTCGCGAGCGCGGAGGAGATCGCGAGCAGGTCCTGCTCCAGGAGCTCCAGCCCGTCGCGGATCTGCAGGACGGTAGCCGTGTCGGTGATGTCCTGTGTCGTGGCGCCCCAGTGGCACCATTCGCCCAGGTCGTCTCGGCAGAGGCCAACGAGCTGCTGCACCACCGGGAGCACCGGGTAGCCGATCCGCTCCGTGTCCGCCTTCAGCTTCGCGAAGTCGAACTGCCCGGCATGGCAGTGGCGGCCGATCTCGTCGGCCGCCCCCTGCGGGATGATGCCGAGCCGGGCCTGCACGCGGGCCAGCGCGGCCTCGATATCCAGGTAGTACTGCACCCGCGCCTCGTCGGAAAAGATGCGGCGCATGGCCCCGGTGCTGAAAATGTCGCGGAAGATCGGCGAATCGGTGGCAGGCATGTGGTGATCCTCATGAAGACGAGTCGAGCGATAATAGGCGCGTTCAGGAGCATGGTATGCGCGTCGGCGACAAAATGAGGCATGCGGCCGCAGCCCTGCTGGCGGCGCTCCTCGCCTTCAGCCCCCAGCGCGCGGCCGGGCAGACCAGACCCCCGCGGGTCCAATCGGTGCGGCTGTATGTGTTCGATTGCGGCGTGCTGAAGCGCGGGGAACCGACGGCCTACGGGCTCACACGCGAGCAGGTCGGATCCACCGATTTCTCCGACGCGTGCTATCTGGTGGTCCATCCTCGAGGCACGCTGCTGTGGGACGTCGGCATCATTCCCGACGACCAGATCACCCCTGGCGGCGTCGAGCTCCCGGCCGCACGCGGCAACACCAACAGAGCCCGGAGAACGCTGCGCAGTCAGTTGAAGGAGATCGGGTACACGCCGCGTGACATCACCTATCTGGCCGTCTCGCATGGCCACGCCGATCACATCGCGAACGCCAACGAGTACGCCGGAGCCACGCTGCTGATTCAGAAGGCGGAATGGGACGTCCTCTTCAGCGAGGACGCGCAGAAGCAGCCGCTTTTCGCCACCTACAGCGCGTTGAAAGGCAGCAAGACGATCAAGCTGGAGGGAGACCGCGACGTGTTTGGCGACGGATCGGTCGTCCTGAAATCCACGCCGGGCCACACGCCGGGCCATCAGTCGTTATTCATCAAGCTGGCAAAGGCCGGACCGGTGCTGCTCACGGGCGACCTGTATCATTACGCCGCGGAACGCACCTTCAACAAGGTGCCCGCCAACGACAGCAACAAGGCGCAGACTGCGACGTCTCGGGCCGCCATCGACGAGCTGCTGCAGTCAACCGGCGCCCAGCTGTGGATTCAGCACGACATCATCGCCAACGCGACGCTGAAGAAATCTCCGATGTACTACGACTGAAAGAAGTGTGAACTTAGAAGTGAGAACTTAGAACTTAGAAGGACTGCGAAGGTTTGTCCGAGGAGGCCACGATGATCGTCCGCTTTGTCACGATGTTGCTCATGACGTTCGCTCTGTCGGCGGGCGCGCACGCGCAGGAGCGGCTGCCGCCGATTCCCGCCGAGAAGATGACGGACGCGCAGAAGAAAACGGTCGCGGACTACAAGGCGATTCGCGGCAGCGATCTGACCGGCCCCCCGTGGTCCGTGCTGCTGCGCGTTCCGGCGCAGGTGGTTCCCGCGCTTCAGATCCGGCTGCATTATCTGAACGAAAGCGTCCTCGGTCCACGGCTCACGGAATTCTCGATTCTGATCGCCGCGCGGCGCTGGACGAACAACTGGGAATGGAACGCGCACGCGCCAGCGGCCGCGACCGCCGGCCTGAAGGCGGACCTCGTCACGGCCGTGAGCGAGGGACGCCGGCCCGATCGGATGGCCGACGACGAGGCGATTGTCTACGACTTCGCCACGGAACTGCAGAACAACCAGAGCGTCAGCGACCCCACCTATGCGCGCGCCCTCGCAAAATTCGGCGAGCCCGGTGTCGTCGAGATGGCCAGCATCCAGGGCTACTACGCGTATCTGGCGATGGTCATGGATGTCGCGCGGGTCGGCGTGCAGCCGAACGCGAAGCCTGTGCTGGAGCGCTTTCCCCGATAACCGCGGTCGGTTGGAATCCAGATGATGTGGCGCAGCCCTTTAGGGCTGCGAGGCGAGCCGTCGCCGGGCTGAAGCCCTGCGCCACATGGACCGCCGCTCTATCGTGCAGGCAGTGCGAAGGCGGTTAGCGTCAGTCCGGCCGGCGCGAGGATCCACTGGCGGCCGTCGAGCATGTAGGTGATGGCTGCCGAGCCCCACAACGGGCCCCCGGCCTGAAAGCGCCAGAGCTCCTTTCCCGTCGTCGCGTCGAACGCGTAGAAATACCCGTCGGCATCGCCGGTAAAGACCAGACCGGATGCGGTTGACAGGATCCCTCCCGTCAGATCGAGCGACACCGTAGAGGGATACGACCGGTACCGGTGCTCCCAGCGCCGCGCGCCGGTCGTCGGATCGATCGCCCGCAGCGCGCCGAACTGTTCGCGCCCTTCGACGAGCCGCCGGCCGCCGCTCGGCACGCGCACACCCAGTCCGATCGGCGGCGTCGGCTTGACTGCCGTCCAGGTGGCGCAGGTTTCATGCGCCGTCACGAAAAACAGCCGCCGCTCGGGATCGAATGAGGGCGGCATGAAATTGGTCCCTCCGTGATTGTCCGGCAGGCACTTCTCCGGCGTGCCGATGTTGTCGAGCACGATCGGACGACCGTCGGCGCCAATCTCTTTGGCCCAGTTGGAACCGTCGATGAATGGTTTGGCGACCAGGAGCTTTCCCGTTTCGCGATCGAGCGTGTAGAAGAAGCCGTTCCGATTGGCGACCATGACCACTTTTCTCAGCTGGCCGCCGATCGTCAGGTCTGCCTGCACCGGCACGTGCGCCGAGTCCCAGTCGTGCACGTCGTGCGGCGTGAACTGGTAGTGCCAGCGCAGCTTGCCGGTGTCCGCGTCGAGGGCGACGAGCGCACACGTGTACAGATTGTCGCCTTCGCGATCGTCGCCGTAGTAGTCGGGATTTGGATTCCCGGTGCCGTAGTACACGAGATTGAGCGCCGGATCGTAGCTGCCGGTCACCCAGACCGCTCCGCCGCCGCGCGCGGCCACATCGGCGTTCGGCCACGACTGACTGCCGGGCTCGCCAGGGCCGGGGATCGTATAGAACCGCCACGCGCGCTGTCCGGTTTGCGCGTCGTACGCATCAATGTAGCCGCGGCTCGAAAAGTCGCCGCCCGCCACGCCGATGATCACCTTGTTCTTGATCACGAGCGGCGCCGCCGTAATCGCATTGGCGTTCTTCAGATCGCCAACCGGCACGTCCCAGACGACGGCACCGGTTTTTCTGTCGAGCGCGAGCAGATGCGCATCGAGCGTGCCCATATAGAGCCGATCGCCCAGGATCCCGAACCCGCGATTCACCGGCCCGCAACACACTGACGCCGAGAAGTTCGGCGGCAGCACACGGCGATAATTCCAGAGCGGACGAGCGGTCCGCGCATCGAGCGCCCAGGCCTGGTTGTTGTTCCCCGTCACGTACAGGACGGCGTCGACGACGAGCGGAGAGTTCTCGATGCCGCGGCCGACGAACCCCGGCACGTCGGTCTGGAACACCCACTGAGCCGTAAGGCCGGCGACGTTTTGCGGCGTCACCTGCGTGAGCGGGCTGTGTCGCTGACCGGTGTAATTGCCCGAGAAGGTCAGCCAGCGCGACGGATCCTTGAGTCCCGCGAGCAGATCCTGTTCCGTCACCGGTCGCTGGGCCGGTTGCTGCGCCGCGAGCGTCGCAACCGCGGCGATGGCGATGATGACAGAGCGAATCATGCGAAGCACGGGAATGCCGGGGAGTATATCAAGCGTCTCGCGGCTCGTCACGGGCGAGAGGTGCGATGATGGAGTGATGCCCGCCTCTGACACAGCTCCCAGTTTCGCGACGCTCGGATTGCGGCGCGAGCTTACCGACGCCGTGGCGGCGCTCGGTTACGAGGAACCCACACCCGTCCAACGCGAGACGATCCCGCTGCTCCTGCAGGGTGGCGACCTGCTCGGCCAGGCCGAGACCGGTACGGGGAAGACCGCGGCCTTCGCGCTGCCGATGCTGCAGCGGATTGGCGAGGGGCGGCCAGGCCCGCGCCAGACCTGCGGGCTGGTGCTGGTCCCCACACGCGAGCTCGCCATGCAGGTGGCCGAGGCGATTCACAAGTACGCGAAGGGCGTGGGGTTGACGGTCCTCCCGCTTTACGGCGGCGCGCCGATGCACCAGCAAATCCGCTCGCTGGAGCGCGGCGCCCATGTCGTGGTGGCCACACCCGGGCGTGCGCTCGATCACATGCGGCGCGGCACGCTCCGCCTCGACACGCTGCGCATCCTGATCCTCGACGAAGCCGACGAGATGCTCGACATGGGCTTCGCGGACGACCTCGACGCGATTCTGAAAGCGACCCCGGAGTCGCGCCAGACGGCGCTCTTCGCGGCGACGATGCCGGCGCGGATTCTGTCGATCGCGGGGCAGCACCTGAAGAGTCCCGCACGGGTGACGATCGCCCGCGAGAAAACCGCGGCGGGCAAGATGCCGCGCGTCCGCCAGGTCGCCTATATCGTGAGCCGCCCGCACAAGGCGGCGACGCTCGCGCGCATCCTCGACATGGAAGATCCGGTCGCGACGCTCGTCTTCTGTCGGACGCGCATGGAAGTCGAGTCGCTGACCGAAACCGTCAATGCGCACGGCCAGCGTGCCGAGGCGCTGCACGGCGGCATGATGCAGCGGCAGCGCGATCACGTGATGGCGCTCTTTCGCGCGAAGAAGGCCGATCTGCTGATTGCCACCGACGTCGCCGCCCGCGGTCTGGATATCGAGCACCTCTCGCACGTCGTGAACTACGACGTGCCCGCCTCGCCGGAAGCCTATCTGCACCGCATCGGCCGTACCGGCCGTGCCGGGCGCGGCGGCACGGCCATCACCCTGGCGGAGCCCCGCGAACACCGGCTGTTGCGGGTCATCGAGAATTTCACGCGGGCCAAGATCGAGGTGGCGACCATCCCGACCGTCGCCGACCTGCGCGCGCGGCAGCTCGATCTCACCCGCGCCTCGTTGCGCGAACGCTTACTGGCCGGCGACTTCGATCACGTCCGGGTCGTCGTCGAATCGCTCGCGCAGGAGTTCGACATCGTCGACATTGCGGCAGCGGCGGTGAAGATGGCGCATGCCGCGGCCGCCGGGGACGGCGACGACCGCGAGATTCCGACTGCCGCGTCAGTCTCGCGGCCGGACATCGCCCTGGGCAGGCGAACCATCGCTGGGAAGCCGAAGGGCGAACGTCCTTCACGTCCCTCGCAGACGCGTGGTGCAACTGACGCGGATGGACCAACCGTGCGCCTGTTCGTCGGTGCGGGCCGCCAGGCCGGTATCCGGCCGGGCGATCTGGTCGGCGCCATCACAGGTGAGGCCGGCGTCGAGTCGCGGACGCTTGGCGCTATCGAGATCGCCGACAAGTTTTCGTTGATTGACGTGCCCGAATCGCTCGCCGACGAGATCATCACCGCTTTGCGGGCGACGACGATTCGAGGGAAAAAGGTGCTGGTGCGTCGTGACAGAAACGTCTGAGGTGCAGATGATGCCGGCGGATGCGCTACCCTGTATTGGTGGCCGATCAGGACAAGACCGACGGAGCCGTCAAGGAACGGGTCACGCCGAAGACGAAGCAGCAGGAGCCGACGCTCTTCAAGGTCGTGCTGCTCAACGACGATTACACGACCATGGATTTCGTCATCCACGTGCTCGAGGACGTATTCCAGAAGTCGCCCGCAGAGGCGTACCAGATCATGATGCACGTGCATCTGAACGGCCGCGGGATCGCCGGCGTGTATCCGTGGGAGATCGCCGAGACCAAAGCCGGCACGGTGATGTCGATGGCGCGCAGCGCGGGATATCCCCTGCGAGCGGCGCTCGAAGAAGAGTAGGCGAAAAAGGTCATCATGTTCTCCGCATCGCTTGAAATCGTCCTGACCATCGCCTACCGCGAGGCCGTGTCGCGCCGGCACGCTTACGTGACCCTCGAGCATCTGCTGTATGCGCTGGCGCACGATCCGGACGGCGAGCGCATTCTGGCCGCCTGCGGCGCGGATCTGCCGCGGCTGCGGCGCGACCTGGACGCCTACCTGGCCGACTCGATCGAACGCCTCGCGCGCGGACAGGAACGTCAGCCCGAACAGACGGCGGCCTTCGCGCGGGCGCTGCAGACCGCCGTGCTGCACGTGCAGAGCGCACAGCGTCAGGAAGTGCAGGCCGGCGACATCTGCGCGGCCATCCTCCAGCAGCCCAAGACGCAGGCCGCCCGTCTGCTGTCGTCGCAGGGCATCACGCGGCTCGACGTGCTCGAATACATCTCGCACGGCATTTCGAAAGTGCCGGTCGCCGACGGACCTGGCCACGAAGACGACAGCGGGCACGCGACGCCAGCCGGCGCCGGAGATGAAGGGTCCGCCACATCGCACGACCCGCTCGCCGCGTACTGCATGAACCTGACCGACCGTGCGCGTCAGGGCCTGCTCGATCCTCTCATCGGCCGCGCCGATGAACTGCAGCGCACCATCGAAGTCCTGAGCCGGCGGCGCAAGAACAACCCGGTGTTTGTCGGCGACGCCGGTGTGGGAAAAACGGCCATGGCCGAAGGGCTTGCCACGCGGCTGCTGGCCGACGATGTGCGGGGGACGCTGACGGATGCGGAGGTCTTCGCGCTCGACACGGGGGCGCTCCTGGCCGGCACGCGCTTCCGCGGCGACTTCGAAGAGCGCTTCAAGGCGGTCATCAAAGCGCTCGCGGCGCGCCCGAAGGCCATCCTCTTCATCGACGAAATCCATTCGACGGTCGGCGCCGGCGCGGTCTCGGGCGGCACGATGGATCTCGCGACGCTCATCAAGCCGATTCTGACGGCCGGCGATCTCCGCGTCATTGGATCGACGACGTTCGAGGAGTTCAAGCACATCGAGAAGGATCGCGCGCTCGCCCGGCGCCTGCAGAAGATCGCGATCGCCGAGCCGTCGATCGAGGAGACCGTCCGGATTCTCGCCGGACTGCGCAGCCGCTACGAGGCCCATCACGGCGTCACGTATACCGACGCAGCGCTCGACGCGGCGGCGAAGCTCGCCGCTCGACATCTTCGCGACTACCGCCTGCCCGACAGCGCCATCGATCTGATCGACGAGGCCGGGGCGGTGATGAAGCTCACCGCGGATGGCGGCAGCGGGGTCCCTGTGGTCCCTGTCATCGTCGACGCGCCGGATGTCGAGCGCGTCGTCGCTCGCATCGCACGCATCCCGGCGCGCCAGGCCTCATCGTCCGATCGCGAGCGCCTGCGGACGCTCGAGGAGACGCTCGAACGGGTGGTGTTCGGCCAGCACGAGGCGGTGCATCTGGTGGCGCAGGCGATCAAGCGGTCGCGTGCCGGCCTGGGTCAACCCGATCGGCCGGCCGGGTGCTTTCTGTTCGCGGGACCGACCGGCGTCGGCAAGACGGAACTGGCCAGGCAGCTGGCCATCCTGCTCGGCAACGAGTTCACGCGCTTCGACATGAGCGAGTACATGGAGAAGCATGCGGTGGCGCGGCTGATTGGCGCGCCGCCCGGATACGTCGGCTTCGAACAGGGCGGACTCCTCGTGGACGCCGTCCGCACGCATCCCTATAGCGTCGTGCTGCTCGACGAATTCGAAAAGGCGCACCCGGACGTCTACAACATTCTCCTGCAGGTCATGGATCACGCCACGCTCACGGACAACACGGGGCGGAAGGCAGACTTCAGAAACGTCGTGTTGATCCTGACGTCCAATGCCGGCTCACGCGAGATGAGCGCGAAGGACATCGGATTTACAGACGACGCGCGCGGGGACAACGACGCGATGCGCCGGGCGTCGGCCAGCAAGTCGAAGATGGCGATCGAGAAGGTGTTCAGCCCGGAATTCCGCAACCGGCTCGATGCCATCGTCACTTTCCGGTCGCTGACACCGGCGGCGATGGAGAGCATCGTCGAGAAGTTCGTGCTGCAGCTTGAAGGGCAGCTCGCCGAACGGCATGTCGCGATCACGCTGATGCCGGAGGCGCGGACCTGGCTGGCGGTGAAGGGCTACGATTCCAAGTTCGGCGCGCGGCCACTCGGACGAGTGGTACAGAAAGAAGTGCGCGATCCTCTCACCGACGAGATCCTGTTTGGACAGCTCGAACACGGCGGCACGGTGACGATCGGCACTGCCGACGATCACCTGACGTTCTCGTACGACGCGCGAACACGGTCCGGCTAAAGCCGGACACAACGTACGTCGGGCTATCGTACGTCGTGTCCGCCTTCAAGCGGACCTCATCAGGCGACTACCAGGTCAACTCCGCGCTGATCTTGGCCAGCCGCGCCGTCAGAACGGTCACTGGTTGCCCCCAGGTCCCGCCAGGGACGAAGGTGTTGTTGTAGGTGAGGATCGCGCTCGAGTTCAGCGCGTTGTAGAGGTCGACGCCGACCATCGTCCGCGTGTGACCGAATTTCAGGATCTTGGCGATGCGGAGATCGAGCTGGTTGAGGCGATCGCCGTACATCGAGCCCGGCTCAATCAAGTTGATGGTCACGTTGGTCACGTTCCCGGACGGGAGCCGGTTGAGTGTCTGCGCGATGATCGCGCTGGGGAACGCGTAGTTGGCCGCGAGCAGCGCTCCCGGTTTGCTCTGAAAGACACCGCTGACCTGGACGTCGGCCTTCGGGATCACATACGAGGCGAGTCCTCGGACCTGAGTCAGCCGGCCGTACGCGACATGACAGTACGGGCTCGTGGTGCTGACGTTGGAGCCGACGAGACCCGCGCCAATCCCGGCGCTCAGCTCCGGCAGGTGGGCCCGGACATCGCAGTTGTCCGCCGTGGTCTGGCCGGTGCTCGTGCCGCCCTGGAACGTGAGGCCTCCGCTGGTCCGCACGTTCAACGTGACGTCAAGGCCGTTGAAATACTGATACCAGTCTCCATAGTTGCTCGAGTCGGTCACCAAATTGAGGATTTGTCCCGACAACGTCGGGCTGACGTCGAACAGACCGGCGATCGGGTAGCCGCCGCCGTTGGGCAACCGCGAATCCATCGGCGCGAAGACGCTGTACGACGTGTAGTCGGACGCCTGAACCTTCTGGTTGTCCTGCACGGTGAAGCCGTGGTACCACCGCCGCGTATACGCAATCTCGACTGACGCGCGCGGGAGAATCTGCTGCTGAATCGACGCCCCCAGGTTCCAGTCGGACGAACGAACGCCCCAACCTGTGAGCAGGGCGGGGTCGTAGTTGTTGGTCGTGACGTTCTGGCCGAAGCTCAGGTTCGAGATCGAACCGCAGAAGTCTACGGTGGCCGTTTGAGTCAAGGGGTTCAGGAGATCGCAGTCTGGAACGAAATTGCTATTTCGGTCGGTCCAGGTTCGCGTGACGCTCAGCGGCGAGAACGCACCGCCGGTGCCGGGCATCCGGAGCGTCGGATTCGAGTTGGCCCAGTTGTTCGAGACGCCCGCGCCCTCGAGGTACTTGCCCAGGCTGACTTTCAGCGCGGTCTTGCCGTTTCCGAACACGTCGTAGGCGCCGCCGAACCTCGGGGTGAGGTCCTTGTAAGAGTCGACGCCGCTGGTTTCGGGGACGACGACCGCCGTCGGCAGGAACCGCGACGGCCCTTCCTTCTGTTCGGGGAACCAGCTGGTGGACCGATCGAATCGCAGCGCCCCCTGCAGCGTCACGCGACCCTGCGTCCACTGATCCTGGACGAAGAACGCGTGCCAGCCGCCACGCCCGTTGTTGACCCACGGCGAGACCAGCTCGGTGAGCTGGTTCGGCGCGCCGTTGTTGAGCCGGAACGCCATGTTCTGCGTGTTGGTCGACCAGGTCCGATCGTCCGTCATCAACGTCCCCTGGTAGCCCACCTTCAGGCTCTGCCTCCCCGTCACGTACGAGGCGGATGCACGCCAGCTGTACGAGGCGGCAACGTTGGTCCCGAAGTCCTGCGAGCGGTAGACGAGCCCGGGAATTCCGCCATTGGCGTCGCAGCCGCTCTTGTTCGTCGCCGTCACCGGAGCCGTGCACTGTTCGACGACGTCGATGAGATCGCGCGTGGGGTTCGGATCGCGTTCCATGTTGCCCCACCCGTAGTACACGCCGCCGAAGCCGGCGTCGAGCAGCAGCTTGTTCGACGCGGGCGACGACCAGGTGACCTGCGGCACGCGGAGCGGTTTCGTGGCAGCGACGCCGCGCGCCTCGGGCGCGACGCGTGGAGGATCGGTGATGCCGGTGGTCAGCCCCTCGCACTTCCGGCAGTTCGCCTGCTCGTCCCAGAAGCCGCCGATCTTGTTCCGCGGCGTGATCTGAAACGTGATCCGCCCGCTCAGGTTCTCCGAGGTCCGGTCGTTGAACGCCGGCCGGCTCGGATCCGGGACGTACAACCACTTCGTCGCGTCGCCGGCATTCTGGTTGTAGTACACGTTCGCGATGCCTTTGGTGCTGCCCTGCGTGCGCGCGTTCACGAAGTACCACACGCGATCCTTCATGACCGGACCGCCGAACGACCCATTGAGGTCGTACACCTTGGTCAGTGGGGTCGGCGCCTGCAAGCCGGCGTCCTTGATCTCCTGCGTGAAATTGTCGCCTTGCAGCTTCTCGCCGGTGCCACTGAAGAAGAGGGCACCTGAAACGGTGTTGCCTCCGGTCTTCGGCACGATGTTCATCACGAGCCCGGCGGTCTCTGACTCGCCCAACCCTCCGGAGGTCGTGAACGAGACTTCCTGGGCGTTCCCGACGTCCGCCACGTACGACGGCGGTTGATTCCCGCCCGGTGGATTCCCGATGTTCAGCCCATCGACGGTCATGCGCCCTTCGTTGTTGCGGCCGCCGTGGATGGGAAACTGCGTGGTGGCCGTGCCCGTCACGACGTCGTTCAGGTTGGTGATGACGCCGGGCACCACCGCGACCATGGCGTTGTAGCTGCGGACGGTGGGGATGGCCTTGAGGATATCGTTGTTCAGGTTCATCTCCCGACGTGCGCTCTGGATGTCGACGACGGGAGTTTCGCCCGTAACCGTAATCGTCTCGGCGAGCGCGCCGACCTTGAGCTCCGCGTTGATGGTCGCGGTAAACGAGCCGGTCAGCTCGATGCCTTCGCGCTTGTAGGTATTGAACCCCTGCAGCGTAAAGGTGACCGTGTAGGTCCCGGGCCGCAGATCTTCGACGCGGTACTGGCCGGTGCCGTCGGACACCGCCGTGCGGACCTTCTCGATCAGGGCGGGGCTGGCCGCCTCCACGCTGACGCCAGGGAGCACGGCCCCGGACGAGTCCTTCACCGTACCGGCAATGACCGCCTGTGCGAAGGCGGCGGTTGGAATGACAACGGTCCACGCCAGCAATGCCAGCGTCTTCACGATCGCGCGCATCGGTCCACCTCTCATTTCGTCAGTTCCCGGAGATTCAGCGCCTGACAACGTCGGCACGCTATCCCCAGCGACTGGGCTCAGTCAAGAAGATCCCTGCGATTCTTGCGCTGGAAATCGACCTCCGTGTTGGGGAGGTCAGAAAATATGGATCTCAGTCGCATCGCAGGGCGACGGTGGGATTCACCCGCGCCGCGCGGCGGGCGGGCACGAACGCCGCGACGAGCGTGACTACCGGCAACAGCGGGACGACAAGAAACAATGTCCGGGAATCGAAGCGCGTGCGGCGACCGACGGCGTGCGACCGAAGGTCCTGCCAGATGCGCTCGATGAACATCACGGCTGGGAGCAGGTCTGGGCGACGATCTTGGCCGATTTCACGTCGAGGTGTGGCGCCCGGTTCGGCGGCTCGTCGGCCGGGGCATCTCCCGGGGCTCCCGGCGGTTGTTGCGCCGCCAACCCGATCGTCAACGCGCCAACACACGCGATGAGGGTCTTCATGGTTCCTAGCGCTGGGTCCGAATCGTGTAATCGGACCACTCTTTGATCTTGCCGTCCTTGACGAAGAATACGCCGACGCCTTCCCACGTCAACGGGGGGCTCGACACGAAACGGTCGATGCGGTGATTGATGACGATCGGTCCCGTGGCGAACGTGTCGATTACGCGGAACTCGACCTCGGTCGAGCCCTCGACGTACGCCTTCAATCTCGCGCTGACGCCGTCATGGCCATTGGCGGGAGCCGTGGTCTCCGTCATCCGGTATACGCAATCAGCGGCAAGGAACGGCAGCACGCGTGCGAGGTCCCGCGTGGCCCATGCCCCACAGAAATCGGTCACGGTCTTCACGTTGGCCCCTTCGACGTCTGTCCAGCCGGCCGCCTGCACCTTGGCGCTCCCGATCAATGCGATGGCGCCGATGCCGGCGCCCGTCAGGAACTCGCGTCGCTTCGACATGGTGAAATCTTTCCGGCTGCCTACTTCGCGCCGCACCGGCCGCCCGGGCAGCGGTTGTTCTCCTCGCACACGTACTCGAACAGCCCGAGCCCGTCCCATTCGGGCTTCGCGACGACCTCGAATTCCTGCTTCCAGGGCGCTGTGAAGACCTTCGGATCGTCGATCGTGATCTCGTAGGACAGCGCGTCCTTGTTCTTCCAGCGAAGGCGCTCGATCGTGTGAAACGCATCGCTGTGCGTCCGGAATTCTTTCGGGTCGGTGTAGTAGTAGTCGTCGAGCTGCCAGCGCTTGAAGTTGGTCGTGTCGATGACGAGGGTGTCGCCATCCCACTTGCCGACAGGATCGCCGTAGAACATCGGCTCCAGTCCCTTGCGGTGCGGGCGGCCGTCCAGCGGGATGATGCGCGTCATACGCTGGAATTCGTGCACCATCACCAGATAGCCCTTCGTCTGGAAGAACTGCATGGCGTTGCCCGACAGGATGCCGCCCGGATGGCCGGCGGGCATGCAGAAGTCGCGCGGTTCGTCGTGACGGGGATCGCCGGTCCGCGGCTCAATGAAGGGCTCGCCCCCGGGCTTAAGCGGCGCGAAGTTCTTGCGATCGAAGACGGTCGCGGCCGAACGTCCGCGCTCCTGTCCGGGGAGATAGGTCGGCCACTGGTACGTGCCGGTGAAGTCGGGTTTCCCGTCCGCGGCGCGCGGGATCGCGACCACGGCCTGAGCGGGGGGCCGCGCAGCGTTCTGCGCCAGGTTCGCAGCCCTAAAGGGCTGCGCCACAAGCACCGCGCCGGATGCGCACGCGACGATCGCCAGCCCGGCCAAAACAACGCGTGTGGTCATATCCTCTACCGTGACTGCTGATCCTGAGCGTTCGACGTAAACACGTTCTTGCCATCCGCGTAGGTCACCGACCGGCCGAAGCCGTTACGCGAACCGTCCTTCGCCATGAACCCGTCCACGTTCACGGTCGCGCCGACTTTCAGGAGATCCTTCGTGATCCCGCGCCGCATCAACTGACCCGGCGCGCCGCCAGACAGCGCCCACGTCGTCGTCGTACCGTCCGGGTTCTTGACGTCGACGTAATACCAGATGTGCGGATTGCTCCATTCGACCTTCGTGAGCGTGCCGGTGATTTTCAGCGGCTTGGTGTCGTCGAACTCCGCGGCGAACGAATGATGCGCGGACAGGGACACACTGCCGCCGATCGTCAGCAACAGGCCAAAGAGAATGACCCGACTTCTCATACGCAGCCTTTCTCCTATTTCACTTTCTTGATCCAGGCGAGGATCGGTCCGGACACGGTCGTATCTTTCGTGTCGATCGAAAACACTTCGGACATGTGGCTCTCGCCTTTGGCGTAGAGCATCGCCGGGCAATGGCCCAGTCCGTCCTTCGCCTTCTCACCGTCCAGCTTGCACAGTTCATCGTGCAAGGCGATGTCGGCCGCGGTCATCGCGCCGGTCACGCCCGGATCGAGCTCGGCTCTCGCGAGCATGATCTTCACGTCGGTCTTCTTGAACCCGGGCAGGTTGTCGCGCTCGGCCTGCGCCGCCGCATCGAGCGGTTGCGGGCCGCCGCGGCCCCGGCCGCCGCCGCCACGAGCCGCATTCGGGTCCGGCGGCGTGACACCGCTCGGACCGCTAATCGCGCCCTCTGCGCCCCCGGCTCCGCCCGCCACACCGCAGGTGTTCGGCGGGGCGTTCCCACGTCCGCCTGTCCCCTGCGGGGGGCCGCCACCAGCCGCAGGAGGGCCGCCGGCCGGAGGTGCTCCGCCCGGCGCGCCTGCGCCGCGTCCGCCACCGGGAGCGCCCCCGAGGCCTTGCACCGGATTCCCGGACATGAAGACGGCGCCTTTCACGGCGACACCGTTCTTCCAACGTTCGGGATGACCGATGTAGACGCCGAGCGGTCCGTTGCCCGCCGAATGCGCCCAGATGAACATCCGATCGGGGTTGCCCTTGTATTTCTTGATGTTCGCCTTCACCCAGTCGACCGCGAGTGAAATGTCCCGCCCGCCGTCATCCCAATTCCCGGTCCCGGGGTGGCGCTGCACCAGCACGCCGACCATCCCATTCTTCGTGGCCCACCGTGCGATGTTGTCGTAGAAGGCGTTGGCTTCCCGGTCCTGCTGCTCGATCTTGTTGCCGGCGCCACCAGGCACGTAAATCAGCACCGGACGATTGTCGCCGCCCTTGTCGGCCGCGAAGATGTCGAGCACATCCTTGGCGTTGGGACCGAACGACTGGTCGTGCGCGATCGTGATGCCCGGATACAGCGGGTTCATGTTGGCCGGCGCGGACGCCCTGGGCGGCCAGTACGTGTTGTAGTCGTTGGCCGGCATCAGCGGCCGGTACAGCTTCGCCGTGCAGGGCGGATCGACGATCTGCCCGATCTTGATCAACCCGGCCTCGATGTCGGGCGGCACCTGCGCCAGGGCGGCACGCGCCGGGATGAACGCGATCGACAGCATTGCGCTGAACGCGTATCGCAGGCTTTTCGAATGCATATCTGCCTCCTGGTCCGGTCCCGTTCGGCGGACCTCATAAGGTCCGCCCTACATTGCGCCTCAGCCCCGTCGGCGGACCTCATAAGGTCCGCCCTACGCAGCCCCTCAGTTCCCCGCTCGCAGCTTGGCGTACGCCTGGTCGTACAGCGCGAGCCTCGCGGTATCGGACGATGGTTCGGCCTCGATTTTGTCTCCGAG